>NZ_CP022746.1:295000-430000 GCF_002288285.1 Sphingobium xenophagum | reverse complement strand
ATTACCGGCGGCAGCGTGGATGGCCCGCGCCTGACCGGCAAAATCCTGCCCGGCGGCGCAGACTGGCAGTCCATCCGCCCGGATGGGACCGCCGACATTCTCGCCCGCTATTCGATCGAGGCCAGCGACGGCGCTATCCTGTCGATCGTCAATCCGGGCTATCGCCATGGGCCCGCCCCGGTGCTGGCCCGGATCGCAGCGGGCGAGATAGTCGACCCTGCCCTCTATTATTTTCGCACCACCCCCCGGTTCGAGGTGGCGAGCGATGGTCCGCACGCATGGCTTGGCCGCACGGTCTTTCTCTGCACCGCGGCGCGCTATAGAGACCATGTGCGGCTCGATATTTTCGCGGTTGGCTAAGAATAAAGGATTGAGGATGGCGGAACAGGCAACGGACCTCCGGCGGCAACTGGACGAAGCGCCGATGGGGCGGCTTCAGATCATTGCGATCATATTATGTGTTCTGCTCAATGCGCTGGACGGGTTCGATGTGCTGGCCATCAGCTTCGCGTCGCCCGGCATCGCGAAGGAATGGGGTGTCGATCGCGCTGCGCTTGGCCTCGTCCTCTCGATGGAACTGATCGGCATGGCGGTCGGATCGGTCCTGCTCGGCAATGTTGCCGACCGGATCGGACGACGCCCGACCATTATCTTCTGCCTCATCGTCATGGCGCTCGGCATGGGCGCGGCGACGCAGGCGTGGGACGTCATTTCGCTCTCGATCATCCGCCTGGCCACAGGCCTTGGCATTGGCGGGATGCTCGCCTGCACCAATGCGATGGTCGCCGAACTCGCCAATGCCCGCGCGCGCAGCCTGGCTGTCGCCATCATGGCGGCGGGCTATCCTGCGGGGGCGATCCTGGGTGGATCGGTCGCCTCCCAATTACTGGTCGCGGGCAATTGGCGCGACATCTTCCTGCTGGGCGGCATCGCCACGGCCCTCTTCCTGCCGTTCATCTGGTTCCTGCTGCCCGAATCGATCGGCTTCCTGCTGCAAAAGCGCCCCGCCAACGCCTTGTCGCGGATCAATGATGCGCTTGGCCGACTGGGCCAGCCGCTGATCAATGCCCTGCCCCCGGTTGATGCCGGCGCGCCCAAAGCCTCTTTCGCCGCGCTGTTCGCACCGGGCCTGGCGCGCACCACCATCCTGCTGACGCTGGCCTATTTCTGCCATATCATGACCTTCTATTTCATCCTGAAATGGGTGCCCAAGATTGTCGTCGACATGGGCTATGCGCCTTCGGCCGCGGGCGGTGTGCTGGTATGGGCCAATGTCGGCGGCCTGCTTGGCGCCTTGCTGCTGAGCGCGCTCAGCTGGCGGATCGCGATCCGGCCGCTCGTCATCATCGCCATGGTCGCCTCGACCTGTCTCGTTACCCTGTTCGGTCAGGAGCAGACGACGCTGCCGGGGCTCAGCCTGATTGCCGCCGCCGCCGGTTTCTGCACCAATGGCGCGGTCGTCGGCCTTTACGCGCTGGTTGCCCAATCCTTCCCGACCGCCGTGCGCGCCGGGGGGACCGGCATTGTCATCGGCGTCGGCAGAGGCGGCGCGGCGCTGGGCCCCATATTGGCGGGCTTGCTGTTCAGCCTCGATGTCAGCCTGCCCTGGGTTGCGTTCGCCATGGCGCTTGGATCGCTGATCGGCGCAGGCCTGCTCATCCCGCTGCGTCCCCGCCCCGCCTGACGCGCCCGCGCATGTCGGTCGACCCGGTCCCCAGCTTCTATCTTTATGGCGAACCGCAGCGCAGCGTGGCGGAAGGGTTCGTCCATGTCGAAAGTCTGGACGACCGATCCCGCCCCAGCGAATGGACGATCCGCCCGCACGTCCATCGCGATCTCCACCATATCATCCTGATCGCGCGGGGCGGTGGCGCGATGCAGGCCGAAGCCCACGAATTCCGGTTCGAGGCGCCCTGCCTGTTGCTGGTCCCGGCGGGAATCGTCCACGGTTTCACCTGGCATCGCGAATCCAGCGGCCATGTCACCACCATCGCGGCGGCCTATCTGCGCCATCTTGTCGCCCGCGACGCCGATCTCGCGCCACTCTTTGCCCATCCCCATGCGGTCATGCTGCCACAGGCGGAGGGCGACGCTGCCGAAGCGGCGATCGCGCGGATGGCGCAGGAACTGGGCTGGTCCGGCCCCGGCCAGCGCGCTGCGGTCGAATCCGCCCTGCTGCACCTCATGGTCCTGGCGCTGCGCCACGCTGCCCTCACCCAACAGGCGCAGCCCGGCACCGCGCGTCAGGCAGCGCTCGTCGCGCGGTTGCGCGAACGGATCGAACGGCGCTTCCGCCAGCGCGAGCCGGTATCGGAGCATGCCCGCGCGCTGGGCGTCAGCCTTACCGCCTTGCGGCACGCCTGCGCGCGCGTCGCGGGCACATCGCCCGCCCAAATGCTCGATGATCGTGCCTTGCTGGAGGCGCGCCGCCTGCTGCTTTATTCGCAAATGTCGGTGGCAGAGATAGCCTATGCCACAGGCTTTGAAGACCCCGCCTATTTCTCCCGCTTCTTCGCCCGCCATATCGGCCAGCCGCCCCGTGTCTGGCGCGCTGCCAGAGACGGTTGAACCCGCCCGCCCCCGGCCCTATGCGTGGCGCATGACCGTGGACAAGCTGACCGACCTGCTCGTGGCGAAATTGCTGCGCGACCATGGCAAGAGCAAACATCATTGGCGCACGCTGATCGGCCCGATCCGCCTCTACAGCCGCGCCACCCACCCCCATTGCAACTGGTCGGTCACGCCGACCGGCCCCTTTGCCGATGTCGCCCGGCTCGAAACCCTGCTCGACGAACTCAGGCTGGCGCATCCTTTCGTCACGGCCTGACACACGGAAAAGGCGCGGTCGGTTTCCCGCCGCGCCCTTCTTGCGACCCCGAAGGGATCTCCACTATACCAGTTGCTGCTCCAGCTCGCCCAGCACGCGATAGCAATCGAACACCTTTGCAACGCTCGAATTGGGTTCGCGGCCTTCACGGATCGCGCTGATGAATTCGCGGTCCTGCAATTCGATGCCGTTCATCGACACAGCGACGTTGCTGACGTCGATCGGCTCTTCCTTGCCGTTCACCAGATCGTCGTAGCGCGCGATATAGGTGCCAGTGTCGCCGATATAGCGGAAGAAGGTGCCTAGCGGCCCGTCATTGTTGAACGACAATGACAGGGTGCAGATGGCCCCGCTTTCGCTCTTCAACTGGATCGACATGTCCATCGCGATGCCCAGTTCCGGGTGGATCGGTCCCTGCATCGCATGGGCGGACACGATCTTGCCCGCCTGATAGGCAAACAGATCGACCGTATGCGCGGCATGGTGCCACAACAGATGGTCGGTCCAGGACCGCGCCTCACCCTTGGCATTGATATTCTTGCGGCGGAAGAAATAGGTCTGCACATCCATCTGCTGGATGTTCAGCTCACCTGCCGTGATGAGGTTATGGACATATTGGTGGCTGGGATTGAACCGCCGCGTATGGCCGACCATGCAGGTCAGCCCGGTTTCCTTTTGCTTGGCCAGCACCGCCTGCGCATCGGCCCAGCTGTCGGCCAGCGGAATTTCGACCTGGACATGCTTGCCTGCATCCATGCAGGCAATGGCCTGCGCCGCATGCATTTGCGTCGGCGTGCACAGGATCACGGCGTCGACATCATCGCGGGCCAATGTGTCCGCAAGGTCGGTGGTCGCATGACCGATGCCATATTTGTCGGCAATCGCCTGGGTCGCGTCCAGACGGCGCCCGACCAGCGACGTCACGCTCACGCCGTCGATATTCTTCAGGCCATCCAAGTGCTTTTCGCCAAAGGCGCCGGCACCAGCCAGGGCAATACGCATGGAAAACTACTCCATAATAAGCCCCTCCCTTTCAAGGGAGGGGGAAGGGGTGGGTGCGAGCGATGCGAGCCTGCACCCATCTTGAAGGGGGTTTACTCAGCCGCGATCGCGCTCACCGTTTCGCTTCCGGTCATGTCCAGCCCCTCGCCATTGTCGGGGCGCAACACCATATGGCCGATCGCGGTGTTGGAGCAGGGCACATGATAGTGGCGGTGCAACGCGCGGGTTTTCTTTCCCAGTGCGCCGCGCATCACCAGCCACATCACCATCTCGATGCCTTCGCTGCCGGTCTCGCGCAGATATTCGATGTGCGGGATACGGCGCAGATGGTCGCTGTCACCGATCAGGCCGTCCAGGAACATATTGTCCCATTCCTTGTTGATCAGCCCGGCGCGCGGCCCCTGCAACTGGTGGCTCATGCCGCCCGTGCCCCATATCTGCACGTTCAGATCTTCCGGGAAGCTGTCGACCGCCTTGGCGATCGCCTCGCCCAGCGCCCAGCAGCGATTGCCCGACGGCGGCGGATAGGTGACGACATTGACCGCCAGCGGCACGACCTTGCACGGCCAGGCGTCGGGCTTGCCGAACATCATGGACAACGGCACGGTCAGGCCATGGTCGACATCCATCTCGTTGATGATGGTCATGTCGAATTCGTCCAGCACCAGGCTCTGCGCAATATGCCAGGCCAGGTCAGGATGCCCCTCGACGTCGGGCACCGGGCGCGGACCCCAGCCCTCGTCCGCCGACTTATAGCGTTCGCCGCAACCAATGGCGAAGGTCGGGATGATCTTCATGTCAAAGGCGGACGCATGGTCGTTATAGACCAGGATGATGACATCGGGCTTTTCCGCCTTCTCCCATTCCCGCGTCCAGTCATAGCCGGCAAAGATCGGCCCGAAATAATCGTCGCGATCCTTGTCGAAATCGGACGCCACGCCCAGCAGCGGCACGTGGCTCGACGCCACACCAGCAGTTATCCGCGCCATTATCTGGCTCCTTCGTTGGTTTCGCCGCTCGACGCGGCGTTGGCCCTGATCGACCGCACGCCCTCTGGCGACCGGCCACCGTTCATCATCATTTCGCGATATTCGGGAAAGCTCATGTCGGTCATGGTGCTGACCGCTTCGGCGAACGGAATTCCGTCGGTCGAAAACAGCTTGGCCAGGAAATAGACATTGCCACCCAGGTCCAGGCAGCGATTATAGTCACGCGCCAGCAGGGCTTCCTTCTGTTCCTCGTTCAGCGGCCATTCGTCCAGATAGGCACGCTCGTCGGCCTTGAACCTTGCGCGATTCTCATCCTTCATCAGGCTCATCGCAAACTGGTTCATATGATATCCCTTGCGGGCGCGCGCCGCCGTATAGACGCGCGTGCCCGGAATATCCTCGAACTCGGCAAGATATTCGTGAATATCCTGATGCTTGGGATCTTCGGTGATCATAGTCCCCTCTCCTTCAATTTGGCGTCAAGCCGGGGAAAGACGCGACGGGCATTGCCCTCGAAAATGGCGGCGCGCTCGGCATCGCTGATGTCCAGCGCGTCGACATAGCGTTTGGTGTCGTCGAAATATTGGCCGGTGGTCGGATCGATCCCGCGCACTGCGCCCACCATTTCAGACCCGAACAGGATATTCTTGTTGTCGATCACGTCGGCCAGCAGGTCGATGCCTGGCTGATGATAGACGCAGGTGTCGAAAAAGATGTTGTTCATCAGATGGGTCGACAGATCGGGCTTTTTCAGCATGTCGGCCAATCCGCGATAGCGCCCCCAATGATAGGGCACCGCGCCGCCACCATGCGGGATGATGAAGCGCAGCGTCGGGAAATCCTTGAACAGATCGCCCTCCAGCAACTGCATGAAGGCAATCGTGTCCGCCGCGATATAATAGCCGCCAGTCGCGTGCATCGCCGGGTTGCAGCTGCCCGACACATGGATCATCGCCGGGACGTCCAGCTCGACCATCTTCTCGTAAAAGGGATACCAATATTTGTCGGTGAGCGGCGGATGGGTGAAATGTCCGCCGCCCGGATCGGGATTGAGGTTGCAGCCGATAAAGCCCAGCTGCGTGACGCACCGCTCCAGTTCTGCAATGCTGTTGCTCATGTCCGCCTTGGGCGACTGGGGCAGCATGCATACGCCGACGAAGGTTTCGGGGAACATCGCCACCACCCGCGCGATCAGGTCGTTGCAGCGGATCGCCCATTCCTTCGCCATCGCCTCATCGCCCACATGCGGGGCCATGGCCGACGCGCGCGGCGAAAAGATCGTCAGGTCCGCGCCGCGCTCCTTGATCAAACGCAACTGGTTCGCCTCGATCGTCTCGCGAATTTCCGCGTCGCTAATCTCCGGATAGGGCGGACACGGCGTCCCGGCCTTGAACGCGGCCTTCTGCTCTTCGCGCCAGGCATCATGCCCTTTGGGCAACACCGTATAATGGCCATGGCAATCGATAATCAGGCTCATCCGCGCTTGTCTCCAACTATCCTATCCAACGCCCCTCCCCTTATCGCGGCGCTCCCGCGAAGGCGGTCGCCCGGTTCGGGTGGCGGGACTGGACTCCCGCCCTGGCGGGAGCACATAAGTCTATTCCGCCGCCTCGCGCGCCACCGACGCCGAAGCAGAAATCATCCCAATCTTCGCCCCCAGACCCTCCGGGACCGTCGACGCCCGCAAAGCACCGATCGCCCGCTGCCGCTCGACCGTCCCGCGTGTCATCGCCGCGCCCGTGCCAAGCCCGTCGAGCGTCTTGACGACTTCCTCCATCTCGGCCGCGCGGCGCAGGCCATGCACCAGCATCCGGTCGAGATTATAATCGGCCCGCGCGTCCCACGGCCTCGCCTTCTCGCTCGCGTCGAGCGAGGCCAGCACCTCGTCCAGCACATCGGCCGCGTCCGCCGCCAGCACGCACTCGGCGGTCAGCGCTTCGATGCCCTTGACCATGACCGACCGGATCATCTTGATCGACGATGCCCGTCCGACGTCGGCGCCCACGACGCGCGTCCTGGCAAAACCCAGGGCCTGAAGCCCGGCCTCGGCCATCGGCGCCTTGTCGCCGCTCAGCAGCAATGGCACGTTCAGCCGCGCCGGATCGACCGGGGCCATCACCGCGACATCGACATAATGGGCGCCCGCCGCTTCGATCGCCTGCGCCGCTGCCTGCTTGGTCTGCGGCGCTACGCTGTTCAAATCACAGAAAATCGCGCCGGGCGCGATCAGCGCCGCCGCCGCTTCCGCCACGACAAGCGCCTGGTCCGCCGTCACCAGCGACAGGATCAGATTCACGCCGTCCAGCGCATCCTCGATAAAGTGCGCGGGCAGCACGCCCGCCTGCGCATAGACAGCCAACATCGCTTCGCGCGTGGCCGCAGATTCGGTTTTGATGTCATAGACATGGGCAGCGGCCGCCCAGTCCCCCGCCAATGCAAAGGTGGACCCTGCTTCGCCAAACCCGATCAGACCGACTTCCTGCTCCATGAAAAGGGGGATGCCGGATTGTATGCCGAACGGCCAATCACATCCGGGGACAGGCTATAAGAATTTACGAATTTACTTCTCCCGCTGCCTGTTCGATCGCTGCCATGAATTGCTGCTGCAAGCGCGTCGGTCGCCAATCGGCCCGGCTCGTCAGGCCGATGGTGCGGCTGATCTCGCCGGGCGCCGGGCCAATATCCGCCACCATTCCGCTATCCAGTTCGACCCGCAACTGATCGACCGACAACAGGGTCAGATAGTCGCCGCTCACCAGCAATTGCCGCACCGTCATCACCGATCCGCATTCGATCGGAACCGCAGGCAAATCGCCGCCGAGCGCTGCGAACATCGCCCGCCACAACTGGCGCAGCGGCGTCCCTTCCGGCGGCAATATCCACGGAAAGCGGCGCAGGTCGTCGCCGTCCCATCCCTGCTCCAGCCTATGTCCCGCACGCGCAAAGATGGTCGGTCGATCCTCGAACAGGGGCTGCTGCACCAGATCCTGTCCGATCGTCGCATCGCGCAAGGCGCCGACCATCATGTCGATCTCGCCATCGCGCAGCGGCCCGACCAGTTCGGCATGCGACCCTTCCACGACCGAAATATCGACCTGCGGGGATTCGCGCCTGAAATTGGTGATCGCCAGCGGCAGCAGCCGCGCTCGGCTGAGCGGCATCGCGCCTACCAATATCCGGCCGCTTTCCTGCCCCCGAAGTTCGGCGATTTCCTCCAGCCCTTGCCGCAGTTCGGCCAGCGCGAGGCGCAACCGCCGTGCCAGGGCCACGCCGGCGCGGGTCAGCATCAGCCCCCGCCCCCGCCGCTCGGCCAGCCGCACCCCCAGCGCCAACCCCAGGTCGCCGACCGCGCGGTGCAGCGACGGCTCCGCTACCCCTACAATGGCCGCCGCCGCCGCATAGCTGCCAGCGCGCGCCAGCGCGACAAAGGCCCGGATTTGCGCCGCCGTCACCCGGCTGCTGCCGATCAGCCGCAACGCAACCTCGACACGCGGCCTGAACCGCAACGCCACGTCGGTCGGCACCATCCCGCCCGGCCGTCGCTCGAACAGCGGTACGCCCAATTGCGCTTCCAGCTTGGCGATCCCCTGCGTCACCGCAGGCTGCGTCAGGTTGACCGCCCGCGCCGCCAGGCTGACACTGCCCTGATCGACCACGGCGGCCATCGCGGCCAGATGCCGGATATTGAACTGATCAGCCTCCATTTTTGATAATTAGCAAAATTTTATGTGCCCGCGCCATAACCGATTTGAGCATTGCGCTGCATATGTCCATGTCACTGTCGGTTTTAGGAAAAGGATCAGCGCCATGTCCGGCATCGTCGTCCAGAATATCGAACGGGCGGAGCTTTCCGTCATTGACGGCCTCGCCCACTGCGGCGTCGCCACCGTCCATGAAGCCCAGGGCCGCACTGGCCTGCTCGCCCCCCATATGCGCCCCATCTATCCCGGTGCGCGCATCGCTGGCAGCGCCGTCACCATCTCCGCCCCTCCCGGCGATAACTGGATGGTCCACGTCGCGATCGAGCAATTGAAAGAAGGCGATATTCTCGTCCTTGCGCCGACCAGCCCCTGCACCGATGGCTATTTCGGCGACCTGCTCGCCACCTCCGCCCAGGCGCGCGGTTGTCGCGGCCTCATCATCGATGCAGGCGTCCGCGATCTGCGCGACCTGAAACAGATGAATTTCCCGGTCTGGTCCAAGGCTGTCCATGCGCAGGGCACGATCAAGGCTACGCTGGGATCGGTCAATGTTCCGATCGTCTGCGCCAACGCTCTGGTCAATGCGGGCGACGTCGTGATCGCCGACGATGACGGCGTCTGCATCGTCCCCCGCGCCGATGCCGCATCGGTGCTGGAAAAGGCGCAGGCGCGCGAAGCGGCCGAAGAAGCCAAGCGGGTCCGCCTCGCGGCGGGTGAACTCGGCCTCGACATTTACAACATGCGTCCGCGGCTTGAAGAAATGGGCCTCAAATATGTTTGATCGCGCCCGCGTCATGTGGATGCGGGGCGGCACGTCGAAGGGCGGCTATTTCCTCGCGGACGACCTGCCCGCCGACACCGCTGCCCGCGACGCCTTCCTGCTGCGCGCTATGGGATCGCCCGACCCGCGCCAGATCGACGGCATGGGCGGGGCCGATCCGCTGACCAGCAAGGTCGCGCTCGTCAAAAAGTCGCAGCGTGAAGGGGTCGATATCGACTATCTCTTCCTGCAGATCTTTGTCGATCAGGCGATCGTCAGCGACGCGCAAAATTGCGGGAATATTCTGGCGGGCATTGGCCCGTTTGCCATTGAACGCGGGCTGGTCCCCGCCCAGCAGGACGAAACCCGCGTCGCCATTTTCATGGAAAATACCGGCCAGATCGCCATCGCCACGGTCCAGACGCCCGGTGGCGTCGTCCGCTATGATGGCGAGGCAAGGATTGACGGCGTGCCGGGCAGCGCCGCCCCCGTCCCGCTGGAATTTCGCGACACCGCCGGCTCCTCCTGCGGCGCGCTGCTGCCCACCGGCAACGCCTTCGATACGGTCGAAGGCGTGCCGGTCACCCTGATCGACAACGGGATGCCCTGCGTCGTCATGAAGGCGAGCGATGTTGGCGTCACCGGCTATGAAGACCGCGATACGCTGGACAAGGATGCTGCGCTCAAAGCCCGGATAGAGGCGATCCGCCTGGCTGTGGGCGAACGCATGAACCTGGGCGACGTCAGGGAAAAATCTGTGCCGAAAATGATGCTCGTCGCCCCGCCCCGCAATGGCGGCGCAGTCACTGTGCGCAGCTTCATCCCCCACCGCGCCCATGCCTCCATTGGCGTTCTGGGCGCAGTCAGCGTCGCCACCGCCTGCCTGATCGAAGGGTCGCCCGCGGCCGAGGTCGCCAGCATCCCGGACGGCAATCGCAAGACGCTGTCGGTCGAACATCCGACCGGCGAAACCACCTGCGTCATGGAACTGGACGAAAGCGGTGCCGTCACCAGCGCCGCCATGCTGCGTACCGCCCGCAAGCTGATGGATGGAGATATTTTCGCATGACCGACCGCATCACCAGCTGGCACGGCAGCCCGTCCAGGCCGCTCTACACCCCGCCGCCCGGCGCGATCGATGCCCATTGCCATGTGTTCGGGCCGATGGCGGACTTCCCGTTCAGCGCGAAGGCGAAATATCTGCCACAGGATGCCGGGCCGGACATGCTGTTCGCCTTGCGCGACCATCTGGGTTTTGCCCGCAATGTGATCGTCCAGGCCAGTTGCCACGGTACCGACAATGCAGCGACGCTGGACGCTATCGCCAAATCCAACGGCAAAGCGCGCGGCGTCGCGGTGGTGGATCCGGCGATTTCCGACGCGGACCTTGCCGCCCTGCATGAAGGCGGGATACGCGGCATCCGCTTCAATTTCCTCAAACGCCTGGTCGATGACGCGCCCAAGGACAAGTTTCTGGAGGTTGCCCGACGACTGCCCGCGGGCTGGCATGTCGTCATCTATTTCGAGGCGGATATTCTGGAAGAATTGCGCCCCTTCATGAACGCCATCCCCGTGCCACTGGTCATCGACCATATGGGCCGCCCGGACGTGACCCAGGGGCCCGATGGCCCGGACATGAAGGCATTTCGCGCCTTCCTCGACAGCCGCGACGACATCTGGTTCAAGGCGACCTGCCCCGACCGGCTCGACCCGACCGGCGACCCATGGAACAGCTTTGCCGACGCGGTCGCCCCGCTGGTCGCCGACTATCAGGACCGGGTGCTGTGGGGCACCGATTGGCCGCATCCCAATCTGCAGGATGCCATTCCCGATGACGGCCATCTGGTCGACATGATCCCGCGCATCGCGCCCACCGCCGATCTGCAACGCAAGCTGCTGATCGACAATCCCATGCGTCTCTACTGGCCCGAAGAGATGCGCGCCTGACTGCGCATCGGGGTCAGGCACACAGCCTGATCCCGGTCAGGCAGAACGCAGGCGTGGAGTCTGCCGCGCGTCCCGATCCGCGCTGGCAATATACATCGTCAGAATGTCAGAGACTGGCATGGGTTTTCCGAAAAGATAGCCCTGCAATTCGTCGCATCCAGAAGCAGACAGAATGGCGGCCTGTTCTTCATGTTCGACCCCTTCCGCGACGACACGCATATCAAGTCCGCGGGCCAGGTTGATCGCGCCCGTTACCAGCAGGGTCGCCCTTTTGTCATGGGGAAGACCAGCAAGCAGGGATTTGTCGATCTTCACATGGCTGAACCCATAGGATCGCAGATAATGTATGCTCGTAAAACCCGTGCCGAAGTCGTCGAGCGCGATCGAAATACCCATCGCCTTGAACGCCTTGATCGCACGAATGGCGTTTTCCGGATGGGTCAGAAGATAGCCTTCGGTTATCTCCAGTTGCAGCCGATGGGGCGGGAACTTAGTCTGTTCCAGAACGTGGAGGATCTGCCGTTCAAATCCGGGATCGCGAAACTGCGCTGGCGATACATTCACGCTCAGCTTGACGTTGTCCCATGACAAAATATCGCGACAGGCGCGATCCAGCACGAACAGGCCAAGGGGATGAATTTGCCCCGTAAGCTCGGCAATCTCGATGACCTGTTGCGTATCGATCGGTCCGGCAGGGCGTCGTGGCCAGCGGATCAACGCCTCGACAGCGACGATCGCGCGCGTATTGGCATCGACCACCGGCTGATAGAAAACATCGAATTGCCTTTTCGCCAGCCCTTCGCCGATTTGCTGTTCAATCTCCAGCCGGTGCAGCCGACCCTGTTCGAAAGCCGCATCATAGACGGCGATCTCGCCCTTGCCGGACATTTTGACATGATACATCGCGGTGTCGGCGCGACGCAGCAATTCATGCGCGCTGACCAGATCGCCGTTTCCGGCCAGGCCAATGCTGGCGCCGACCTGCAATATATGCCGGTCCACCAGGATCGGTAGCGAAACCTCTTCGTTCACCCGCTGCGCGATCTCGGCAGCGACCCCAAGGGCGCCGGGCGTCTCGATGAGAATGACAAATTCATCGCCACCGACGCGCGCCAGCATGGCAAATGGCGGGCACAGGGCGCGAAGGCGCTCGCTCAGGCTACGGATCAGGCAGTCGCCGGCCTGATGCCCATGCATATCATTGATGTCCTTGAAGCCATCCAGGTCGATGAAGATGACTGCCAGTCCATCGGCCACCTGACTTTGGCGCCCTTCCACCACATCCAGTTGCGCCAGCAATTGACGTCGGTTGGGCAGTTCGCTCAGGGCATCGGTCAACGCAATCCGGCGATTTTCCTCGCTCAACTGTTCGGTTTCCGCCTGACGGCCCCGCAGGTCGCGTTCCGAACGAACAAGCTGGGAGAAATCCAGATTATAGCGATGCGTAACGACCATCATACCCGCACCGACAAAGCCCAGGACGACTGCCTCCACGAGCATGCGACCCTCGTCTGCCCAACTGAAGAACATCACGAAGGACAAAGTGCTTACGACGGCGACACGCATGGCCGCAGCACGCAGCGACATCAGGCAAAAGACGCAGCTGACCTGCGTCAGGGCCAGAAAGAAGGTCAGATGACCACGAGCATAGGCGCTCCCGCCATCATATATCCATATACACCATAATTCGAAGGCCAGCGTCATGATCACGGCCAGCGTGCAGGTGCGTTTGATATATCCGGCTATCTGCTCGTCGGTGAAATTGTCGCCGCGCGATTGGCGCATCCACCAGATTGCCCTGGTCAAAGCGAGGGTACATATGAAAAGCGGCGTAATGGCCGTCTTGAAAATCATGTCGGGTCGAAAGAAATCGACCCAGATCGCGACCGCATTGAATATCAATATGATATAGAGAAGCGGCATCTGCTTGGAAAAAGACTGAAACTGCGCGCGCAACAGGTCTCTGTCATCGGTGTCCAGCTTGAAAAGACCGGCAAGCGCTGACACTGGAACCACCCTCTCTAATCGGCGCTGAGATCGCTCATGTTAAACGCGCACATTAGGGCCATGCCGTTAATAATGGATGAAATTATAGGATCATCCTAAGCTGGACGATCTGCGGGATTTCAGGATTGGTGCGACAGCCCTCATTCCTCACTATCGCTTGGATGACGCGCTGATTTCTGGCCAAGCGAATATGCCAAAGCCGCAGCTATTGTGTCACCCGTATCAGGGCTGATCCTCGCGGAAGCGATCCATCTGGTGCATCCGCTCATGAAGGATCGTGACGATCCCCACGGCACCATCGTTCAACACACGCCAATAGATATAATGATGCTCGAACCGGCAGTAATAGCCGTCCACGCCAAACTCTGCCGGGATCACCCGCCAGGCCGCGTCTCGTGTCGCAATGGCCTCGAACTGGGCGAACAAGGCGCGAATATAGCGATCGGCCTGCGCTTCACCCCATGTGTCGCGCGTATAGACATAGATTTCGTCCAGCCTGCGGCCCGCCGCGTCCTGTACCCGGAATGCCGCCATCAGCGTCAGGCGCGACGATTGCGGGCGATTACCGCGTCTGCATCCAATATCTCGTAACTTGCCTCCGGCGCGGAGAAGGCGCGCGCCAGCTCGGCTTTCAGCCGGGCGAAGCGATCGGCCTCTACCCGTTCCTTGTCGCGGCGGATCAGATCACGGACATATTCGCTGACATTGTCATAGGCTCCGGTGTCACTGACATTGGCAGCAACAAAGTCACTCAGCGCGCCGCTTACACGTACATTAAGTGTCATCGGTCTGGACATGGCGACCCCTTCCCGTCCTCAATATAATGGATATCGAGGACGGATCAAGCAGCTTGATGGTTCGGTTCGAAGCCCCCTCCCCCTTTTGACACAGCCTGACTGTCGGGCAGGCGGGCCGGGCCATGGCGGCTCAGACCGTTATTCAAGCGGTTCGCCGTCCCAGGTTTCGGTATCTATCTGCGCCTGCGCCGCGCGGGGATAGCGCGGGCCGGATACAGCCTCGAAGGTGAACAGCGCATCGACCGCCGCGAGCGTCTCGGCAGGCAGGTCGATCGACAGCGTCGCCATATCCTCGTCCAGATGGGCGGTGCTGGTGGTGCCGGGGATTGCCACGACATAAGGGCGGCGCGACAGCACCCAGCCAAGCGAGAGTTGCGCCATGGTGCAGCCGGCATCTGCGGCGATCCGGCCGAAGGCGGCAGCAAGCTGAAGATTATGGGGCAGGTGCGGCGGGTGGAAGCGCGGCATGGAGGCGCGGACATCGCCCTCCTGCACCCCCTCTGGCCCCACCCCGCCAGCCAACACACCGCGCGCGACAGGCGAAAAGGCGACAAAGCCGACGCCCAGTTCGCCGCAGGCGTCCAGCACAGCCACTTCAGCGTTGCGGCTCCAGGGCGAATATTCGGTCTGCATCGCCGCTATGGGGTGAACCGCATGAGCGCGGCGCAGCGTCGTGGCGGACATTTCCGACAGGCCGATGGCACCGATTTTGCCAGCCTCGACAGCGCGCGCCAGCGCACCGACCGACTCCTCGATCGGAACATTGGGATCGAGCCGGTGGAGATAATAGAGATCGATATGATCGACATTCAACCGCCGGAGCGAATCTTCCAGCGTGGCGGTGATTGCCTGGGGCGATCCGTCAATACCGCGCTTGCCATCCTTCCCGCCCAGCACGCATTTGCTGGCGAGGACAAAGTCGTCGCGCCGGTGCATCAGGGTACGGCCCAACAGTTCCTCATTCGCGCCAAAGCCGTACAGCGCCGCGGTGTCGAAAAAGTCGACGCCGATGTCGAGCGCGTGGCCCAACAGCCGTTCCGCCTGGGCAGGTTCGGGCCGGGGCAGGTAGGCATGGCTCAAATTCATGCAGCCAAGGCCGATGGCCTTGACCGTGAATGGACCAATGGTGCGGGGCGACAGCGGGGCGCTCATATCGGGGCAATGTCCTGTGTCTCTTGGGGGTTGGCTTCCCATAGCGAGGCTTAGCGGCCCGAGGCTATGGGTTTTTCTTGGCTTGACCGCAAAAGACGGCGATAAACTCGTGGTATCGGGCTGAATGGAAGGACAGTGACATGACGCAGGACGCTGACAGGAAGGGCGCCACCGCCTACCCCCGCGCGGTGCTCGATTTGTTTGACGCTTATGTGCATGGCGCGATCGACCGGCGCGGCTTTGTGACCCAATGCGCCGTGCATGTCGGCAGCGCGGCGGCGGCCACGACGATGCTGGCGGCGCTCAGCCCCGATTTCGCACGCGGACAGGTGATCAAACCCGACGACAAGCGGATCATCATCAGCCATGTGGATATCGCTTCACCCGCTGGCAACGGGACGGTGCGCGCCTATGTTGCGCGGCCAGCGGCAAAGACCACCGCAAAGCTGCCCGTCGTCATCGTTGCGCATGAAAATCGCGGCCTTAACCCGCATATTGAGGATATTGCCCGGCGGCTGGCGGTCGATGGCTATATGGCGGTTGCGCCGGACGCCCTGACAACGATCGGCGGCTATCCGGGCGACGAGGACAAGGCGCGCGCTGCCTTTGCCACGCTGGACCGGACCAAGATTGGCGAGGATTTTGTCGCCGCGGCAACCCACGCGCGCACCATGGCGGGCAGCAACGGCAAGATCGCGGCAGTCGGCTTCTGCTTTGGCGGTTGGATCGCCAATCTGCTGGCAACACGCCTGCCTGACCTGCGCGCGGCCGTGCCCTTCTATGGCAGCCCGTCCGCACTGGCCGAGGTGCCGAAGATCAAAGCGCAACTACTCATCCATTATGCCGGCAATGACGCGCGGACCAACGCAGCATGGCCCGAATATCAAGCGGCGTTGAAGCAGGCCGGAACGCACTACAAAGCCTATATCTACGAGGGCGCGGAGCATGGGTTCAACAATGATACGACCCCGCGTTTCGACAAGGCGGCGGCCGATCTTGCCTGGGCGCGGACTTTGGCGCTGCTCCGGCAGACGATTAGCTGAACGGAGGCAGGGGCGATCAGTACCTTGATCGTTTCGACCATCCTTTCGGTCGGGACGCGGCGTTAGACCCGCCCCGTCACCGGGATCAGCGCGCCAGTGATCGGCATGGCGTCACTGGACAACAGGAAGGCCACCACGCCTGCAAGCTGTGCCGGGGATACCCATTTTGCGACATCAGCGTCTGGCATATCGGCGCGGTTCGTGGGCGTGTCGATGATACTGGGCAATATGGCGTTTACCCGCACGCCCTCTTCCTTCAATTCCTCGGCCAATGCTTCGGTCAGGCGCGCAACGCCGGACTTGGAGGCGGCATAGGCGCCCATGCCAACCCCGGCTTTCACCGAAGCGGCTGCGCCGATATTGACGATCGCCCCGTGGCTGGCGCGCAGCAATGGCAAAAGCGCGCGACTTGCGATCAGTGCGGTGCGGACATTCATGGCATAGAGCCGGTCCCATGTCGCGACGCTGCCGTCTGCCACGGTTTCCCAACTGAAACCGCCTGCGATATTGACCAGGCCGTCAAGCCGCCCAAGCTCCTTTTCTATCCGAGCGGCAGCGACGCCGACCGCCGCTTCATCGGTCAGATCGACGCCACCCAAAGCGAGCGCAACGCCATCCGACGCCACCTTGCCTAGGTCGATGCCGACAACCGTCCAACCGCCCGCAGCCAATATCTCGACTGTCTTGCTGCCCAGCGCGCCCGCTGCGCCCGTAACCGCCACTATGCCTGTCATCGCTTGGTCCCGCCCTGATTTTGCCTAGATGCCTGCCATGCACATATATTTGATCTCGACATAATCCTCGATACCATGACGCGATCCTTCGCGGCCCATGCCTGATTGCTTGATACCGCCAAATGGCGCGACTTCGGTCGAGATCAGACCTGTATTGATGCCGACCATACCGACCTCCAGCGCTTCCCCTACCCGCCAGGCGCGCGCCAGATCGCGCGTGTAGAAATAGCCCGCCAGGCCGACGTCGGTGTCATTGGCCATCGCTATCGCCTCCTCTTCGGTATCGAAGGTGAAAAGCGCGGCCAGCGGTCCGAATGTCTCCTCGCTGGCCAGCGCCATGGCTGGCGTACAACCGGCAATGATGGTGGGTTCGTAGAAACTGTGGCCCAGCGGATGACGATGCCCGCCATGTACCAGCCGGGCGCCCTTGGCCAGAGCATCGGCGACATGCTCCTCCACCTTGTCGACCGCCTTGTCGTCGATCAGCGGACCCTGCGTAACGCCCGCCTCGGTGCCTGGTCCAACCTTGAGCTTGGCAACGGCATCCGCCAGCTTCCGTTCGAAGGCTGCGGACACATCGCGCTGCACGAAGAAGCGGTTGACGCACACGCAAGTCTGCCCGCTATTGCGATATTTGGACGCCATTGCCCCTTCGACCGCGGCGTCCAAATCCGCGTCGCGAAAGACGATGAATGGGGCGTTGCCGCCCAGCTCCATCGACAATTTCTTCATCGTCGGCGCACATTGTCCCATCAGAGTCCGGCCAACCTCGGTCGATCCGGTAAAGCTCAATTTACGCACCAGCGGATTGGCGGTCAGTTCACCACCAATAACTCGTGACGATCCCGTAACAACATTGAAAACACCAGGTGGCACCCCTGCCCGTTCGGCCAGAACGGCAAGCGCCAGCGCGGTCAGCGGAGTCTGCGTCGCTGGCTTCAGAACCATGGTACAGCCTGCCGACAATGCCGGGGCGGCCTTGCGGGTGATCATGGCCGCCGGGAAATTCCATGGCGTAATCGCAGCGACGACGCCGACGGGTTGCTTGATAACGACAATGCGACTGTCGGCCCGATGCGTCGGGATGATCTCGCCATAGATACGCCGCCCCTCCTCCGCAAACCATTCGACGAAACTGGCGGCGTACCCAATCTCGCCCTTGGCCTCCGCCAGCGCCTTGCCCTGTTCACGGGTCAGGATCATCGCCAGATCATCCTGATGTGCCGTCAGCAGGTCGAACCAGCGGCGCAGAATGCGGGCGCGTTCCGCTGCCGTCTTTGCGCGCCATGCCGGCAGCGCTGCATCCGCTGCGCAGACGGCGGCTCGGGTGTCGCTTGCGTCCAGATCGGGGATGGAGCCGATAGCCGCACCGGTCGCCGGGTCAGTCACAGGGATGGTCGGCACCCCGGTCCACATGCCGCCGATCAGGCATTGGTCACGCAATAGGGACGGATCGGCAAGGGTGATGGTCATGCTGTCAGCTTTCTGGCGAATGCCAATAGGATTGAATGATTTGGCCAGGGCCCATCATCGCGTCAACGCAGGCCATCAAGGATCGCTCCCGCGATGCGCCGATGAGCGCAGCGAGGAGATGTAGGAGCATACTTGCTATATGGCGTATATCGTTTAATATAAACCATCATATTGCTGTTATTCAATGATTTTTATCATACTCATATATTGAGCAAATACGTACGATGCAGCCCACCTTTCCCTCCTTGGACCATGAATCCCGGCTCATTTTGGCCTACGCTGACGCACAAGGCGCGCTGGAACGGCTGGAGGAACGCCGCAGGCTTAGCCCGGTTCGTCGCCCCTGGAGAATTCGCACACTTATCGCTGAGCGGCAAGCGCTTGCCCGGATCGACAATAGCCCGATCGATGATCAGGCCTTCACAATCGACGGGCGCGGCGCAGTTCTTCCCTCGGCGTTTGACCTTAGCCATTGGCGGCAGGCGATCGGCGCGCCGATTACGCTCGACATGTTGCTCAATGACGGTTTAGGCGTGATGCGCTGGCTCGGCATAGTGGCGGCGGACGGGATGAATGCAGCTCCAGCCCTACGGTCCGGGCGGAGTCCAGAGGACATATTGCCAGCCATTGCCCAATGGCAGCAGGCGGCAGCCGCGCTGCCCCCCTCCCCTCCCCTGCTTCAAAGCGCGCAACTATTCCACCTTTGGCAACGCCACGCGCCGATCGGACACGGCGATCTGGTCGCCAGCCTACTCGTCGGCGACCGCTGGGGGCCTGGGCGGTGGATAGGGTCTGCCGGAGGATTGATCGCGCTGGGACTGGACAACAGCAGTGTGGCATGGCGGCAAGCATCGGGCGAGCGCCTGGACCTGATCTGGCTTGAGGCGATCGCTACTGGCGCGCACGCCCATCTTGACCTGGAAACACGCCTGCGCGCCTATGCCTGGCGGGCGGCCCAGCACATCGAGCGGAGGCGGCGGCCGGGACGCCTGAAGGATGTCCTGCGGCTGGCCATGACCCACCCGCGCATATCGAGCGGCTCTGTCGCCAAGGCCTTGGGTCTGACATCTGCTGGCGCAATCAAGTTGCTGGCGATTGCGGAATCCGAAGGCTTGCTGATTGAACAATCAGGTCAGGCGAGCTACCGCAGCTACGCCCTGCCGATCAACATGACGCCAATTGCCGCGCGTCGCCCTCTTCAGGATTGGCTCATTGACGATTTTTGGTCCGACGAGCCAGAAAATACGGCCTCGCCAGAGCCTCTCTAAGAGCGATTTGAGCTGCCCGATGACCCAATCTATGTCGGTGCGACAGAAGCGCTCTACGGGTCTCTAAAGGGCCATATCGCGACTTTCGTCTTTTGTTCGCATTATCGCGCGGCATTTTCCTGCGTCACTGGTCGCAACGACGCGTGTCCAAGGATGATTCTGAAAACACGTAGGGATTAACGCGCTGGTGATGATGCACCAAGAGAGCAGGGCGCATGACTCGTATCTCCGGCCTATTCGACTGGGTGATATGCTTGTCATGTTGGCAACGCGAGCGGCCATATCAACAAACCCGTCTGCTCAACGTGTTTTCAGAATCACTCGTGCCGACAGACCAAAATTGCATCTGACGATGGTTCTCCGTCGCGATCACGCGTGCCAAAGCCTGTATCTACAGGGCTTTATGGAACATCGTCGGCACCGATGAATGCCATCGATCAGCATGGGAGCTGTCAACGCAGCTCAGTTACGTCCTCAATGCGTGATTCTGAAAACACGTCGAGGCCGTCATTGCGGTGACAGCCTGCCTGCCATCACAGACGATATTTATTGCGCCGATGATGTTCCTTAACGAAGCCGTAGAAGCGCTTCGAGTAATTGCGCGGGAGTTCCGAGGGGTTGGCACCGAGAAAGGCATCAAAGCGGCCCAGCAATTCATCATAGTCCCAGCCAGGGAAATCGGCGCGGATGGCGCTGTAGATTTCAGCATCGATCATTCGACTGGCTATAGCGCGACCGGTCGCCATGGTTCGGCGGGGCGCGGATGATCCGATCACACGTCGCGGCGTATCTTCTCCGCTGACCCGCATCCCCTTGGACAGACTAGAAATCATGCCCAGCGCCAGACGGGGATCGACCATATCCTCGTCATTTTCGACTGCGGGAGGAGGGGAGGGGAGGGCGTTGCGCCCCCGATTTCCAGCCCGTCTGCTCAAGTGGCGCCGCATCACCATCTTCATTTTGGGCCGCGGGCCATCGCCATCGATGACCTCCAGGCTGATATCGGGCAGATCATTCACCCGTGCCAGATCCAGCAACTTGCGCTTGAATACAGGGTATAGACTTTCGCTGCCACTCTTCTGATGGAGCGTCTCAAAGCCGATCGTAAAGCCTTCCGCGCCATTCCCCCCGGCATGCTTGCGTGAGGCCCGATACAGCCATTTGCCAAGGCCGCTCGTGATCTCAAAATAGAGCGGCGAAATCGATAGCACGTTGCGCTTGTCCATCACGCCATCGAAGAACCATTTGGAGAGGGTGATCTCCATACCGAGCGACCGCTGGGTGCGCTCGTCCACCAAATGGGTATAGCTGTCGATCCAGGAGAAAGTCGTCTCGCGGCTCTTGGCACTGGCCCGAATATTTGTCTTGATCGTTGTCGCCTGAAGCCTGTCGAGCGCACTGACCAACCGCTCATAGGCGCGGCCGCTGGTCCCCCAGCAAATGCGCTTGAGCAGATCGCCTGGCTGCAGCCGGATAACGGGAGACAGATCGTTAGCCCCACGTTCGCGCAACTCGTTGAGGTGGGACGCGAGATAGATCATGATGTCTGCGTCCCAGATCGTCGCCATGCCATAGGCAGGGTTGGGGGAGACATGGACGCTGACCGACTTATCGGGACTGGTATACTCTATCGGCTTTATGCGTTTGCGCTTCGACAGGCTGAAGAAGGGCCGTTGCATCGTTTCCTGATAATCACGCAACGAAATATCACTGAAATCGGGCAGGGTGAAGAACATTTCGAACTGGACCTTGCGCTCCTTAAGCGCCGTCTTTAGTTCGCCCTCAATCTCCACCCTATCTGCCTCGCCCTGCATTCCCCCCAGAGGGAAAACCAATATAACACTCTGAAATATAACGATAAAAGCTGATATTTCAGCTTTCTAATCTCACTTGCTCAGCGCCGACGCGCGCGCATAATCTTCGCCTGATCAATCACTGGCCGCAGCGCTTCCAATATCGCATCGGTGGACAGGTCCGATGGCATGAGCGTCAGCGTCAAAAGCTTCTGCTGGTCCTTCTCCACCTGTCCCACCGTCGCCCCGTCGGCACTCGCTATCGCGGCTTTTTGCACCCGGCCCTTGGTCGTTACCGACTTGAGCAGCCGGGCCAGCACTTCGGATCCGGCGATCGGCTGTTCGTCACCCGACCGACGAAAGCTTTGCTCCGATGCGATCTGGTCGGCGGCTGCCTCCAGCTTGCTGCGTGTGGTGGGATCACGCAGCAGGGGCAGAAGCTTCTCGGCATATTTGGCCTGCAGGTCCATCGGCGAATGAAAGGCGCTGACCAGCAAGGGCGGAATTTCGGTAAGGGCAATATAGCGGGACAATTGCGACTTGGAGATTTTGAGCCGTTCCGCCATGCGCAGTTGGACGCCACCATAAAAGCGATCAACCGCCGCCTTATAGTTGGCACCGCGTTCGAGATCGGAAATATCCTCCCGCTCGCGATTTTCAATGTCGGCCAGACGAAAGGCCGCCTCATCGTCCAGATCCTCGATGATCGCGATCAGTTCGATGTCGGGATAATGATTGGCGTTGAGCCAGGCGATGGCCCAGTGCCGCCGTGTTCCCGTGACCAGTTCATAGGGATGGTCACCCTGCGGCGTGCGTCGCACCACGGCAGGGATGCGATTGCCCCCCTCGGCCAGGATGGAATCGATCAGGCTGCGCAGTCGATGTTCGTCGAGCAGCGAATAGTCACGCGCGTTGCCCGGCCAGATCGAACATTCAGAAGGCTTCAACCGGATCGTCGGTCGCTTGACGATCCGCGCCGCCTCGCCAAAGGCTTCGAGCCGCTTGTTGGTGAAGTTCGACCGCTGAGCCGGAGCGCCCGCATCGCTCGCGACGACCGGCGCAGGTGCGGGATCGTTAAGCGAGGCGGCAAGAGCTTCGCTGATCAGGGAACGGCGGCTCATGCCGCGACACCCACACTGGCGTTGGCGGTCAGGCTTGTCGACGGCCATTGCTGACGGATCTGCTGCTCGACCTCGGCAAAGACGGCGTCCAGATTGTCGCGGCACCGCGTATATGTCTGGTGCGAGGCGGACGGCTTGGATTCATAAATTGAGCGGAATGCCTGGGTGGCGTTCTTGATCTCCTCGGACGCGAGGATCGGCTGGCCCAGCAGCAGGCCTGCATAGGTCGCCTGCATGATCCGCCACATATCATTTTCGCCCGGCTTGCTTGGCGAGAAGGCGGAACAGACCACGCGAATGAAGCCATAATCCACTGGCGTGCCATTTTCTTCGAGTATCTCGATATTATCTGCGATCGTCTCCATGAAATGGATGGTCGAAAGATAATCGAGCTGCCGCGCCGGCACGGGGATCAACATGCCCGTAGCCGCGGCCATGACGTTGAGGCCAAGGAAGCCCATGGCTGGCGGCGGATCGAGCAGGATCACGTCGAAATCCTTGGTCACACTGGCAATGCCGATGCGCAGCGCCTGCAGCCCTTCACGCACCGCCTGCCCGCCTTCGCGCAAGGTAGAGGTCAGATCCCATTCGGCGTCCTGCAGGCCAAGGCTGGATGGCACGATCTTGATCGTCGGCCAGGGCGTGTCGCGGATCGTCTGCGAAAAATCACTGAAGGTGCTGCGCGGCGAGAGGAAGGCGCCAAGTGTCTGTTCGTCGTCGATCAGCGTTTCGGGCTGGATGTCGAACATCGTCGTCGTTGAAGCCTGCGGATCGCAGTCGATCACCAGCACGCTGTAGCCATGCAGGGCGAGATAGTCGGCGAGATGCTTGGTGATGGTGCTCTTGCCAACGCCGCCCTTGAAATTCTGCACCGCCAGCACGACTGCATCTTCGTCCGGCTGCTTGCCGACCTGTATGCCAAGTGCGGCGCGAATCTGGGTGAGATCCTCCAGCGTGTAATAGCGGCGGCCATTGGGCAGTTGCTTGGGCTGGGGCAGGCGGCCTTTCGCTTCGGCCTTGGCCAGCGCTTCGGGCGTGCGACCGATCAGCTCGGCTGCAACCGTGGGGCCAAAAGTGATGTCGAGCGTCTTATGATTTTCCGGCCTGAACACGATCGTCTTGATATGATCGCGCATCTGTTGGCAAGCTGTGGTGACGTTACGCAGTGTGTTGACTGTAAACGACATGGTGCCTCGCATGGCCGAATCATGGGCCGTAAAATAGTTTGTGTTTAATGCTCCTATTTTACCCTGAAAGTCAAACCGATGGAGCAGGGTGCCGGTGATCCCAACTTGCTGCGCTGCATCAACGTCAAACCATAACCATGATCCTGCTAGATGCCGGATGGGCTTGGTGCTGCCTGATAGCCCGCGAACTTCAATCCTGTGCTGAGAGTTGCGTTGGGTAGCGAACCTGGAGCCATCCTCTTCTGCCGTGCCAAACCATCCGCTTAGAGATTTATTCTGGGATTAGCAGGGTTACGGTCCAGAGTTCTGATGATTTTCGCTTTAATTTCCGTCAGTTGGATAGGCTTAGCCAAATTCGATCGCACGTCCGATCCGGTTTGAAAACACGATGCCACGATTCTGAAATCACGTTGGATTGTCACTGATAACACGTCGGATTATCGGTATCGATCGGGCGCTGCGACGTCATCGGCATGGCCGGTGCTGATGCTCGTCAACGCCAAAGCCGAAACGGCGCGCAGCAATGGCACAGGCATATCCGTCCGGTGGGGGCATAGCCGACCAATCCGGCATGGATACCGTCAGCCACGCAACGCATCCTCGACCATTGGTTCCAGCCTGCCCACGATGACCCCAACGCCCTTGTCATTGGGATGAATGCCGTCGGGCAGTTGCAGCGCGCGATTGCCGATGACCCCGTCCAGCATGAAGGGGTAGAACGTTGTACCATATTTCTTCGCCAGTGCCGGGAAGATAGGATTGAATGAAGCGGCATAATCTGGCCCCATATTGGGTGAGGCTAACATGCCTGTCAGCAGCACGGGAATATCCCGCTTCTTCAGTTCAGCCAGGATCGCGTCGAGATTGTCGCGCGTGGTTTTCGGGCTCAAGCCGCGCAGCATGTCATTGCCGCCCAGTCCGACCAGCATCAGGTCGGGCTTGCGCGCGAGGCCGTCCAGCGTGAAGGCCAGCCGCGCCAGTCCCGCTGCGCTTGTATCGCCGGATACACCGGCATTGACGACCTGCGCGTTGACGCCGCGCGCGGCCAGGGCCCGCTCCAGCACCGGGGCAAGCCCCTTGCCCTGGTCCAGATTATAACCGGCATAAAGACTGTCACCAAATGCGACGATCAGCTTGGCATCGGCGGTTGGCGCAGTTGATGGCGTTGCCTGCGCGCTATTGGCGGCAGGGGGTGGGGGAGGGGCCTTGTCTGAACATGCCGAGCCCAGTTGGATAATGAGCGCCAGCGCCCCATATTGCCAATATCTGCCCGCCAAGGAGCGCTCCTTCTTCATGCACATGCCCATCGATCCGGCCACTATCGCGATCCGCGCGCATAATGTCACCCTCTCGCTTGGCACCCGCGATGCGCCGGTCGAGATTTTGAAGGGGGTCGACCTTGTTATGCTGCGTGGCGAAAGCATCGCGATCCTGGGCGCATCGGGATCGGGCAAAAGTTCGCTGATGGCCGTGCTGTGCGGGCTGGAGCGGGCCAGCGGCGGGGATGTGCATATCGGCGGGGTCGATTTCGGCGCACTGGATGAAGATGCGCTGGCCCGCGCCCGGCGCGGTCGCATCGGCATCGTCCTGCAAAGTTTCCACCTGCTCCCGACCATGACCGCTCTTGAAAATGTCGCCGTGCCGCTGGAACTGGCGGGCGATGTCGATGCCTTCGCCCGGGCCGCGGATGAATTGCGGGCAGTTGGCCTTGGCCACCGCCTCGACCATTATCCCGCCCAATTGTCGGGTGGTGAACAGCAGCGCGTCGCCATCGCCCGCGCCGTCGCGCCACGGCCGACCATCCTGTTCGCCGACGAACCGACCGGCAATCTTGACGCGACGACAGGCATCACCATCATGGACTTGCTGTTCGATCGGCAGCGCGCGGCTGGTGCAACCCTTGTTATCATCACGCACGATCCTTCACTGGCTGAACGATGCGGCCGGATCGTCGAAATGCGCGATGGCCAGATCGTCTCGGATCGCACCGCATGAACGCGCTGGATTGGGCGACAAGCTGGCGCATCGCCCGGCGTGATCTTGTGGGCCGTTTCCGGGGATTGCGGCTGCTCTTTCTTTGCCTGTTCCTGGGCGTCGCCACGCTGGCCGCAATCGGCAGCCTGACCTCCGCGATCACGCAGGAATTGAGCCTGCGCGGGCAGGGATTGCTTGGCGGCGACGTGGAAATCGCCATGACACAGCGCGAAGCAGGCGATGGCGACAAAGCTGTCTTTCGTGGTTTGGGCACAATGAGCGAAACGATCCGCTTGCGCGCCATGGCGCGGGGCGACCGGCCAGACGCGCTCGCCGTTCTGACCGAACTCAAGGGCGTCGATAATGCCTATCCGCTCTACGGCACGCTGGCGTTGCGGCAGGGCGATTATCGCGCGCCGCTTGCGCCCGACCGCATATTGATCGGCCCCGCCCTTGCCGATCGGCTGAATGTCGGTCCGGGCGACCGGCTGGTCTATGGCACAGCCACTTTCACCATCGCCGCGATCATTGCCGATGAGCCCGACCGGCTGGGCGAAGGCTTCACGCTTGGCCCGGTCGCGATCGTCTTGCTTGATGGATTGCGCCGTACCGGGCTGATCCAGCCGGGCAGTCTTTATGAAAGCAAATATCGTCTGCGCCTGCCTGCCGGCGTGGATGCGCAGGCCGTGCGGGAGCGCCTCGAACAGCAATATCCCTCGGCTGGCTGGGAGTTCAAGGACCGCGATCGGGCGGCGCCCGGTGCCAGCCGCTTCATCATCCGCATGGGCCAATTTCTCTCGCTGATCGGCCTTGCCGCACTCGTGATCGCGGGCATCGGCGTCAGCAACGGCGTTGCCTCCTATCTCGCCCTCAAACGGCCCGGCATCGCGACGTTCAAGGTGCTGGGCGCAACGTCGCGCGATATTGCGCGCATCTACCTGCTGCAGATCGGCTGCGTCGCACTGATCGGTATCGGCTGCGGGCTTGTCGTGGGCGCTCTTCTGCCTTCCGTCATCGTCGTACTGGCCGGCGATGTGCTGCCGGTCAGTCCTGGCTTTCGGCTTCATCCTCTGCCGCTCGTCACCAGTGCCGCCTATGGCTTGCTGATCGCCTTCCTCTTCACCCTGCCGCCGCTGGCGCGCGCGCGGACCCAGCCTGCCGCATTGATCTTTCGCGGCGTCGTAGATCCGCGCCACGGCATTGATCGGCGCACTATCCTTGCCATGGCGGCGGCAGGCCTGCTGCTTGTTGGGCTGGCGCTCGGCACGGCGCGCGAGCCGCTCTTTTCCGCGGCGGTCCTTGGCGCGACGGCGGCGGTCCTGCTGCATTTGCTTGGTATCGGCTGGGGCGTGCGCCAGATCGCCCAGCGTGCGCCGCGGCCGCGTCGGCCGTTGCTCCGGCTGGCGCTGGCCAATCTTCACCGCCCCGGCGCGCAGACTGCCGCGCTGATCGTCGCGCTTGGCCTCGCGCTCACCCTGTTTGTGACGCTAGCTGGTATCCAGACCAGCCTTGACAGCGAAATCCGCAATGTCGTGCCCAAAACAGCCCCGGCCCAGTTCGTGCTCGACATCCCCTCGGATCAGGCGGACCGTTTTCGATCCATCGTGCGCAAACAAGCCCCCGACGCTCAGTTCAACATCGTCCCCGCGCTCCGCGGCACGATTGTCGCCTATGGCGATCAGCGCGTCACTGACCTGAAGGAGCTGCCCGAAGGTGCCTGGTTCCTGCGCGGCGAACGTGGCGTGACCTATAGCGCGGCCCTGCCGGCGGGCAGCGAACTGGTCGCGGGCCAATGGTGGCCGCGCGACTATGACGGGCCGCCGCTCGTTTCCTTTGACGCTGAAGCGGCCAGGATATTGGGTGTTGGCCTTGGCGATACGCTGACGGTCAGCGTGCTGGGGCGCGAAATTACCGCCCGCATCGCCTCGCTGCGCAAGATCAACTGGGACACGATGGGCCTCAACTATATCCTCGTCTTTTCCCCCGGCATCGTCTCCGCCGCACCGCACAGCCTGGCTGCGACCATCACCATGGACACGCGCAAGGATGGCGCCGTCACGCGCGACCTGCTGGCGGCCTTTCCCGGTATATCGGTGATCGCCGTGGGACAGATCATTGCGCAGGTGGGCGAGATCATGACGCAGATGTCCGCGGCGATCGTTTCAGCAGCGTCGGTCGCGATTCTGGCGGGCATAGCCGTGCTGGTCGGCGCCATCGCCGCGTCGCGACAGGCGCGCAGCTATGATAGCGTGATATTGAAGACGCTGGGCGCGACCCGCGCGCAGCTGCTGGGCGGACAGGCGCTCGAATATGGCCTGCTCGCCATCATGCTCGCGCTGGTCGCGCTGGCGCTGGGGTCGATTGCCGCCTGGTTCGTGATCGTCCGGATCTTCGAATTCAGCTGGTCGCCCGACTGGCTGGTGGTTCTGGCGACGCTGGGCGGTGGCGCGCTGCTGACGCTGGGCATCGGCCTGGCCGGGTCGATCCCGCTGCTGTCGGTGCGTCCGGCCAGCGCGCTGCGGCAGCTTTGAACGTCCCGGCAGATGCAAACGGCACCATTTGCGCGTCGCTGATGCGCGCTTGGTGCAACCTGCCGTCAGCATCACGCTAGCTTGCCGCAAATTTCTTGAGGGAAGCCAAAATGACGACCAGCCAGACCGCAACCCGCTCCTTTGTCGACCTGCGCGCCTGGGCGGCGGGGGTAACGGCCCAGCCAGGGGAGGGCGAGACCTTCCTGTCTGCCCGCGCCGAACTGCCCCAGCCTGAAGGCCCCGTTTCGATAGGGCTGATCGCCCTGCCGCAAGGGAGTGGCACGGTCGCGGCAATGCCCGCCGATGAATTCGTGATCGTTGAATCGGGCAGCGTGCAGATCGATGATCGCACGCTCAACGAAGGCGACAGCATCGTCCTGTGTGAAGGCGCAACCTTTGGCTGGACTGTCGCCGCCGATGCGCGCCTGCTGTTCGTGCGCCGCACTGGCGGGTCTGCCGCCGACGGTGCGATCATCCCGATCGACACCAATGCGACGCTCGAACCGTCCGGTGCGCCGCTGGCTGAATTGCTTGTCGGGCCGACCCCGTCCTGCCGCAACTTTACCGACTATCGCTCAGCCGATGGCGAATTTGTCTGCGGCACCTGGGATTCCACCCCCTATCACCGCCGCGCCATGTTCTATCGCCATTATGAATTGATGTATCTGCTGGAAGGCAGCGTCACCTTTGTCGATGGGGCAGATGCAACCGCGACATTTGGCAAGGGCGACATTTTCCTGGTCGAACAGGGCGCTTCGTGCAGCTGGGACAGCCAGGTGCACGTCAAGAAAATATATGCGATCTACCGTCCGGCCTGATGGCTCAGGCCAGGGGATCGAGCGTCCCCAGCCAGGCCACCAGCGCCAAAATGCCGATTGCCGCGCTCGTCTCCACACAGAGTGAGAGACGTAGCGCGGCAATTGCATGTTCGCCCCGTTCCAGCGCCGGTGTCAGCCGCCAGCGATTAATCCCCGCCAGCGCCAGCATCCCGCAGAACAGGACCAGCTTTGCGCCCAGCAGCCAGCCATAGCGGCTGCCCGTCAGCATGCCCATGTCAGCCACGCCCACGATCATGGCGGCGTTGACCGCGCCGGTCACGATCAACGTGGCGACGAATATGGTGCCCAGCAGCGAAAATTTCGCCAGCATCCCGGCGATCCGGTCGACCGGGGGACGCCGCCTCGTCACGGCATATAGCAGTGCGGCGAGCGCACCGATCCAGCCCGACGCCGCCCAGATATGCGCGACATCGGCCATTCGGTGGATCGCGCCTGCGCCATGCTCGCTCGCGCCGGTATGGCCGGTCCAGGCCATGGTTGCAGCGGCGATGGCCGCCGGGACCAGTACCCAGCGATCCCGCCCCGCCATAGCCAGGCCCAGCGCGGCAAGAAGGGCGCCGCCCCGCACCGCCAGCACCGGGCCGATCGGGGTCATCGTCAGCACTATCTTCGCCGTCGCCCAGTCGGGCGGCAGCATCGGGGTGCCCGCCATGCTGGCCGCGCTCGCCAGCAGCCAGAGCGCAGACAATAGCATGCCCCCCAATGCCAGCCCTGCCAGCAGCACGCGCTGCCCCGCCATGCCCATGGCCCACCAGAAGAGCGGCAGGCCCATGAGCAGGGCAAGGTCGGCCATCAGGCCAAAGCGCGCCAGGAGCAGCATGGGTGCCTCTATCCCCCCGGCCATCACGGCTTATTTGACCTTGAAGCTGTAGCCGCCTTCCATCTTATGTTGGTCGGCGCCGACAATATGCCATTTCAGGTCATAGCTGCCGGCGGGCAGCGCGCGGGGCAGGGTGACGACCATCGTCTTGCCGTCAGGCGCAACCGTCGTCTTGAATCCCTTGATCGGCATCGGCGGATGGTCGCTCATGCCCGGCATTCCGGTCATCACCAGATCGACGCCGGAAAGCGGGCCCAGGAACGTCTCGGAAAAGGTCAGCGTCAGCTTGGTCGGCTTGGCGACCGTCGCATTTGCAGCGGGACTGGACGACAGCAGCTTGGAATGGGCGAACGCCGCGCCCGGTAGGATCGCGATCGACAGGGCAAGGGCGGCGGACAGGAAACGGGACATGCTCACTTCTCCATGATGGGTATTACGCAACATTACGCATGGACTTGCCCGATCCCTCATCACAGGTGCATGATTTTTGTCCTCACCCAATGAGGGATCGGCGCCTGATGCGCGTATGCCGTGGTGAGGATGGAGTATGTAGAGATGAGTGATCTCGATCAGATGCTGGCGCAAATACGGGCCATGCCGGTCGATAACCGGCTGGAGCAGATGGACGGTGCGGTGATGCAGGGGCTTACCCGCCGCCGCGAACAGGGCGTGGCGCGGCGCAGCCTGATGCTCGCCGGGTTGCTGGCGGTCGGCATCGGCTGGGCGGGCAGTATCGTGCCGTCGGCCCCAGCGCAGGCGGCGCCCGCGCCGATCGGCATGTCCGATTACGCGCCATCGCGCCTGCTGGGCCAATGACGACCCGGCGCTATCTGCTCGTCGCGCTCGTCGCCTTCGCCGCGGCGCTGGCGGCGGTGCTGTTTGCGCGCATGTGGATCGCGCCGCAGCCCCGCGTCGAAAGCGAAATCCATGCGCTGCTGCATGAAAAGCTGACGCTCGATGCGGCGCAGGAACAACGCATCCACACGCTCGAAGCTGCCTTCGCCATCCGGCGTGAAGCCCTGGAAGCGGAAATGCGCGCCGACAATGCGCGGCTGGCGCAGGCAATTGCCGCGGAACATGGCTATGGGCCGCAGGTCGCGCAGGCGGTGGATCGTACCCATCATGTCATGGGCGCCCTGCAAAAGGAAACGCTGCAACATATTTTCGCCATGCGCGCTGTGCTGCGTCCCGATCAGGCAGCGCAATTTGACAGCGCGGTCGTCAAGGCACTGACCCAGCCCGACCGCCGGTGACGCCCGGCGAACCCGATGACAGGACGCTGGCGGCGCATGCGCTGGCCGGGCATCAGGACGCCTATGCCGCGCTGATGCGCCGACATCGGGATGCCGTGTGGCGACTGGCGCGCGGCCATGTGGGCGATAATGACGAAGCGCTCGACATCACGCAGGAGGTGTTCATCGCCGCCTTTGCCGCGCTGGCCCGCTATGACGGCGCGCGTCCTTTCCGCGCCTGGATCGCGCGGATCACGCTCAACAAATGTCGCGACTGGGGCCGCCGCCGTGCCGTGCGGCGCTTCTTCGCTTTTGCCCGCCCCATCGACGAAGCAGGGGACATCGCCGATGTTGCGCCCGATCCTGAAGCCGCGCTGCAATCGCAGCGTGAGCTCGCCCGTATCAACGCCGCCATCGCCGCGCTGCCCGCTCCACTCAAGGATGTGCTGCTGCTGCGCACGATAGAGGCGATGAGCCAGGCTGACACCGCCGCCACGCTGGGTCTCAGCGAAAAAGCGGTCGAAACCCGCCTTTACCGTGCGCGTGCAAAATTGTCGGAAAGTTTGAGGGATGACGCTGCCCCCCGCGTATGAAGGGGCATGACCCATCTGACCCTCGACCGCCGCGCCTTGTTAAAGGGCGCGGCTGCCCTCAGCCTCAGCAACGTCTTTCCAGCCTGGGCGCAAAGCGGCACCCACGGGCTGCATCCGGCGCCCGGCGTCCTGTCGGGTGACAGTATCGCGCTAACCGTCGCCAACAGCCATTTTGCGACCGGGGGACGCTCTGCCCATGCCATCACGATTAACGGTACTGTCCCCGCGCCGCTGATCCGCCTGCGCGAAGGACAAAGTGTCCGCCTGTCCGTCACCAATCAGTTGAAGGAAGATACGTCGATCCATTGGCATGGCCTGATCGTCCCCTTTCAGATGGACGGCGTGCCGGGCATCAGCTTCCCCGGCATCGCGCCGGGCGAAACCTTCCATTATGAATTTCCGATCCGCCAGTCGGGCACCTACTGGTATCACAGCCATTCGGGAATGCAGGAAGCGATGGGTCATTACGGCCCCATCGTCATCGACCCCGCGGGCGTTGATCCGGTGCAGGCGACCCGCGAGCATGTGATCGTCCTGTCCGACTGGTCGCCCGTTCATCCCCATGTTCAATTGAAGCGGCTCAAACAATCGGGCGGCTATTATAACATGCAGCGGCAGACGCTCGCAGGGCTGCTCAAGGGGAAGGACCAGCCGCTCCGCGAACGGATCGACTGGGGCAAGATGCGGATGGACCCGACCGATATTTCGGACGTGACCGGCTCCACCTACAGCTTTCTGGTCAATGGCCATGGCACGGCGGAAAACTGGACCGGCCTGTTCACGCCGGGCGAACGGGTCCGCCTGCGCATCATCAATGCGTCGGCCATGACCAATTTCAACCTGCGCCTGCCGGGTCTGGCGATGACTGTGGTGCAGTGCGATGGCCAGCATGTCCAGCCGGTCGAAACCGACGAATTCCAGATCGGCATCGCCGAAACCTATGACGTGATCGTCCAGCCGACCGACGCACGGGCCTATGCCCTGATCGCCGAAGCCATCGACCGCTCCGGTCTGGTCCGTGCGACCCTGGCGCCGCAGATCGGCATGGTCGCGGCCATCCCGCCGCTGCGCGCCCGTCCGTTGCTGACCATGAAGGATATGGGGATGGACATGTCCGGCATGGACATGGGGCAGGGGGGCGTGATCGACCTTAGCCAGCCCGCCAATGACAGCATGGCCGGCCACAGCATGAAGATGCTCGACCCGTCGGTGGCGCCAGAGGTGCCGATGGGACCGGGGGTGGCGACGCTGTCCTCCATGCCGGCCGATCGCACGGCGGACCGGCCAACGGGCCTTGAGGATGTCGATCATCGCGTCCTGACCTATGCGGACCTGCGCGCGCTGGAGCCGAACGAGGACGTTCGAACGCCCACGCGCGCGCTCGACATCCACCTGACTGCGAACATGGAACGCTATATGTGGTCGTTTGATGGGGTGAAGCTGTCCGACGGCGCGGACCCTATTGCCTTCCGCCATATGGAACGGGTGCGCGTCACGCTCATCAACGACACGATGATGCCGCATCCCATCCATATTCACGGCCATTTCTTTCAGCTCATCACAGGTGAAGATGCGGCCCACAACCCGCGCAAACATACAGTCAACGTGCTGCCGGGCGGCAAGGTCAGTTTCGACCTGACCGCCGACGCGCTGGGCGACTGGGCATTTCACTGCCACATGCTGATGCACATGCATGCGGGGATGATGCGGGTCGTGACCGTTCGCCACGGGGAGGGCGGGGCATGAAGCAACTGATCGCCGCCGCGACCCTGCTACTCGCGGTGCCCGCCGTAGGACAAGAGATTCACGCCCATCAACATATTGATAATAAAGAACAAAATGAGAAGCCCATGCGTTCTGTGGGCGAAGTTCCACCCGACCCCCATGCCGGTCACACCATACCCACGACAGACGACAGCGTGCCGCAGGGCGTCGCCCCGCCAATCCCGACCGATCACGCGGCTGAAGCTTTCTACCCCGCCGCCACCATGGCCCGCGCCCGCGCCGCCATGATCCGGGAAAGCGGCGGCATGACCTTCTCGCAACTGATGCTCGACCGCCTGGAATATCGCGCACACAAGGGCGCGAATGGCTATGCCTGGGAAGGCGAAGGCTGGATCGGGGGCGACATCAACCGCTTCGCGTTCAAGACGGAAGGGGAAGGCGAAGTCGGTGGCCCGCTCGAAAGCGCCGAAGTGCAGGCGCTCTACAGCCGCGCCCTCAATCCATGGTTCAATGTCGAAGCAGGCGTGCGGCAGGATTTTCGCCCGCAACCCCAACGCACTTATGCCGTGGTCGGTATCGAAGGGCTCGCCCCCTATTGGTTCGAAGTCGGCGCGCAGGCTTTCCTGTCGAACAAGGGCGACGCCCATCTGCGCCTGGAAGGAAGCTATGATCAGCGCATCACCCAGCGCCTGATCCTGCAACCTGCGGCGGAAATGAACCTCGCCGCGCAGGACGTGCCGGAACTCGGTATTGGCTCTGGCATCTCCGACATCGAACTGGGCCTGCGCCTGCGCTACGAATTTGCCCGCGAATTCGCTCCCTATGTCGGCGTCCATTGGGAACGAAAACTGGGCGACACGGCGCGGTACGCGCGCGCTGCAGGGGAGGGGGCTTCTGTCACCAGTCTGGTACTGGGCGCGCGTTTCTGGTTCTGACCCTATAGCAGGATATTAGCGGTCAACCCGGCCCATCTCCCCTGCGGATCATGTCGGCGGCTTTTTCCGCCGTCATGATCACGGGCAGGTTGGTGTTGCCGCCCGGAAGGCGAGGGAAAATGGACGCGTCGACCACCCGCAGACCACTAACGCCGCGTACCTTGAGGGCGCCATCGACCACTGACTGCGCGTCACCACCCATGCGGCACGTGCCCGAAGGATGATAGGCGGTCATCGCGGTGTCCCGGACATGCGCCAGAATCTCGGCATCACTTCGCGGCTCGCGCGAGGGCCGGGTCATGGCTCCCGTAGCGGCCGCCAGTGCGGGCTGCGCCACCAGATCACGCAAAGTGCGATAACCATGGATCATCGCCGCCCGATCGCGCGGGTCGGACAGCAGGTTGAAATGGATTAACGGGTGGGCTTTTGGATCGGCACTGGCGATTGTCAGCCGTCCTCTGCTGTGCGGATAGTTGAGCGACCACATGGCGCCAAGCCTGGAGCCATGGCGCGGCGCGATACCAGGGAACCAGACTCGCGTTTCCATCGCCAGCGGGACCAGCAGGAAATGGAGGTCAATTTCCGGGTTGCCTGGCTGAGTCGCGACATTGGCGGAAATGGCGAGGGGCGGAGCGCCCATGACGCCTTTCCCGGTTGTGAACCAGCGCAGCAGGGACGTCGCCAACCTGTCGAAGCGCACTTCTTCCTCGAACGCCCAGCGGCGATCCAGTTCGAATTCCATCGCCGCGCCGGGGTGGTCCTGAAGATTGCCGCCGACTTCAGCGCTGTCGACAAGTGGAGTGATCCCGAGCCCGCGCAGGTCGGCTGCGGGACCGATGCCCGACAACATCAGCAATTGCGGCGAATTGATTGCTCCACCGCACAGCAATACCTCAGCGTTGGCCCGCGCGATGCGTTCTTGATCGCCGACGCAGAACAGGACACCGCCTGCCCGCCCATCCTCGATCAATATTCGGTGCACTGGCGCATCGGTCATCACCGTGAGGTTGGGACGGCGCCGGGCAGGGTCCAGATAGGCCTGTGCCGTGCTGGCGCGACGACCGCGTCGCGTAATGGTGAAATCCGGCATGCCGAAGCCGTCGGTCCGTTCGCCGTTAAAATCGTTTGTAAGATTGTATCCCAGCGACACTGCGGCCTGTTGCGCCAGCGGATAGAGTGGACTTGGCGAAGGGTGCGGCTGCACCGACACCGGACCAGCGCCACCGTGCAACGGTGTATCGCCGCGCCAGTGATTTTCCAGCTTGCGGAAATAAGGTAGAACGTCGTCAAAGCCCCAGCCCGGCAGGCCCATGTCGCGCCAACCGTCATAATCGGCCGGGTGGCCACGCACTGCCATCATTCCGTTCAGCGAAGAAGTGCCACCCAGCATCCTGCCGCGCGCCACTGGCAGGCGGCGACCATTAAGTTCCGCCTCTGGTTCCGAAAGAAACCCCCAGGTAATGTCGGGATTGGGCCAAAGCTTCGACACGGCCAGCGGCAATGACACATCCAGCCGCTTGCCGGTGCCGCCCGCTTCCAGGAGGAGGACGCGGGTCCGCCCATCTTCCGTCAGACGGTTGGCGAGGGTGCAGCCCGCAGAGCCTGCGCCGACGATCACATAATCGAACTGCAATTCGTCCTGCATCACACGACCTTCCAGAATCGAAAGACAGACCCCGTCGGGTTGCGTCGGCCAACACCCACGAAGATGGTCCGGTTCATCCAGTCATAAGGGCCAGATGGCGCTTCGAACCGCGGGGTCATGCGCATATAATAGCTGTGCGGATCAACAGGTTCGCCTGCCAGCAGCTGTTTCACGACTTCAGGCGGCGCATGGCGAACGCCGGTGCTGCGCTTGAGGATCACTGCGCCATCGTCCGTCTGTAACAGATATTGGGATTCAAAGCGGCCGCCGCCATCCGCGCGCACCATCGGGAAATCGCCACCGCTTGACGGCACGATCTTGCCCGACAGCCCAGGCCCGACGAAGTGGCCACTTTCGATGAGAACCGCGCCGCGTTTATAATCGTCGGCCACTTGGATATGGATCCGCTGGCCCAGGGAAATCTGCATCTCCAGCGCGAATTCGAGTTTCATGGCGCTCTTCTTTCAAACGATCTGCATGATGATGCTGGTGTCGCTGTCGCGTGGCCGTTCGGCGATGAATGCCCGCGTCGCCAGCCAAGCATGGGACGACTGTTCGTCAACTTCGAACATGATCGTCATTCGCATGCCATCGAAGCTTTGATCGTCGGCCCTCCGACAATCGCTCGTCACGCCCATGCCCGTCATGCGGACGATCGCGCCGTCTTCAGTCTGGATCAAATAGGAGAGCTCGGCGGTGGTGACGCCATCCAGCCGCGTCAGGCTGGTTTCGCTGCCGCTAACGATCATACCCCGAAGCCGCGCACCATCGATGCGACCGCCAGTCACGGGCCGGACGGTACGCGTGCCGCCGGTCGCCAGTCGACCGACATCAGCCGTCGCGCCAAAGACGAGCGTTACCCGAAACGCTTGCTCAAGGTCAGGCGAGGGCATGTCTTGCGTTGAACAATCCATCATCATCATCCCTGCTCCTCAGAGCGCGATCGTCACGGCTTTGACTTCGGTATAGGCTTCGACGCCCATTCGGCCATTTTCGCGTCCGTTGCCGGAAAGGCGCACCCCGCCTGCCGGCATGGCGAAATCATTGCCGCCACTGGTGTTGACGCGCACCGTGCCCGAACGGATGCGTTTCACAAGGCCCAGCGCGTGGCTGATATTGCGCGTCCAGATATAGGCGCTCAGCCCGTAATCATTGTCGTTGGCCAAGCCAGCGATCTCGTCAAGGTCGGTGGTTTCGAAGGGCAGGACCGCGAGCACCGGCCCGAATACTTCCTCGCGCACGATTTCCATGTCCGCACGCACGTCGGTCATGATCGTAGGGGGCACGAAAAAGCCTGGACCTTCAGGCCGTACGCCACCCGTGTAGCAGCGACCGCCAGAAGCTGTCGCGCGTTCGACAAACCCCATTATGCGATCGCGCTGTACGTCGGAAATGACCGGGCCGAGCAGGGTGGCGGGGTCGGCCGGGTCGCCTGTTGCCATGCGTGACGTGATTTTCGCGATCCGCTCCACCAACCTGTCCGCGACCGAGGCATGGACAAGAAGCCGTGAGCCCGCTGAACAGGTCTGGCCTGAATTGAAGAAGATGCCCATCGCAATACTCTGCGCGGCCGCATCCAGATCTGCGTCTGGCAGTACGATCACCGGCGACTTGCCGCCAAGTTCCACCGTCACTCGCTTCATCTGGTCCGAAGCGGCGCGAAGGATCTGCCTGCCGGTCATCGTCGATCCAGTGAAGGCGATCTTCGCGACACCGGGATGATCGACCAGCGCCGCACCAGCCTCTCCACCCCGACCCGGTACGATGTTGACCATCCCCGGCGGGACGCCGCATTCATTCAGCAGATCCGCCAGTCGCAGAGCAGATAGGGATGTCAGTTCGGCCGGTTTGAGCACCACCGCGCAACCCGCCGCCAGAGCGGGGCCGATCTTCATCGCCGCGCCCATCAGGGGATAGTTCCAGGGAATGATCTGGCCGACCACTCCTACAGGTTCGCGCAGGGTGCAGGCGTGCCAGTTGCCAGGCACCGACAGATCCATCGTCTCGCCCGCCAATTTCGTCGCCCAGCCGGCGAAATAGCGCAGCCCGGCCGCCGATTGGGGAACGTCGACCCGCCGGACATTACTTATCGGCTTTCCCGTATCGTGCATTTCGAGTTGCGCGAATTCCTCACCATGCGCCTCGATCGCGCGGGCCAGCGCCAGCAGAGCATCCTGCCGCGCGGCTGGTGCCCAGCGCAGGCGCGCGTCGTGCAGCGCATTGGTTGCGGCGGTGACGGCTCGATCCACATCGACCCTGCCGCCTGCCGCGATCGCACCGATGGACGCACCGGTTGCGGGATTAATGACGTCTATGGTCGTGCCGCTTGCACAATCCTGCCATTCGCCTCCGACAAAGATGCTGGATGCGCGCCTGTCTGCCATCCATTGCACACCCATGATAGCCAAAGCATCCCCACCTTTAATCTGTCTTTGTATCGCGGCTCTTTAGCGCGGGGATGGAGCACCGACTTGTTCAAGCGCGCCCGCATGAGGGGCGTTCGGGCCGGATAAGATTGCTATGCAGACGGGGGAGTGTACGCTATGGATACAATATAGAAGCGGCATGGCGCTGTTCACAGCGAAGAGCCGCCCGATAGCCGGAGGAGAAGGATGATTCGATGGATTATCTGAGCTTTGCGACTAAGGCGGCGACCCGTCAGGAGCGCAGTGCGCAATGGCGCAATATCACGCAGGCCCCTCATGCCGAACTCGGCGACGACCAGGAAGCGTCGATACGCGGATGCGACCTGGGGGACTTGCGTATCTGCGCCGTGTCCATGGGCGAACATCAAATCGACAGTGTGGGCCAACATTGCGGGCCGGACAGGCATAATCTGATCAAGATCCTGTTCATGGAGGAAGGTCATTGCGACATCGTCCAGAGCGGGCAGACTATTCGGCTCGACTCTGGCCAATGGTGCGCCTTTGACAAGGCGGTCTCCTATTCGATGATAGCGCCTCAGGCGACCCGGTTGCTTGCGCTGGCGCTGCCACGCCACCGCTTCGCAGCATGGGACAAGGGCGCGCGGCAACCAATCCTGCCGCAGAGTTTTCTGCAAGGTGCGGCCAGCATTCTGCACAGCAGCACCAGTGCGGCGGTCAATGCCGCAACTGCCATGGGGCGACGCGATCGTGGCCAGATGGGCAATGCGCTGATCCAGATGCTCAACACGGTATGGGATGCCGATCCTGTCGCGCAGAGCGCCAATAGCACGCGCGCTCGTCGCCTCGCGGTGATCGACTTCGTCGATCGCAACCTGGCCGACCGCGATCTGGATGTGGCCCGGATCGCGCAGGAAATGGGTTACGCCAAACGGACCCTGCATAAACTGTTCGCCGATGACGCCGAAACGCTGGGCCGGATGATCTGGCATCGGCGGCTGGACCGGTGCAGGCAGGACTTGCTGGACCCTGCGCAGGCCCACCGCTCCATCACTGACATCGCGCATTATTGGGGTTTCAACGATTCCCAACACTTCAGCCGTTCGTTCAAGGGGCGTTTCGGCGAAACGCCCAGAGCCTTTCGCAGCAGTCGCCTGTTTCACTGAAACCGGCCGGGGAAGGGAGCTTCACCGTGGCGACGAAAGCCGCCGCGCGTTTTGATGTGCCGTCTGCTGCCCTTCCCCCAATCACCCAGAGGATCGACCATGCAATCCATCTTTCCGACTTGCCCGCCGGTAACAGGGGGGCGACCATGACGCCCGGCGCACGCAGGATCGCGCTGTTCCTGCTCACCGCCATCTACGGCTTTGGGTTCATTGACCGGATTGTCATTGCGCTGGTCGCGCAGCAGATCAAGGCCGATTTCAGCCTGAGCGATTTTCAGATCGGCCTTCTTGGCGGCACCGCATTCGCGGTGATCAACACCTTTGCGTCGCTGCCGCTCGCCTGGCTGGCGGATCGCTATCCGCGCAAATGGGTAGCGGCTGGATCGCTCATGTTCGCATCGGCATTCACCATGCTCTGCGGCGCGACGAGCAGTTTCATGCAGTTGATTGCGGCGCGGTTCGGGATGGCTGGTGGCAGTGCGGGGACAGAAGCGCCACCCCATTCGATGATTTCGGACATGTATCCTCCTGAAAAGCGAGCATCGGCCATATCATTGTTCATGCTGGGCGTTCCCGTCGCGGCTTTCCTGGGCTCCTCCATTGGCGGGTCGATCGCCGCCTCGCACGGCTGGCGTGCTACCTTCTACGTGATCGGTGGCATCGGGTTACTGGTATCGATCCTGGCGTTGCTCGTGATGCGTGAGCCTCCACGCCAGGATGTAGCGATCAATGCCGAACGGATGCGTTTGAAGGATGTTTTCCTCATCCTGGTGCGCGATCGTTGCATGCGGCATATCCTGATCGGCGTATCTGTCGTCAGCCTGGGTGCCTTTGGCATCAACACCTTCCTCCCTGCCTTCTTTGCCCGCAGCTTCAATCTGGACGTAGGACAGGCGGGGCTAGCCTTCGGCCTGTTGAGCGGCATAGCGTCCGCCATCGGAACGATTGCAGGCGGCTATGGCGCTGAATGGCTGGCTCGGCGCGATGCGCGAATGTTGATCGCGGTGCCCGGCATAGGTGCGATCGTTGGCGCGCCGATCTTCATTATAGGGGTTATGCAGAAGGATCTGGTTCCCGCCTTTTGTCTGATGCTGGCGGGTTCGCTATTTTTCTACATGGCGATGGGACCGGCCATCGCCGCGCTCCATGGACTGCTCGATTCGCGTAGTCGCGCGACCGGATCGGCGCTGTTCTTGCTGATCATGTATTTGACGGGGCAGGGCTTTGGTCCGCCGATTGCCGGCCTCGCCAGCGATCATCTTTCTGCCTGGGCCTATGGATCAGCCAATTTCGCGGCCCAGTGCGCTGGCGCTGTAGGGCAAGTGTCCGGATCGGCTTGTGCGCAAGCCGGCGCGACTGGCATCCGCCTGGCAATCGCATGCTTTGGGGCCTTTTATATATGGAGCGGCCTGCATCTTATCTGGGCGGCGAGATACCGACGCGTCTAGGGTCGGCTAGGGTCGGCCAGGGGCGGCTCGTCCTGCCTAGTGCAGCACGGGCGGCCCTTTCGTCCATCACGCGCCTCGCTTGGACGATGGACAGCTACCTATATTTCAACAGGCGCATTCCGCTGTGCGGCCAGACCTTTGCCTGTTGCATCGACCAACGGCATGCGACCCAGGCATTGCCCTGATCGTCGCACTGCCGTGAAATCGAGCAGGAATCAGGGATCGACCCGCTTCTTGTTCGGGTCCAGTTTCAGCATCTCCGCGCTCTTCATTGCCGGGTCCCAATGTTCGACGATCAGGCCGTTTTCGACCCGGAAAACGTCGAACCAGCTGGTGTAATAGGTATCACCTGCCTCGTCCTTTTCCTGGCGCACGAACACGAACGTTACCATGTCTCGTTCCGCAATGATTGCGGTCAAGGGTAACGCAATGCGATCCTCAATCGGTCGTTCGGGCCGCGAATTGCGAATGAACTCTTCCAGCGCGGCGGCACCGCTGACGACATTGGGGTTGTGCTGAATATAGTGGGGACCGATGAATTCACGTACGCGGTCGGCGCGACCGGCTTGCAACAACGTCCGATACATATCGTAGCATAACTGCTTGTTGGCACGCAGGCGCGGATCGTCGCTGGCCAGCAGCGCATCATGATCGGCTGCGATCATAGGCGGAGTCTGGCCTTCGGGCACCTGCGCCGCCGGGATCAGGATCGTGACGGGCGTTTGATCTCGCATCTGAAAATCCTCTTCCTCGTTTCGCTCACGCCGACGGGGCAAAGCGTGTTTGGTTGTTTAGATAACAGTAACATTCGTTAGGGATACCGCAAGGCCCGATACGGCTCCGGTCTTAAGGCTTTGGAGCGAGGGACCTGTCAGACCAGAATGGCATGAAGACCGATTTCGGCATGTTCCGTCGCGGCTCGTACATCCTTGCGGACGTCTATCCGCAAAAACTGTCGCGAAGGGCGATCAGATTGGGGTCATGCCGCGCTGAGGGGCGTGAGAGCAGCCGGATCTCGACAGGCGGCAACGGCGTGGCAAGGTCCACGCGTACAAGCCCGGGAATCATGTCATCTACCGAATCCTGAAACAAGCATATCCAGGCGCGGTTGCGACGCACATTATTGAGCATCAGCGCGAGCGCGTCCGTTTCCAATATGATCTTGCCCGGAACAGCGCCGATGCGGTCCAACGCCAGATCGGTCAGACGGCGTTGCGGATTTTCATGCCGGAGCATGATGGCCGGATGACGGCCGAGCTCTGCGCCGGTCACACCTTTTGCACTGGCCAGTGGATGGTCCGGTCCGACGTAGATGGCTAGCTGCTCGTGCCCGACATGTACGCTGCCAGGAACTTCATCCTGATCCATTGTATAAAAACAGGCGAGATCGACCTCGCCCCGATGCACCTGCATAGCCAGCGTCCGATTATCCGGCGGATCAAGCCGAATGTGCAGCTCGATCTGCGGCCTTGCGTCCTCGAAGGCGTCGATCCTGTCCTGCAACTTCAGCATGATGAAGCCATAGGTCGTAAGGTTCAGTGTCCTACGGGTCTGTTCGCCCGTCAGTTCGCGTTGCAGATCGTTCAGGTCGGCCAGGATCGCGGAGATGCGTTCGAACGCATGCTGCCCTTTCGTGGTCAATGCGGCGGCATGGCCGGGGCGCCGCTCAAAGAGCGACACGCCCAGCCTGCTTTCGAGTTCGCGGATATGCGCACTCACGACCACCTGGGTGAGGCCGGCCTGTTCCGCGCAGGCACGGAAACTGCCATGCCTGACCACGGCGGCAAAGATGATCATCTGCCGGATCGTCAACATCGCGACACGCGCTTCCTCCTCACTCCCTCCCGCTCACGGGATTGGTGTAGTGATAGGGCGGAACAAAGACATCGGGAAAGACCGGATAGGGTTCGCTATATTCGTCCGGCTCCAGGTCGTCGAAATGGGTAACGAGGGGCAGGGCTTCCTTACCCCAGCCGCCTTCGTAGGGAACGTAGAAAGTCTGGTATGCGCGCAGCGATGCGATTTTCCAGACACCATCCTCCTTGATATAGCGATTTTCGTAGATCGCTTCGCCGAGGCGGGCGACACCGCCCAATTCGCCGACCTGCATCATAGCGCGCCAGCGGCCATGCGCGGTCTCGCCATCCTCGTCGATGTGGATGACTGGCTGCAACTGGATATGGTTCATCAGCACGCCGCGCTGCGCCGGCCCGAAATGGCGCATATATTCGCGAATACGCTCATGCCCCTTGAACTTGCCGCGCGCATTGATTTCGATGATCGCGTCGCGGGCGAACAGGTCGGCGACCTGTTCCCATTGGAACTTGTCGACATAATAGCCATAGGTCCGCTGGAGATTGGAAATGGCGATATAGTCTTCTGCCGCCTGCGCGCGCTTTTCAACACGTGCCAGGGCTTCGGTGAGAGCTTGTAACTTGGCCTCGATGGTCATGGAAAATCCTCTACTGCACTGATTAACATTGACGTACGTCGCGTTACCGGGTGCCAGACCCGTTGTTTTTCGCATCCTGATTGGCGCGATGGATGAGATAGGCGCGGATCGCCTCAAGGTCGGATGCGGTGATCTGCGTCCTGAAACCGGGCATTCCCTGGTCCTTGAGCGCGCCGCCTATCACTATCTGGTTGAAGGCGTCGGCACTGTGGATCGCGCCGCTGTGCCGCAGGTCGGGCACCATGCTGGCGCTAACCGCCGCCATGCCATGACAGCGCAGGCAGTTTTCTCCATAGAGACCGTTACCGCGCGCAATCAGGTCTGCAGATGCCGTTTCGGTCGGCGGATCGAGCTGCCGAGGCGCTGCATTCGGGAGGGGTGGCAGGATACCCTTGCCGTCGAGGCGGAACACCAGCAGCCGGTTTGGTCCCACCCCGTTTACCGGCTGTTCCGCCAGTTGCCCGCCCAGCATCGGCCATGCGCCGCCCCATCCGGCCATGACCGCGACATATTGAATGCCATCGATCGCGTAGGTGATCGGCGCGGCGGCGATGCCGGTCTGCGCATCGAACTGCCAGAGCAATTCCCCACTCTTGGCATCATAAGCGGCGAATTTCCGCTCAGCGTTACCTTGGAACACCAGGCCGCCCCCCGTCGAAAGCACGCCGCCGTTAAAATTGGCGGCCAGCTCGCGCTTCCATGCGACCTTTCGCCGTACGGGGTCCCACGCCATCAGGAACCCTTTTGTATCCTGGCGGATGGATTTCAGTTGTTCTGCGTTCCAGGCGGTTCCGCCCTGCATGTCGGTGCCGGTGTTATAGACCCCGGGGACCGGCGTCGGACTGCCACCCTGGCTGAGCGGGATGCCCATTTCCATGACCGGAAGATAGACCAGCCCGGTTTGTGGGCTGTAGGACATGGGCTGCCAATTGTGGGCGCCGCCGGAACTTGGATACAGGATCGTCGTCTTGCCAGTGCGATAGTAGCGGGCATCCGGATTTTCCACCGGGCGCCCGGTTTTGAGATCGATGTGGCTGGCCCATGTCGTCTTGGCGATGGGGTCGGCGGACAGCAATTCGCCGGTCGCGCGGTCCAGAATGTAGAAGAACCCGTTTTTCGGTGCCTGCATCAGCACCTTGCGCATTTTTCCGCCTATTTCGAGGTCCGCAAGGATGATCGGCTGCGTCGCAGTATAGTCCCAGCTTTCGGCCGGTGTTTCCTGATAATGCCAGACATATTCGCCGGTATCGGGACGGACAGCGACAATTGAGGCCAGGAACAGGTTATCGCCCTTGCCGTCGCTGCGCAGCCCATGATTTGTCGGGCTGCCATTTCCGACGCCGAAATAGAGCAGGTCAAGTTCGCGATCATATTCGATCACGTCCCACACAGTGCCACCGCCGCCCCAGCGCCACCATTGCCCGTTCCATGTCGATTGCACCTTGCCAAGCATCGCATCGGATGCGGCATTGTCCCTAGTCCCCGGTTTGCCCGGCACCGTGTAGAAGCGCCACTCTTTCTTCCCGCTTTGGGCGTCATAGGCGGTAATGAAACCGCGCGCGCCGAATTCCGCGCCACCGTTGCCGATGATGACGCGCCCCTTGATGACGCGGGGCGCACCCGTGATCGAATAGTTGACAGCGGGCGGCCAGGCGTCGTCCAGCGTCTGCACTTGCCAGCGCACTGTGCCGTCCTGCGCATTGAGTGCGATCAGGCGACCGTCCAGCGCTCCCACATAGACAAGCCCGTTTTCCACCGCTACGCCGCGAGACACTGGACCGCAACATGAGCGGGCGGCCGCCGCACGCACCTGCGGGTCATAGGTCCAGCGCACCTCGCCCGTCCGCGCGTCCACCGCGCGCACCACGTCATAAGCACTGATGATGTAAAGGGTGCCGTCCCGCATGATCGGCGTGGCTTCTTGACCGGCATTGGTGTCGAGATCAACCGACCAGGCAAGGCCCAGTCGGCCCACCGTGTCCCGGTTGATGCTGTTGAGCGGACTGAAGCGCTGGGCGTCAAGCGTCCCGCCGGTCGTCGGCCAGTCGGCACCATCGCGGGTGGCGGAATGTCGATCCGTCCCGCCACAGGCGCTCAGCAAGGCGATCATGCCTGCCATCCACGCCAGTCTTGCGATGCCCTTCATGTAACGACCTCTCAGCCCATCAGGCGAACAGGTGCGACAAGGCGCGTCAGGATGAAATCGGAAGCGGATTGCGCCAGCCGCCAACGCCAGCGGCCTTTGATCCGCGCCTGTTATCACCCCTCTTGCCGTTCTTCGCCATCCTCTTTCGTCCGCGCTTTCCCCTGTTCTCTGGAGACAGCTTATAGCCCTCAATGGCCCTTCAGAGGGGGCTAGGGGAACCCCAAAAAGCGAAAGGTCGCGATAGGTAAAATGCTATCACTCCCTATCGATTTAACACGTTCTCTCCCGTCTTAGGTGGGCCTATGCGTTGCACCATAGACGCAGTGCCAGCGGCGGCGGCGCATAAAGCCAGAAGGCTGGCCAGGAGAGGTGGGAATGATGCTTGACCAGGCGATCAACGCCTCTGGCACGGTTCATGACCGGCTAACAGCGCGAACCGTCGCAATCCTGTTCTTCTGCGCTTTCTTCATGCTGATCGAAGGGCTGGACCTCGCTGCAATGCCGCTCGCCGTGCCGCGCGTGAGCGCGCAATGGGGCCAGCCTCCCTCTGCCTTCGCCCTCAGCCTGTCCGCCGTCCTGATAGGCATCGGTCTCGCGTCGGTGTTGCTCGCCCCGCTGGGGGAAAGGTTCGGCCGCAAGCGCATGATCGTCTGGACGGGCATGCTGGCGGCGGGGGCTACTTTCGGCACCGCCACAGCAGACAATGTCTCGGCGTTCGTCGTCTGGCGCTTGCTGACCGGCATCGGCCTTGGCGCGTGCCTGCCCAATGTCACGGCCAGCGTGGCCCACATCGCGCCCGTGCATATGCGCGCCAGAATTCTGGCGATCGTCAATACGGCGATCCCCGTGGGGTCGGTGATGGCCGCACTGATTGTTGCGCCGGTGGTGAGAATAGGCAATTGGCAGGCGCTGTTCGTGATAGCGGGGCTGCTGACGCTGATCGCAATAGCCGGTCTGGTGATCCTGATGCCGTCGCATCAGCAGGCGATCCCGTCTTCGTCCACCACAACCAGGCGGCAGCCTTCAGCCTCTCCGCTTTTTGAGCTATTCTTGCCTGCCCACCGGATCAAGACATTGCTGCTCCTGGGGTTGGCGACGACCAATACGTTTCTCATCTATATGATGATAAATTGGCTGCCGACCCTGTTGCCTCGTGGTGGCATGCCGGTAGACACGGCCGCGCGGCTCAGCGGATTGTTTCAGTTTGGCGGCATCGTGGGCGGCTTTTTTTTCGCCTATCAGTTGGATCGGGGTCGCGCGGTCAGGACGTTCGTTGGCGGATATCTTTGCGCAGCCGCCGGACTAATCGGCATCGCCGTCACTGCCTATAGCGGGACGCTCTGGGCACTGTTGCTACTGGCCATAGGCGTAGGAATTTCCGGGGCCCATATCGCCATCACCATTTTTGGGATGATTTTCTATCCGCAGCATCTGCTGTCCAGCTTTGTCGGCCTGTCAATCGCCGTCACGCGATCGGGTGCGATCTGCGGGCCGTTGGCCGGCGGCTGGCTGGTCGCTCATGTAGCAGGTGTCGGCGGCTTCATGCTCGCCGCTCTTATCCCTGTCGCCCTGTGCATCGCATGGGTGTTGATCATCGGCAGGGCAGAGCGAACCGGCATCATGGCGTTGCCGACAATTACCAAGGAGAATTGCGACCGTGCGTAACTGGATCAAGCTGATAGCTGCAACCACAGCAATGGTTATGCCGGCAACTGCAGTTCTTGCTAGCGACGGTAGCGTCGCCGCTCCGCAGCCGGCATTCAAGACCTATCCCGCCCGCCCGCAGGCTCCCGCCCAGGCACCCAATATCCTCATCGTCCTGACCGACGACGTCGGTTTCGGGGCAAGCAGCACCTTTGGCGGACTCATTCCCATGCCAAATTACGACGCACTGGCGGCGCAGGGTGTTCGATACAATAATTTCCACACGACCGCGATGTGCTCCCCGACGCGCGCCGCGCTGCTGACCGGCCGCAATCATCACCGGGTGGGGTTTGGCGCCATATCCGAGGTGTCGATAGATGCGCCCGGCTATAACGCGTCCATTCCGAAAACTGCCGCGACGATTGGTCAGGTGTTAAAGGCCCATGGATATGACACCTCCTGGTTTGGCAAGAATCACAATACGCCTCCCTGGGATTTGACGCCCTACGGGCCGTTCGACCGATGGCCACTAGGGCTGGGCTTTGACTATTTTTACGGTTTCAATGGACCGGCAACCAGCCAGTTCGCGCCGATCCTGACCGAAAATCTCAACACCATCCGTCCCTATATCGGCAAGCCTGACTATATTCTGGATCGCGATACGGCCGATCATGCGATCCAGTGGCTGGGCGGGCAGAAGTCGTTGCGCCCAGATGCGCCTTTCCTGATGTATTGGTCGCCCGGTACAGCGCATGGCCCTCAGCAGGCACCCAAGGAGTGGATCGCCAAGTTTCGCGGCAAGTTCGATATGGGCTGGGACAAGCTGCGCGTCGAGATATTCAAGCGGCAAAAGGCAATGGGCGTCATTCCCAAGAATGCGCGCCTCAATCCGCGTGAAGCCGCTCTCCCGGCATGGGATTCCCTTACGCCCGAGCAGCAGAAAGTGTCGGCGCGGATGATGGAGGTTTACGCCGCCCAGCTCGCCTTCTTCGACGATCAATTCGGCCGGGTAATTGGCGAACTCAAGCGGCTTGGCGAATATGACAATACGCTGATCATCTACGTTCAGGGCGACAATGGCTCGTCGGAAGAGGCCGGGCCGCGGGGTACGAACAATGAATATGCCTCAATGAACAACAATGATCCTGAATGGGATCAGATGATTGGCAAGGAAGACAGTCTGGGCGGGCCGCACAGCGCGGGCGTGTATCAGGCGGGATGGGCTTATGCGATGAACACGCCCTTCCAATATTCCAAGCAGGTTGCGTCACACCTTGGCGGCACGATGAACGGCATGGTGGTATCCTGGCCGGGCCATGTCGCCGACCAGCGGCAGACCCGTGGGCAGTTCACCCATGTTATCGATATTGCGCCGACCGTCTACGAAGCGATCGGCATTACTCCGCCCACGCAGATGAACGGGGTCGATCAGATGCCGATCGACGGCGTGAGTTTTGCCTACACCTTTCGTGAGGCAAAGGCCGCGAACCGCCATACTGAGCAATATTTCGAACTGATGGGCAATCGCGGTTTTTATAAGGACGGTTGGCTCGCCAATACGGTCCCGGCACGCCCGACATGGGATCATAGTCCGACGCATGTCGACCCGCTCGCATTCAAGTGGGAATTATACGATCTCAATCGGGATTATTCGCAGTCCGTCAATCTGGCGGCCAGACATCCCGAAAAGCTCGCCGCGTTGCAGGCCGATTTCGAAACGGCTGCGAAGGCGAACAACGTCTTCCCTTTGACCTCCGATTTCTTCAGCCGTCTCGATGCCCGTTTCCGTCCGTCGATCTTGGGGGGACGCAACAGCGTGACATATTATCCCAGCACGGCGCGGTTCAACTATGGGGCCTTCCCCAGCCTGATGCGGACCGGATGGTCAGCCAGCGCACAAGTAGATGTTCCATCGGCAGGAGGGGACGGAACCCTGGTCGCGCAAGGCGGCTGGGCGATGGGCTGGGGGCTTTTCGTGATCAACGGCAAGCCGGTTTTTCTCTACGATCCTTCCGATCACGATACCGCCATCCGGCTGAGCGGGTCTGAGTCACTCTCCCCAGGCACGCATAGCATTATGGGGCGTTTCGTCCCGGACGCCATGCCGGGCCGGGGAGGGACATTGGAACTGTCGGTCGATGGCAAGGAAGTGGCTCGCCAGACTACACCCATGTCGTCCTCTTTCCTCGGCCTTGCCGGCTCCGTTGGGCAACTGGGTGATGAATCTGTCGCCGACGATATGGAACTGCCCTTTGCCTATCAAGGGCGGCTGCTGTCCGTAACCATCAGCCAGGAGAAGGAAACCGGCGCGCGATAGAAATATCCGGCCCGGTTGCCCCCTGTGGGTGCACACAGGAACAAGTCGCCAAGCGTATGAGCCAATATGCACTGCGCTCAAGTTGGCCGGATACCCCCTCTGGCACGACGGCGCGCTTGATTACCGACTAACGGCGGAAAGCAAAGGCCTTCGCAAGCAGGGTCGACAAGAAGATTGGGAAAGGACTGATGATGCGGCAAGGGTATCTGAAGCGGGTGCGTGCGCGATTGGCGAAGGATATGGCGCGTGTGATTGCCGCCGGCCTCGTCGCCTCCCTCAGTGGGCAGGCTTTGGCACAGGCTGGTGGCGACGCGGCATCTGCGCAGCAGCAGCAGCAACCGCTGCGCACACAGGCTGACGGGAGCTGGCGCTATTATCCCAATATTCCCAAGGCACCCAAAGGCGCTCCCAATGTCCTGCTGGTGTTGACCGACGATGTCGGTTTTGGCGCGTCGAGCACGTTTGGCGGGCCGATCCCGACGCCCAATTTCGACATGCTCGCGCGCAATGGACTAAAATACACGCAGTTTCACACGACGGCCATGTGTTCGCCCACGCGGGCGTCGCTGCTGACCGGACGCAACCATCATGCGGTCGGATCCGGATCGATCAGCAACGTGTCCGTGGATGAGCCGGGCTATACATCTGTCATTCCCGACAGCGCGGCAACTCTGGGCCAGGTGCTGAAAAATAACGGTTACGACACCGCCTGGTTCGGCAAGAACCACAATACGCCAGACTGGGAACTGGGGCCGATGGGACCGTTCACGCACTGGCCGAGCGGCATGGGCTTCGATTATTTCTATGGCTTCAACGCCGCCGGGACGGATCAGGCCAATCCGCCGTTGCTTGAAAATCATATCGGCGTCCGCCGTGATCCCAACGATCCCAACTATATCTTTGAAAAGGACATGGCCGACCATTTGCTCGCCTGGATGAGCGCGCAAAATGGCTCCAACCCCGACAAACCCTTCTTTGCCTATTATGCGCCAGGTGCCATGCACGGGCCGCAGCAGGCGCCCAAGGAGTGGATCGACAAGTTCAAAGGCAAGTTCGACATGGGATGGGATGTCGTCCGCGAACAGATACTTGCTCGCCAAAAGAAAATGGGTGTGGTCGCGCCCGATACGAAGCTGGCGCCGCCGTTGCCGGGTGTGCCCGCGTGGAGCAGCCTGTCTTCCGACCAGAAGCGTCTTTATGCGCGCATGATGGAGGTCGCTGCCGCCCAGCTTGCCTATACCGACGATCAGTTCGGCCGGATCATCGCGCGGCTGAAGGATACCGGACAACTCGACAACACGCTGATCATCTTCATCCAGGGCGACAATGGCGCGGCGCTGCACAATCTTCGCGGCACGAACAATGTCTATTCGCTGTTCGCAGGAATCGAGCCTTCGGACGAAGACATGTTGAAAGACATCGACCGACTTGGCAGCGAGCATGTGCTGAGCAACTATCCGGTCGGCTGGGGTTATGCCACCAACACGCCCTTCCCCTGGGGCAAGACGGTCGCGTCCAAATTGGGCGGACTGCGCGATGGCATGGTCATTTCATGGCCCAAGGGCATCGCCGACAAGGGCGGCGTTCGCACCCAATTCAGTCATGTGATCGATATCGCCCCCACCATCTATGAGGCCATCGGCATCGCACCTCCGGAAAAGGTGAATGGCGTTGTCCAGCAACCGATTGACGGCGTGGCATTAAATTATACTTTCAAGGATGCCAAAGCCCCGACCCGCCATCGCGAGCAATATTTCGAAATGCTCGGCAGCCGCGCCTATTACAAGGACGGCTGCCTTCCCCGAACTGACGCCGGGCTGGGAAGCCGTTGCGAAGGTAACCGTTCAGGGCATGGAGAACGGGCCGATCCTCAACCAGGGGGGCGTGCCGTCGGGCTATGCGCTATCGCTGGAAAACGGGGTGCCGGTCTTTACGTATAATCCGTCAGGCCGGGCACAGGAGCGCCGGACAGTGAAGGGCGGCGGCGCGCTCGCTCCCGGCACTCATGAGATTTCGGTCGCATTCGTTCCTGCGGACAAGGGCTTCACGCTGACCATGAAGGTCGACGGTAAGGTGACCCAGACTGCACCTGTCGATCGCATCATTCGCATCCTTGCCGGCGAAGCGATTATCGGGCGGCCAGCGCTGGACGATCGCACCGGGCCGCGGACCTGCGGGTGTGAGATAGAGAAAGTGACGGTCGGCACGGCCAAATCATCGTGATGCTCCACTGGAACAAGGCCGGGCCCGCATGTGATGGCCCGGTCCGGTTCCGACCATCAGGGGGCCCGCGCCCCAACCAGGGATTTCGTCCGGAGATCAAGGAATGACACGCTTTTTGTTGCTCGCGGCTACTGCCTTTGCCGCAATGTCAGGGGCCGCGACGGCTCAGCCCTCCGCTGCAACGCCGACCAAGCAGGACAGGATCATCCTGTTGGGAACTAAGGGTGGTCCGGTGGTCGACCTTGAGCGGTCGGAGCCTGCTTCCCTGCTCGTCATCGGCGGCACGCCCTACCTGATCGACGCGGGCGCGGGTACCGCGCATCAGTTTGTAGCGGCCGGATTTCCAATTGGCGCGCTGCGAACAATCTTCATCACGCATCATCACCTCGACCATACGGCGGGACTGGAACCGCTGATGTCGCTCAACTGGATCGGTACGGGGCTTCGCGGCGCCAAAGGGCCGCCGGTCGAAATCTATGGTCCGCCCGCGACCGAATTCCTGGTCGACGCAGCGCTGCGCTATCTAAGCGTGTCGGAGCGGATTTTTCGCGCCGGCATCCCTAGCCTGCCACAGGCCAAGACGCGCTTTGTCGGTCACGACAAACAGCCGGGCCTGATCTATTCTGACGACAAGGTCAGGGTTACGGCGGTCGAGAACTCGCATTTCGGGCACAAGTCCGTCGGGCCTGACGGCAAGGTCGACAAAAGCTATTCCTATCGGTTCGATACGCTCAGCGGATCAGTGGTGTTCACTGGCGATACAGGACCAAGTGACGCCGTCGCTGCCTTGGCGAAAGGTGCCGACATTCTGGTCAGCGAAGTCCTGCCGCCGCGCGTCGACGCGGCGCCTGTGGACAACAGCGGATCAGTTCGCACCGAACTTGCCGCGCACATGACGCTCGAACATCTGACGCCGCAGGAAGTTGGCAAGCTCGCCGCCAAGGCTGGGGTCAAGAAGCTGGTTCTGATGCACATCGCGGGCTTCCTGACCCCTCAATCCACGCAGGTTGTCGAACAAGAAATAAGGGCGAATTACAGCGGCCCTCTCATAATCGGCAAAGATCTTCAATCGATAGATCTAGCCAAATAGAATTATAAATCGCAATACATATAATAATAATAATCTTATGAGTCATATTATATAATTTTAATAATAGACATTATATCCAAATAAATATTGGGAGGGAGTGATGAAAATTATCTCACAAAGCCATCTGCTTTTGGGAACTGCCATCTGTGCTTTGCTAACGACGCCAGCGTTTGCGCAGGCAGATGCGGCAGGGCAAAATGCCGACGGCGAAATCGTCGTAACGGCCCAGCGCCGCGAACAGCGACTGCAGGACGTGCCAGTCGCCGTTTCGGTCGTCGGCGGCGAGACGCTGCAACGCCAGAACATCACCAGCCTGAATGACATGGCGGTACGCCTGCCCAACGTACGGATTTCGACCGGCACCATCGCCAATGCGATCACGATCCGGGGCGTCGGGTCAGGGCCCAATCCCGGCTTCGAACAGTCGGTCGCAACCTTTGTCGACGGCGTCTATCGCAGCCGTTCGCGCTCCACTCGCGCAGCCTTGTTTGACCTTGAACGGGTCGAGGTGCTCAAGGGACCGCAGACAACCTTCTTCGGGGCGAACGCGATTGCCGGTGCGCTGAACATCGTCACGCGAAAGCCAGGCGAAGAATTGAATTACAATGCGGTTGCGACCTATGTTCCCTCGACCCAGGAATATGATGTGCAGATGGGGGTGGACGCGCCGCTCAGCCCATCGCTCAGCGCCCGCATTGCTGGTCGCGTGTCGGGTAGCGACGGATATATCAAAAGCAGCAATACCGGCGAAGATGGGCCGCATGACCGCACGGCCCAGGGACGTATCGCTCTCAAATGGGAGCCGGACAGCGACTTCCGGTCGGACTTGCGGATAGACGGCGCGCGCTCGCGCACCCGTGGTTCAGGGATGTACCAAGTCATCAACTGTCCTCCTCCGCCGGGCTTCGCGCTCGCCCCGATCAATGTCTGCAATCGCTATCTCAATCAGAATGGCGGCAACATTGACGACACGCTCGATTATCATTCTGCGACCGGCCCTACTCAAACCAACTATGACTTCATTGAAGGTGCATGGACGAACAGTGTCGACGTCGGCAGCGGATCGATCAACATGATCTCCGGCTATTTCTGGCATCACACCACGAACTTGGGGCAGGGCATTCCATTCCCGCTGACCGATGCGATTGGCGGGACCAATGGCTATCCCACGCGTCAGGACGAACGTTATCGCCAAGTGAGCCAGGAAATTCGCTATCAGTCTGCCACCGGCGGCACATTGGAATATATGATTGGCGGCTATGCCTCGCATGGTCGGTTGAGCACGCGAACAGTTGTTGGTTTTTCGTTCCAGCCCTTTGGCGCGCGCGACACCACGGGCACTTTCAATGCCTCCACATTATTCGCCGGTAACAATATCATTACGCAAAATGATACGACCTGGTCGGGTTTCGCGTCCGCGACCATCCGTCCGATCGAGCATTTCCGGATCAATCTGGGCGCTCGTTACTCCAGCATCCAGAAGCGTGCCCATCGTACGGCCGCGCCAGGACTGGGCGACAATCTCGCCTCGTTCGAGGGATTTCAGAGCCTTTCCCCCGCCCAGACAGCAATTGTGGCGCGGCTCTTGGCCACCAATACCGCGGACTTTGCGCGCCCGGAGCGGACCGACAATAAATTCATGCCGTCCGCAAGCATTCAATATGATCTGTCGCGCGACGTCATGATATACGCAAGCTATGCCAACGGCTTTAAGGCTGGCGGCTAAAGCTTTGGGGCGCAGAACGAGGATTTCGGGCCGGAAACGGTCAACGCCTATGAACTGGGTATAAAGGGCAGCTTCCTTGACCGGCGGCTGAACATGGACCTGACATTCTATCGCAGCGACTATAAGGACCTGCAGGAAACCAGTCTTCAACTTCAGCCCAACGGGACCATCACCTCGCTGGTGCAGAATGTCGGCGCATCGCGCTCGCAAGGTGTCGAGTTCAATGCCAGTCTGCGCACAACCTCCTGGCTCACGCTCAATACCAGTGTTGCCTATCTCGACGCCAAATATACCGATTATCCCAACGGTGCCTGCACTATCCAGGCACTGGCGCAAGTCGGCGGGGGCTGTACTCAGGATCTGTCGGGCAAACGGCGCACCAACGCGCCGGAATGGAGCGGAAATGTCGGCGCACGGGCGTCTATCCCGGTCGGCAATTACAGTCTGACGGTCGATCCCTTGGTCTATTTCACGTCACGCTATTTCATGGCGGCTACCGCCGACCCGCTGCTGGAGCAGCGCGGCTATACCAAGGTCGACCTGCGCATTGGGTTCGGGCCGCAGGATGGTCGTTGGGAAGTGGCGCTGGTCGGCAAGAACCTGACCGACAAGCTGACTACGCAATATAAGCAGTCGATCCCGCTCGCACCCGGCAGCATCAGTGCCCTGGTTGACGCGCCACGAACGGTCGGCGTGCAATTGACGATCCGGTAAGCGCAACGCATCCCGGCTCATACAAGGCCGGCGCGTCCTGGCGTGCCGACACGATATGGGCCGGGAGTCGTGCCGGCCTGAGGGAATTCAAAGAGGCTTTCAGCCCAACGGACTGGCTACCAACCGCCAGTCATTTCGCGATAGGGCAGGCCCTCTTCGTCCGCTGCTCCTATCGTTTCGATCGAAGGCTGATATGTTACTACAGCCCTAAATCGCCAAATGCCGTTCGACCAGGGCGACATGCAGCCGGATACCCAGCCCCAGCACATCATCGTTGAAATCATAATGGGGGTTATGGAGTGGCGCGCCACCCTCAGGCTTTGCCTGACCCAGCCAGATATAGGCACCCTTGCAGGCTTTCAGCATGAAGGCGAAATCCTCCGATGTGAAGGCGGGGTCGGGTGCGAGCTGCGCGACGCCGACGGTCGCTGCCGCGTCGAGCGCTTCCTGCGCCGCCTGCGCATCATTGATCGTCGCGGGATAGTAACGCTGATAATCGACGCTCGCGCTCAATCCGTTGGCCAGTGCCACGCCTGCCGCAATCTCGCGGATAGATGCTTCGATCCTGTCCTGCACTTGCTCATCGAACGTCCGCACAGTGCCGCCGATACGGACTTCGGCGGGGATCACATTATGGGTATGCCCCCCATGGATTTGCGTGATCGACAGCACGGCCGACGCGGTCGGCGCGATCCGGCGCGATATGATCGCGTTCAATTGCGTCACCAGCGTCGCTGCGGCCAATATGGCATCGGGCGTATCCTGCGGGATCGCGGCATGGCCGCCGCGTCCTTCAAGCAGGATTTCGAACTTGTCGGCCGCGCCCATGATCGGGCCCGGCCGGGTCGCGATCGTGCCGGCAGGCAGATCGGGCCAGTTATGCAGACCGAACACGCGCTCGCACGGGAAACGCTCGAACAGTCCCTCCTGCACCATTTCGCGCGCACCGCCTTGTCCTTCTTCGGCTGGCTGGAAGAAGAAATGGACCGTCCCGTCGAAATTGCGGCTGCGCGTCAGCTGCTGGGCCGCGCCCAGTAGCATCGCGACATGCCCGTCATGGCCGCAACCATGGAAGGTTCCAGGCGTCTTGCTGGCCCAGGGCAGGTTGGTCTGCTCCTCGATCGGCAGTGCGTCCATATCCGCCCGCAGCCCGATACTGCGTCCCGACGTGCCGTTGCGCAGCACGCCGACCACGCCCGTACGCCCGATCCCTTCATGCACTTCGAGCCCCAGCGCGCGCAACTGCTCGGCTATCCGTCCCGCCGTGCGATGCTCGCAAAAGCCGAGTTCAGGGTGCGCGTGAATGTCGCGGCGGAACGCAACGAGCGGTTCGATCAGGTCGGTGATGTCATGCATAATCAATCAACAAGCTTCCGCTTCCAATCCTAGCGTTGCTCGCCAAACAGATGCTGGATCGGGTAATGATGTTTGATGAAGGGCGATTTGATCACGACATAGCTGAAATATTTTTCGATGCCATAATCGCTTTCCAGCATACCTTCGATGATCGACTGATAATGGCCGACCCCGCGGGTCACGAATTTCAACAGATAATCATATCCGCCGCTGACCAGATGACATTCGACAATCTCGTCCAGTTTGCGGATGCGGGTTTCAAACCGGGAAAAGTCGCCCGACCGATGTTCGGTTAGCGTCACCTCGGTAAAGACGGTCAGAAATTCGCCCAGCTTGTGCAAATTGATATGTGCGCCATAGCCGGTGATATAGCCCGCTTTCTCCAGTCGCTTGACGCGGGTCAGGCATGGGCTGGGGGACAGGCCGACGGCATCGGCCAGCTCGACATTGGTGATCCGGCCCGACTGCTGTAGCTGCGTCAGGATTTTCAGGTCGATCCTGTCCAGTCTGGGTCCGCCCAACATGTCCTTGTTCCCCCTTATATTTATCCCAGCGTCGCGCGAATATCTGCCTGTTCGAGCAAGCCGTCGAGCGTTTTCCTGATACGCGCGAATATCTCGTCCATCTCGGCATCGGTTGCGCACAGCGCCGGAGCCAGGCCGATGATATTGTCGGCAAAAGCGCGGAAGATGACGCCATTGGCATATCCATCGTTGAACAGGCGGTCGGCGACCTTGAGCGCCGGGTCAAACCGCGCTTTCGTGCCTTTGTCCGCCACCAGCTCGATCGCACCTAGCAGGCCGCGTCCACGCGTATCGCCCACCAGCGGATGGTCAGCCAGCCCGGCCAGCCCGGCATCGAATCGCGCTGCGACCTTCTGGCCGTTCGCCAATATCCCGCCTTCGGTATAAAGCCGCAACACTTCCAGCCCTACCGCCGCGCTCACCGGATGGCCCGAATAGGTCGCGCCATGGCCGATCACGACATCGGCGGCCGCGCCATCGGCAATGCCTTGATAGACTTTGTCGGACATCAGCACCGCGCCCATCGGCACATAGCCGGAGGTCAAACCCTTGGCGACGGTCATAAGGTCTGGCGTCACGCCCTCCGCTTCGCAGGCGAACATTGGCCCGGTGCGGCCAAAGGCGGTGATCACTTCGTCGGCGACCAGCAAAATATCCAGTTCGTCGCACGCCTGACGCATGGCTTTGAGCCAGCCGACTGGCGGCACGATGACGCCGCCAGAGCCCTGTATCGGCTCGCAGAAGAAGGCAGCGACATTGTCCGCGCCCAGTTCTGCGACCCTGTCCTTCAACTGCTGAACCGACCGGGCGATAATCGCTGCATCGTCCCCTTCCAGATCGCTGCGATAGGGGTAGGGCGAGCTGATATGATGCTGCCAGCGCAGCGGCAGATCGAAGTTACGATGGAAGTTGGCGAGCGCCGTCAGGCCCGCGCCGGTGCTGCTAGATCCATGATAGCCCCGCTCCAGCGCGATGCACTGTTTCTTGGCGGGCTTGCCGATGGCATTGTAATAATGGGTGATATAGCGGATCGCCGAGTCCACCGCATCCGACCCGCCCAGCGTAAAATAGACATGCTCCAGCCCCTCCGGCGACAGAGCGACGAGACGCTCGGCCAGCCGCGCGGCAGGCTCGCAACCGAAATGGAAATAGCCGGTCGCGTAGGGCAGGCGTCGCATCTGCTCTGCTGCCGCCTCGACGATGCTGTCCTGGCCATAGCCGACATTGACGCACCACAGCCCGGCAAAGGCATCTAGCACTTCGCGGCCGTCCATATCGGTCAGCCACATGCCCTTGCCGCTTTGCAACATGGTCGCGCCGCGCGCTTCATGGGCGCGGAAGGAAGTGACCGAATGAATCAGATGATCGCGGTCGATGTCCAGCAGGTTACGGTTGGATTGGTGCATCTTGGGGGTGCTCGCCATGGTGGTCATGGGACGCAGCCTATCCTTGTGACGCAGCGGGAAAGTCTCAATCGACCCGTTTACAAGCCTGCCGGGGCCGTATTGGCGAAACGGCGCGGCATATTGTGCCGCGCCGGTCCCGCTCAGGCCAGCGCGTCGGCAATGGCCTTGCCACATTCCTCGGTACTGGCCTTGCCCTTCAGGTCGCCTGTCCGCAGGGCAGGTTCGGCCAATACCGTTTCGACCGCGCGCATGATGGCAGCAGCGGCATCCGCCTCGCCCAGATGCTCCAGCATCATCGCCGCCGACCAGATCTGGCCTACGGGATTGGCAATGCCCTTGCCGGCGATGTCGGGCGCCGAGCCATGGACCGGTTCGAACAGCGACGGGTGGGTGCCATCCGGGTTGATATTGCCCGACGGTGCCACGCCGATCGTTCCGGTGCAGGCCGGGCCAAGGTCCGACAATATGTCGCCAAACAGGTTGGACGCCACCACGACGTCGAAACGATCGGGGTTCAGCACGAATTGCGCCGTCAGAATGTCGATATGATATTTATCATGGGTGACGGTCGGGTAATTTTTGGCCATCTCCTCCACCCGCTCGTCCCACCAGGGCATGGTGATGGCGATGCCGTTCGACTTTGTGGCGGACGTCACATGCTTGCGCTCGCGCGTGGTGGCCAGATCGAAAGCATAGCGCAATACCCGGTCGGTGCCGTGACGGGTCATCACCGTCTCCTGGATCACGATCTCACGATCGGTGCCTGGAAACATCTTGCCGCCGACCGAGCTATATTCGCCCTCGGTATTTTCGCGCACCACCCAGAAATCAATGTCACCCGGCTCGCGGCCGGCCAGCGGACAGGGGACGCCGGGCATCAACCGAACAGGGCGCAGATTGACATATTGATCATATTCCCGCCGGAACTGGAGCAAGGATCCCCACAGCGAAATATGATCTGGCACCGTGTTTGGCCAGCCGACCGCGCCAAAGAAGATCGCGTCAGGCTTGCCGATCTGCTCCTTCCAGTCGTCCGGCATCATCTGGCCATGTTTGGCGTAATAATCGCAGCAGGCAAAATCCTGCCATTTCTGGCCGATCGTGAAGCCATAGAGGCTCGCCGCCCGCTCCAGTACGCGGATGCCTTCGGGCATGACTTCCTTGCCAATGCCGTCGCCGGGGATGACGGAGATGTTATAGTTGCGCATGATGCCTCCTTTACGAGGGACGTGTGCCAGCGACGGCGGGAACTGGGCTAAGCGGGCGGGACGGGTGGCTCTAGATCTTCAGCCCGCCGATATGGAACGCTTTTGTCTCCAGATATTCCTCAATCCCCGCATGGGCCCCCTCTCGGCCCAGACCCGACATCTTGACCCCGCCGAACGGCGCGACTTCCATAGCGATCGAACCGGTATTGAGCGCAACCATGCCCGCCTCCAGCCGCTCGGCAACGCGGAAGGCGCGATGCAGATTTTCGGTATAGAAATAGCTGGCAAGGCCATAGCTGGTGGCGTTGGCCAGTTCGATCCCTTCATCCTCATGGGTGAAGCGGAACAGCGGCGCGACCGGGCCGAACGTCTCTTCTTCCGCCAGCCGCATGTCCCGTGTCGCGCCTGTCAGGACGACGGGGCGGGCAAAGCGCTCACCTGTCGCACCTTCGGGCGCTTGCGCAAACAGGGTCGCGCCGTGCGACAGCGCGTCGTCGACATGCGCCTTCACCTTCTCGGCGGCGGCAGTGTTGATCAGCGGCCCGATGGTGCTACCCTGCATGTCGCCCGGTGCGACCTTCAGCGCCGACACGGCCTTGGCCAGCTTCTCGGCAAACTGGTCATAAACGCCGTCCTGCACCAGAATGCGATTGGCGCAGACGCAGGTCTGGCCGGCATTGCGGAATTTGCTGACCATCGCGCTGGCAACGGCCAGATCGATGTCGGCATCATCGAATATGATCAACGGCGCATTGCCACCCAGTTCGAAGCTGACCCGCTTGATCGTGTCGGCGCACTGCCGCATCAGCAAAGCGCCTACGCGGGTCGATCCGGTGAAGGACAATTTGCGCACTACAGGACTGGCGGTCAGCGCACCGCCGATCGCTGTCGGAAGGCCGGTGACGACGTTGAACACGCCTGCCGGGAAACCTGCTTCTTCCGCCAGCTTTGCCATGGCCAGCGCGCTATAGGGCGTCAGTTCCGACGGCTTGACCACCACCGGGCAACCGGCCGCCAGTGCAGGCGCACATTTGCGCGTGATCATGGCAGAGGGGAAATTCCATGGCGTGATCGCCGCCGATACCCCAACCGGCTCCTTCATCACCAATATGCGGCGATTGGCTTCGGGGGCGGGGATGATGCCGCCGTCAATCCGCCGGGCTTCTTCGGCGAACCATTTGATAAAGCTTGCAGCGTAGCGAATTTCGCCCTCGGCTTCCGCGGTCGGCTTGCCTTGTTCGGCGGTCATGATCCGGCCCAGATCGACCAGATTGTCCATCACCAGCGCATGCCAACGCTCCAGCATCGCCGCGCGATCGCTTGCCGTCCGCGCCTTCCACGCCGGGAAGGCGGCCTCTGCCGCATCTATCGCCGCCTGGGTATCAGCCGCGCTGCAATCGGGCACGGTGCCGATGATCGCGCCGGTCGCGGGATTGTCCACCGGCACGGTCGCACCGGACGCTGTGCCGACCCACGCGCCGCCAATATAGGCGCGTTCGACGAAAAGGGCGGGGTTGGAAAGGGAAAGAGTCATCCGAGCGCCTGTGTCGTGAGAGAGAAGACTTTGATCAAGGGGTCTGTCTGCGGCATCGGCCCGCGCACCATGCGCATCACCCGGCCGACGCAGGGCAGGCCCAATTCATCGAGCCAGTTGCTCAGCGCGCTTTCTTCCGGCACGTCGAGCCGACAGAAAATCCCGCTGTTCGATCCGAGCCAGTGGGAAATCAGCGCCTTTGCGCCGCCAGTGTCCGGGGCCACCGTCGGCCCGACGACATAGCCGCGGCCAAAACGGCGGAACAGGGCAAAGCCCACCGGTTCATTGGCGCGCGTCAGCACCACGCCTTGCGCGCCTGGCACCAGAGCATCCAGCAGCGTGTCCCGGTTCATGCCGCTCGCCTGCCGCGCCAGATCATGGAGCGTCGGCATATCCTTCGCCCCCAATGGCCGCACCCGTTCGTCGGGGATGAGTTCGGCGACCGGCACGGCAAAGGCAGCCCCTTGATGCTGGAACACCGGGCCGACCGGTTCAAAGCCAAGCTTGCGATAGAGCGGCGCGCCCTCATCCGTGGCGTTGAGCAGGATCGTACGGTCGCCAAGATCGGCCATCACCGCCTCCATCAACCGGCGACCAAGCCCCATGCCCTGCGCTGCCGGCGATACGATCACCATCCCCAGCGTCGCCGCGTCGGTCCCGTACAACCACGCCATGGCCGTGCCGATAACCTCTCCGTCACGTTCCGCCACATAACCAAAGCCAAGGCTGAGCAGCATGTCCCAATCCTCGATCCGGTGCGGCCACTTCTGTTCGCTGGAAAGCGCGTGCGCAGCGGGCAGATCGTCCACGGTCATCGCCCGCAGGTCCACCATCGCCTCTATGTCTGTCGCCATGCATCTTGCTCCCCGGCGGAAATGGGTCGTCCGCCTGCCCAGATAAGGAATCACTTGGATCGGTATTAATCGGCGTGTCCAAGCATTGGCTGCTGCCTTCGGCCCGTTTTTGGAAGATTATCGCGCAGATTTTCCCCCGCAACTGCAACACATGCCGCGCGCGATCCATATTCTCTCGTCCAGCCTGCATGAAGGAAAGCTGCGCTGTGGACATTTTCAACCCCGATCTCATCGTCTTGCCGCAGGGCAGCAATTTTATCGGGGGACGGCGTGTTGTCGGGCGCGGACAGGCGATTCCCGTGCGGCGCCCCTCGGACGGGCGGATCTATGCCGATCTCGACAGTGTCGATGATGCGCAGTTGGCGCAGGCGGTCGAGGACGCGCAGCGCGCCTATAAAAGCAGCGGCTGGGCGCAGACTGACCCGCGCGGTCGGATGCGGGTGCTGCGCCGCTGGGCTGACCTTATTGATGGCGACATGGAAACGCTCGCACCGCTGGAGGCGCTTGGCTCCACGCGCATGATGCACGAAATTCGCGCCTGGGACGTGAGCTATACCGCTGAAACCGTCCGCTTCTTTGCCGAATGGGCGGACAAGATTGGCGGCGAAGTCGCATCGACCACACCGGACAAGCTGGGCCTTACCATCCACGAACCCTATGGCGTGGTCGCTGCGATCGCGCCGTGGAACCTGCCGCTGGTCATGGCCGCATGGAAAATCGCGCCCGCCATCGCGGCAGGCAACAGCATCGTGCTGAAGCCGTCGGAAATGACGCCGTTCAGCATCGTGCGGCTGGCGGAACTGGCGATCGAGGCTGGCTTGCCCGCCGGCATTTTCAACATCGTTCAGGGTGACGGACGAAGCGTTGGCGATCCGCTGGTGCGGCGTCCTGAGATCGCCAAGGTCACCTTCACCGGGTCAACCGCGACGGGCGCGGCGATCATGACCGCCTGCGCCCAGACCGGCCCCAAGCCGGTGACGCTGGAACTGGGCGGCAAAAGCCCGCAGATCATCTTCGCCGATGCAGGCTTGGACAAGGCATCCGCCATCGTCGCGCGCGCGATCACGCTCAATGCCGGGCAGGTCTGCGTCGCAGGGTCGCGCCTGCTGGTGCAGGACAAGGTTGCCGATCAGGTCATCGATCGCATCATGGCGGCCTTTGCGGCGCACAAGCCGGGACCAACCTGGGCCAGCTACAGTACGCTTGGCCCGATCATCTCCGATGGCCAGCTCGATCGGATCGACGGTATCGTTCAGCGCGCCGTCACTGATGGCGCACAGGTGCTTGCGGGCGGTACACGCGCCACGGCGCCGCAGGATGGCAGCTATTTCCTGCCCACGTTGCTGCAAAATGCTGCGCAGCATAGTGAGGCGGTGCAGAGTGAGATTTTCGGACCGGTGCTGACCGTCCAGACCTTCGCCGACGAAGGGGAAGCCTATGCGTTGGCCAATGACAGCAATTATGGGCTGGCCGCGGGCGTCCATACCGGCGACCTCAGCCGCGCCCTGCGCGCCACCCGCGCGCTGGAGGCCGGCACTGTCTGGGTCAACCGCTATGGCCGCAGCAACGACTTCATCCTGCCGACGGGCGGCTTCAAGCAATCTGGCATCGGCAAGGATCTGGGCCGCGAAGCCTATGTCGCCAATCTCAAGACCAAGGTGGCGCTCGTCGAATTCTGATCAGCGCGCCGCCATGCGCTGCACAGTGCCGACATCGATGACGCCCAGCCGCGCCATGCTGCGGGCTTGGCCCAGTTCGACGATCTGCTCGACCTGTGGGTGGCGGCCCTGCGCCACCTTCAGCCGATAGCGGCCGTACCGAACCCGCTCGAAACTGAACATGCCGTCAAACTCCGTGCGCGCGCGATAGGCGCTTGTACCATCCATCGTCAGCAACTCGATCGTCTCGCCCGCCAGCGCCCGCCCGTTCATCGCCAGCGTCCCTTCGACCGAGGCTGAAGGCGATACGCCCAGTTCGACCACTTCGTGCAGCCCAGCGCGCGGGGTCACAAGGACGCCCGGATTGCTTGGTATATCGAACGGATCGGACAATGATGCTTCGTCCAGCGCAATCTTGATCGGGGTAGCGGGGCTTAGCCCGTCCAGCTCGATGTCCCGTGCCTCTTCCCCGCGCAACCGGGCGGGTAACGGCAGATCGTTCACCAGTACCCCGACCGGGTCGGCAAAGGGCGGTTCGCCCGCATCGCGCCGTCCATTGCCGTCCAGATCGCGAAAGGCTCGCACCAGCAATCCGCCGCCTCGCGCCTGCGACGCGGAACGTACCCGGCCAAACCGTCCGTTCGCGCCTGGGCCTACGCTGAACGTCAGTCCCAGGCCGATCGCCACCGCCCGGCGGCTGTCGCCCGACAGGTTCAGCGTCAGCGCCGCCGGGCCGAAATCGCGCGCATAGGCCGCATCGATCGCGACCTTTTTCTCGCCCGCCGCATAATTGGCGGAAATCTGCACCATGTCGGTTGCCCCCAGCGCCCGGTTCGCGGTCAGCTGGACCCCCATCAACGTGGGATCGGGCTTCAGTCGCCAATGGACCTCGCCCCGCAACCTCACCTTGCCGGCCCGCCCGCTGACCAGCAGCCCGGCTGTCGCACTCTCGCGGGCCATGCCGTCGCTCGACTGGAACCGGCTCCATCCACCCACCAGACTGGCTGCCACGCTGCGCGTCGCAACCGACAGGCGGCCATTCGCCTCTACCCCCTGTCCGCTCTGCTGCCGGGTCGAGCGCAGGTCGAAATGCAGTGGCAGGATCAGACCGGCTGCATGGACCGGCCGGTCGAGCGCTACCCCGACATAGGACCGCAGTGCAGGGTCCATCCGTTCGGATCGCAACCCGCGATTATGGACAGCCTCTACCGCTATGCTGGTCTTGAACAGATCGCCCACGACAGAAGCGCGCATGGCCGATCCGCCGCCCCTGCGGCCTGCCCAGGACACTTCGCCCAGCATTCCACCCAACCCGCCGCGCAGGTTTAGATGGCCATAATCGGCGCTGCCATCTGATGAGGGCGCACGTACGATCGCGGCGCCGATCGACGTTCCCCGGCCCAGTCCATGGTCGACGGCCATGCTGCCGCGCCATCCCGATGCCGGGGTTTGCCGACTCGTGCCGAAACGCAGCAGATCATGATTGCCCTGCACGATATTGGTGGACCACCAGGTCTCGCCCGGCCCCGGCGATTGCGCCGCGATATTATAGACTCGCCGTTCACGTCTGACCTGCCCTTGCGGGCCATAGCGGACGACTTCCAGCACATTGACGCCATGGCGCAACGCAATATCGCGAAAGGCATAGCGTCCATCCGCATCCGCCGGGACCACGCGGAGCAATTCGCCGTTGCGATAGAGTTCCGCGTCCCACCCCTGCGGTAGCAGGCCAGTCAGCGCCACCTTGTCAAATTCGCCAATGGCATCGAGCGGCCGGTTGGTCAGCGCCACGCCGCGTCCACTGGCTGATCCGGCAACAAGGTGGATGGCAAAACTGTCCACATCCCCGATGGCCGCCTGAGTCGCGGCCAACGGCCCCAGCAATTGCCCGTCGGGATCGGCCCGGTAGAGACGCAGCCGCAAACTGTCCGGCATGGCGTTCGCATCGGACGCCAGCCGCGCTTCGGCAGACGCATAGGCCAGTTCGCCCGACGCCAGCATTTCATATCGTGTCGTTCGCACCTGCGCGCCCTTCGCGTCGCGCTGCCACCCGGCGGCCAATGATGCATCGAGCGCGGGCATGCGCCATAGCCGATAGGGGAAGCGGTGCTTCTCCAGCCCCGCTGTCTGTGGTTGCGTTTTCGTCGCCAGCCGCTCGGCCGCCGCTGTCCGGCGCAACGCGGCTTCGATGGGCAGCGGCGCGGGGGACGTGATGGTCAGGATCGCGTTGGTCGTGTCGGCATCAAATGTAACGCCCAGCCATCGGCCCAGCGCCTGGGTATCAACGCACCATCCCGACCGGCTGTCATGAATGTCATTTGCGCCCAGCCGCATATATTCCGTCCCGAACCGCGCCTCGCCAGTATCGCGGTCGATGGCGATATGCCGCGCCTCGTCAAAAGCCCAACCTTGTGCCCGGCGCTTGTCCTCGCTCGGCACCACGGCAATCTTCAGTGCCTCGATCACATCGCCCATATCCAGGCAGATGGCATCCTCGACCGTGAAGCCGCGAATGCCGTTGCCGACGGACAATGACCCGACCCGCGCATCGAACAACAGCGCGTCGTCGGCGGACAGCAGGGCGGCCGCTGCCATCGCCGGCCCCGCGCGCAACAGCAGCAGGACCAGCAGGCATGACAGCAAAACACGCCACAGCCGGGGCCGCGCGTTCATGGGATATGGACCTGTGGTCTGGTGTCAGGGTCGCGCCACGGCTGTTTCGCTCACTGCGCCGCCCGCCGCGGGGTCCGTCTCGACGAACCGCACCTTGAGCGGCCCGCTCACGCGTGCCAGCGCAGCCCGGTCCACCGGCAGCATGATGTGCCGCTGCGCCACTTCCGGATAGGCGGCGATCCCCTTGATCGTGGCGATCGGCGTTTTACCGTCGGCCTGCATCAATTCCAGCGTCCCATAGACGGATCGTTCGCCCGCACGCATCAGGTCGACGTCCAGTTGCGCCTGTCCCTCCTGTACGCTCAGACGGGCGTTGTTCAGGCTGGCGCTGCCTTTCGGCTCGCCCACGCGCACGATGACGGGAATGGTGACGCCGTAAATTGGCGTCAGGCTAATCGACATACCGTCAGCGGCAGGTTGCGGCGCGGCGGCATCGGCGACGTCAGGCACCGCGCGGAACAGCAGGTGCGCGCGATATTCGCCACCCGGCATGGTCGGCGGCACCCGCACGCCGATCCGAACCGTCTGCGACTGTTGCGGCGCCAGCGTGATTTTGCGCGGTGCATAAGTGATCAGGTCCAGCGCTGCGGCATCGCGCTGCGACGCAGTGGCCTCATCGACCGATTCGATCGTGCCTTGTTCGGTCATCTTCCGCAGCACCAGCGATATGCGATATGTCGTCGCCTTGTCGCCGGTATTGTTGACCACGACCTCGCCGCCGCTATTGGCGCCCATGATCAGGCGGGTCGGCGCGACCAGCAGGTCGCCGGCGGCAGCCTGCGCCATGGTCGGCGCAAGCGCATGGCTGGCGACAATCGCCGCCATCATCATTGTGCATTTCATATCATTACCCCATGTCAGCGGCTTCGTGTCCAGCGGGCCGCAATGGGCAAAGATGACGAAAATAGGTTAGCAACTCGCTAACCATGCGGAGTGGGGTCAGAAATATTCGACCATCACTTCATAACTGCCGGTGTACGCGCCTTCGGGCTGCGCCGCCGACAGGGTCAGCTTGCCGCCGACGCTAAACTTGTTTTTGCGCTTGCCAGGATCCAGCACCATCGTCGATTGCGACGCTTTGGGAAGGGCCGTCATGCTTTCGCCACGGCCGTTGGTCAGTTGCGCAGGGGCCAGCATGATGCCGACCATATAATCTTTGGGACCGGTGACATAGAATAGCCCGGCCCGCTCACCGCCCAGGCATTGCAGCCCTGCTGAGCAGCGCACAGTGCCAGATGGCGTCAGCTCTATCGTGCCGCCGGCAGCGCTGGCGGCGATCGTCCCGAAACTGATGTCTGTGGCCGCCTCGACAATCGGCGCCTGCTTGCGCGTGTCGGCATGGGCCATATGGCCGGGCAGGGGGGACAGGCTCAGGGCAATCGCCGCCATGGCGGATATTGCACGCATTGCCCCGTCCTCCCTTCGGCATCGGCGTGGGTGCGGCGCTTATGCGCCGCCCCCGCCGACCGTGATTTACTGATAGGAAACCGAAACCGCATATTGGCCCGAATAGGTGCCGGCGGCCTGATTGGCGCCGACATTGAGCGTGCCGGCAACCTTGAAGCTGCCATCGCCCGTGCCGGACAGGGTCATTGCCGACGTCGTCGTGGCAAGCAACACCGCCATGCTGTTCGATCCGCCATCGGTCAGCGTGATCGACGGATTGTCGATCGCCACGGTCACGGTCTCATTCGCGGCGCCGACGACGGCAAAGGCGCCCGCGGTGGTGGTGCCGAAGCAGGACAGGCCGCTGCCGCACACGCGGCTATTGTCTTCGGCGATGGCGACGGTCGCAGCAGCGGCCGACGGCACGATCTTGCCAAAGTCCAGGTCCGACGATTTGGTGACGGTGATGGCGCGCAGGATCTTAACCGTCGCATCGCCCGTGGCGGATGCAGCGTGGGCCGGTTCGATCGAGAGCGCAGCGCCCGCAAACAGCATGGCAGTCAGGCCCAGGGCCTGAACGGATTTATTGGTCATGTGATATACCCCTTGGTCAGCGTCGGCATTCCAGCTCCGACAGAGGCATGGATAGGAAATGTCCGTCTATCTAAGGCTAATGGGCATGGTAAAGCCGCCATTAACCATCGAAATGACCAGGGAATATATCCTAAATTACTGATATTCAAAGCTAATATTATATTGCCCGGCATAGCTGCCCGGCGGCGTCCCCGCCGTCACGATCATCTGTCCACCCACCGCATAGGATGCCCCAGCGCGACTCGCCGTCGCCACAGGCCCGGATGGCAACAGGGTCACCATCAGACTCGCGGCATCCGGTCCCATCATCGCGACTGCCGGGTCGATCGATACGAACAATGACGAGTCTGAGCCCGTCAACCGGAACAGGGCAGGCTTCCCTTTGCCCAGGCACAGCATTGCGGCGCTGCAATCGGTCCCGCCATCAGGCCGCACCGTCACGATCCCGTCCTGCGCCGCAGGAAGAATACGCCCGAAATCGAGCGATTCTTCCTGGGTCGCCGATAGCGATCGCAAGATCGTCACCGCCGCGCCGCCGGAGGCGGCATTCGCTGTTTGACCCATGGCAAGGCTGGAACAAGCCATGACTCCGGCGAACAGGATGACCCGCATCAAGGGGTATGAAATGATGCTGCCATCCCGCATTACGCCGTTATGCCCGCGAATTGGTATAAATACGTAAGCACAAATGCTTACCGCAACGTTAAGCCTGTTGTAGCACGGGCGGCGGGCCGTTGTCCGGGCTCAGCGTGGCAAAGCCCGACGCATAGGCCAGCCGCATGACTTCGGTGAAATTGTCCGCGCCCAGCTTCAGCATGATCTTGGCGCGATGGGCTTCCGCCGTCCTCACGCTTATCGCCATCTGCTCGGCAGCATCCTTGTTGGTCATACCGCTGACCAGCAGGCGCAGCAGTTCGCTTTCCCGCTCGGTCAGGCTGGCAATGCGCTGCTGCGCTTCGGTATTGGCGCTTTGGTCATCAAGCACCGTTTTCAATTGGCCCAGGCCAGCCTTGACCGCTGCATAAAGCGTCTGCGGCTGACACGGCTTTTCCAGATAATCGATCGCGCCCATCTTCATCGCCTGCACCGCCTGACGGATTTCGCCCCGGCCCGACATCATGATGGTGGGAAATTGGCTGCGCCTCGCTCCCAGCTTCGCGACTGTCTCAAACCCGTCCAGGCCGGGCATATAGACGTCCATCAGCAAAAGCCCGCCAGCAACCGGCATGGCGTCGAGGAAATCCTGGCCCGACGCAAACATCTCGACATCGACCCCCGGCACGATTTCGAGCAGGTCGCGCAACGCGACGCATGTTAGTTCGTCGTCATCGACGACATAAACCTTATGTATCACGTCGACCCCAGCTTGTTAAACATTTGTTATACATGCGCGCTAACCCAACTATATCCCGCCATCAAGCGCCGTGATGGGTAAATGCGGCGGCAGGTGTTCCGCAGAGGGACTAAATAGCTCTAGCCAGCATTTGTAGCGTTACAAAGCCCTTTCTGGCTGGCCTGTGATCAGCGTGAATCGTTCGGCTGCCCCGCGAATCAGGTCTCGCCATTGCTCGTCGGACCACGCTTCCAGCGCCTCATAAATCTCGCGTAGCGCGCTGCTGGTCGTTGCGCTCTCAAACAGGCCGGCCGTCCCGGCCAACTGGTGCATGGCGTTGCGCAACTGCGCCTTTGTCTCGCTCGTCAGTCCATCGGGCGCGGCGGCATCGGCGAATAGTGCGGCGATATTATCCAGCCGCTGGCGATACATGCGCGCCAGTTCGGGGGACGGCGCCGATCCTGTCAGCATCCGATGGTCGTTTTCCACGCGCAACCACGGCTTCAGTGCCGCCTGCAAATCGCTCATCCTGACCGGCTTGGCCACATGGCCCTGCATGCCCGCATCGAGACAGGCCGTAATATCGTCCGCATAGGCATTCGCGCTGATCGCGATGATCGGCAGCCGGTCTGGACCATAGCCACGCCTGCGCAACGTGCGCGTCGCTGTCATCCCGTCCATGTGCGGCATGCGCAGGTCCATCAACACCAGCGCGTAGGGCAAACCCCGCGCATGGGCGTCATCGACCATGGCGATCGCTTCGGCACCGTTGGAGGCAATGGCGACTTCATGGCCCAGCCGCTCCAGCATCTCCGACACCAGCAACTGATTGATGTCATGGTCCTCGACCAGCAGGATGCGGCGCGCGATGGTGGCCCTGACCGGTGGATCCATCATGGTGGGCGCGGGCGCCATCGCTTCGCCCTCTGCGGCTACCAGCGGTATCTGAAGCGCGACGATCGTGCCCTCGCCCGGATTGCTGCGCAGCACGACCTGTCCGCCCATCAACCGCGCCAGCTTGTCGCAGATCGCCAGGCCAAGGCCCGAACCCCCATGGCGCTGTGCCGCCGCCCCATGCGCCTGGACAAATTCCCGAAATATCGCGGTCTGCCGGTCATGGGCGATGCCGATGCCGGTATCCTCCACCTCTATGCGCAACACGGCATCGGGCAGCCTGATCGCCCGGATGATGATATGCCCTTCATGGGTGAATTTGATCGCGTTGGCCAACAGGTTGACGATGATCTGGCGCAATCGCAACCGGTCGCACAGGATCATCTGCGGCAAGGCCGGGTCGACGATGACGGACACGGGCAGCCCCTTGCGTTCGGCCAGCGCATGGAGTGCGGCAACGCTCGACTGCAACTTCTTCTGAAGGTTCACAGGTTCGGGTTCCAGCACCATCTGTCCCGCCTCGATCCGTGAAAAATCCAATATGTCGTTCAGCAATTCCATCATCGACTGGCTGGATTCCAGGATGAGCTCCAGCTTGGTGCGCTGCGCATGGCGCGGCTCATCATGCAACAGCAATTCGGTAAAGCCGATAACGCCGTTCATCGGCGTGCGGATCTCATGGCTCATATTCGCCAGGAAAACGGCCTTGGCATTGGCCGCCTGTTCAGCGCGCACCAGCGCTGCCTCATTCTCCTGTTCCAGATCCTTGCGCCGCGTGATGTCGGTGCCAACCCCGATCAGGCCGATCAACTGCCCTTGCGTATCGACCTCCGGGCCGCAGATCAGGTCGACCCAGCAAATGCCGCCATCGCTGTGGCAGAAGCGCAATTCCACTCGCCATGTCCGCCCTTGCGACATGGCGGTCCGCCATTGCGCCCGTATCTTCTCACGATCATGGGGGTGGATCGCCGCCATCCAGCCAACGCCCATGACCGCGTCGGGCGACAGGCCAGTGGTTTTCAGCCAGGCGTCATTGGCGAAATTGCAAAAGCCCAGATCATCCGTGCGGAAAATTCCGGCAGGTGACAGGCTGGCCAGCGCGGAAAAATGCCGTTCGCTTTCCTCCAGCGCGCTCACCGCCTGCTGGAGCACCGTTTCGCGCTCCATCAATTCGCTGGTCTTGATCTCCACCTGCTGCAACGCATAGGCTTCGCGCCGGATGTAGGACAGCGTCAATATGCCGAATATCCAGCTGATCGCCAGCCCGCAAAGCAGCACCAGCCAGCCTTCGCTCGTCGATACGCTTTGCTCAAACTGGGGCGTGCTGGTCCAGCGCACCGTCCATCTCTGCTCCATCAGCAACAGCGTGCGGGTTACGCTATATTTGGGTCGATGGTTCCCCTTGGCAGCGCTGGCATAAATAGTGTCATCATCGGCCGTCACAGGACCATCGAAAATATGGATGTCCAGCGACCGTCCCTGACTTTGCGTCAAGCCCTCCATCAGGCGGTTGGCGATGAACGGCGCATAGATCCACGCGACCAGGGCCTTGCGTCGCTCCTCCACGGTCACATGGGGCAGGCCGGGCTGATAGAGAGGCCGCAACAGCAGGAATCCGGGGCGCTTTTGCGCATCCTGCACCAATATGATGCGCCGGGTGATCGTCGCCTTGCCGGTGTCGCGCGCGTGCAGCGCGGCGGATCGCCGCCGGGCTTCGGCCAATATGTCCAGCCCCATGGCGGCGCGGTTGGTGGCTATCGGTTCGATCTGGGCGATCACGCCGCGCAGGGGGGCGTTGCTGTCGGGATGGATGCGATAGCCGGGGAAACGCTGCGTCTGCGCGCGCATAAACGCGGGCAGCGTCGCAGGTGTCACGGGACGGATATAGCCCATGCCGTTCAGACCGGGCAGGAATGTGCCCATGTTCAGCGCCGCGACATAGGCGCGCCAATCGTCCGGGGTTATCTCGTCCGACGCGGCAAATAGCGCCGCGGCGCCGTCCAGGCTGCGGGAATAGGCTTCCAGCCGGTATCGCAATGCCCGCTCATTTTCATGCGCCAGCACGGCAAAGCTTGCCTGGTTGCGGTCATGGACGAATTCGGACGTGACCTTCCATGCGGTCAACGTGCCACCGATCATGACCATCATGACCGCGCTCATCGTCGCGGTATAATGCGCGATCGGCTCGCCGCGCCACAATATGCGCCATCCCTTCCAGGGACCGAGCATGATGACCGGGGTGACGATCAACACCCCCAGCAGATCACATGTCCACCATGTCGCCCAGCTTTCGGCAATGGCGGTCGCAGGGATGGAGTGGTTCAGGTACAAAATGGTGACGCCGATGCTGGGCGCGATGACGCAGGCCAGCGGACAGATCAGCGCCGCCATCAGCGCTACATCCCATGCCGACGTCAACTGGATTGGCCTCCCGAAGCGCTTACGTACGATGCAGGCGGCGACCAATGCCTGCAAGGTCGATCCGATTGCAATACACAGCGCGTTGGACAGGATCAGCGGCAGGCCTGCCGTTTCCAGTCGCATCATGCCGATCGCGACATTGACAAGAAACGCGCCGATCGCAACGCCCGGCCATAGCGTACGTCCGAAAACCAGGATAGCGGACACGGCGATACCCGACGCCGGCCAGATTACTGTCGCATAGCCGGGCGGGATCGCCATTTTCAGGCCCAGCCACCCGACGACGCAATAGGCCAGCGCCAACGCGGCATTCAGCGCCGCGATGCGCTGCGCGAAAAGACCCGCGCGCAAAGTTTCGTCACTACCGGTCGATGCCCGGCTGTCCTGTTGTTCCATCCTGCCCCCGGCGCAGGCAGGGCGGCGCGCTTCTGCCCTGTCTGACATCGCGCTTATAGGGCGTGGCGCGCAATCGGCAATGTCAGCCTGTCTATGTCAGGCCTGGGTAGCGAACCGTTCGACGCGATAGGGTTCGGTCGGGATGTCGGTCGCGCCCTTCGCGATGATCTCCGCCATCGTCTCGCCCACGCCCGGCCCGATCTGGAAACCCGATCCTGAAAAGCCGAACGCATAATATAGCCCGCTGGTTGTCGCGCTCGGTCCCATCACCGGCTGACTGTCGGGCATATAGCCCTCGATCCCGGACCAGACGCGGATGATGTTGAGCCTGCCCAGCGACGGGGCGAGCCGCCTTATATGCTTCAACTGACTCACCGTATTTTGCGGCTCGACATAGGCGCGATACTGGTCGGGGAAGGATGGTCCGCGCGTGCTGCCGCCTAGTACGATATTGCCCCGCGCTACCTGACGGAAATAGACCGTCTCCTGCTCCAACGGGGTCATCACGCCGACCGTCGGCAAAATGGCGTAAGGTACCGGCTCTGTCACGCTCATGGTCGGGCCTTTGGGGACGATCGGCACCGGCTCGCCAAATTGCGATGACAACGCATTGCCCCATGCGCCCGCCGTCACCAGCAATATAGGCGCGCGGAATGTCCGCCCGTCCGCTGCCGTGACGATGAAATCCTCCCCGACCTTCTGCGCATCGACAATCTGGGTATTTTCATGGATCACCGCGCCCAGTCGTGCCGCTGCCCGCGCAAAGGCAGGCGCGGCGAGGCGCGGATTGGCGTGACCATCCGTTGGCGAATAGGAACCGGCCAGCACGTCAGGCCCGAAAAAGGGAAATTTGTCGCGCAGCACATTGCCGCTCACCAATTCCAGATCCAGCCCTTCCATGCGCGCATTTGCCGCATAATCCTCCATCGAACCGACCAGTTCGGGTCGGTCGCGATAACAGACGCGGATATGTCCGGACTGGAGATATTCGACATCGGCTCCCAATAATTCTCGCGATTTCCGCCAGATGGCAATGGCGCGATTGGCCAGCGGCAATTGATGGATGGGGCGCCCCTGTCGCCTCACATTGCCGAAATTGGTGCCGCTTGCCTGCCGACCGATCAGGTCGGTTTCCAGCAAGGTTACTGACAGGCCATGGCCGCGCAGGAAAAGTGCTGCCGATGACCCCATCAGCCCGCCGCCCACGATGATGACATCGCTGGCCCCGCTCATTGATCGTCTCCAATCGCTATGGTCAGCGGCTTGACCGGCGCCTGACCGCGCAATCGGCCGACCTGCTCAATGGGAATGTCCGCTTCCGCCGCGATCAGCTCGGCCGCCGCCAGCCCGCAATAACGGCCCTGGCAACGCCCCATGCCGACCCGGCTGAACGCCTTGGCCCGGTTTGCCTCCTTGGCGCCCGTCTCGCGCATGATGCCGCGCAGGTCGCCAGCGGTCACCCCCTCGCACCGGCACAAGATCGCATCGTCGGGCAATTGCGATGCTTGATGCGAGGGCCATGGAAAAGCCTTCGCCAATCCCCGCGCAAATTTCGCATAGGTGCCGACATCGCCGCGCAGCGACGCCATCTCGCCCTTGTCCACCGGCAGCCCCAGATCGGCCAGTGCCGCCAGCGCCGCCAGCCGCCCACTGGCTTCCGCTGATCGCGCGCCCAATATCTTGGCCCCGTCGCCCGCCAAATAAACGCCCGCCACGCTCGACCGTCCATCGCTGTCCCGCTCCGGCAGCCATTGCCGCGTGCCTGGATCAAATGCGAAGGCGCAGCGCGCCAGATCGGCCAGTTGCGTTTCCGGGCGCAAATGATGCCCCATCGCCACCGCGTCGCAGACAATGTCCTGTTCGGTCCCCGCTCCGGTGCGAAAACGCACGGCGCTCACGCCGCTATCGGCGTTGCCGATGATTTCCAGCGGCGTGATGCCATTATGCACGGCTACGCCCGCGCGCTTCAATTTCATCGTCAGCGTGACGCCGTTCCACAGCACAGACGGCACCGCCAGCAGGTCAGGCAAAGCCTTGATCCGCGCGCTGTAGGGGGCTGTATCGAGCACAGCGACGACATTCGCGCCTGCCTCGACATATTGGCTTGCAACCAGATAGAGCAGCGGCCCCGATCCCATGAACACGACATTGTGCCCGATCGATACCGCCTGGCTCTTGAGCGCCACCTGCGACCCGCCCAGGCTGTAGCTGCCGGCAAACTGCCATCCCTTGACCGGCATCAGCCGATCGGTCGCCCCAGTGCACAGCAATAATGCGTCAAACGGAATTGCGTCCGCATATGTCGCACTCGCTGTCCAGACTTGCCCGCCAGCAATGTTCCACACCAGCGTTTCCGGGCGATAATCGATCGCGCTCTTCAGCCCATCGAATGTTTCATGCAACGCTTGGGCCCGACCGGCCTCGCTGCCGTACAGCTTGGCATAGGGCCGGGTGAAATTATCCGGCTGACGGCGATAGATCTGGCCGCCGTCGCGGCGTCCCTCGTCCAGCAGGATCGGGCGCACGCCTGCCTGCACGCAGGCTTGCGCCGCGCGTGTCCCGGCTGGCCCTGCACCAACGATAATGACCCTTGGGCTCATGCGTTGTTCGGCCATGATGCCTCCGGCTGGCTGGTCAGGATGCGCTGGCCCGATGCGGCCAGGGTCGAACAGGCGCGCAGGCGGTCGCCGCTTTCGGTCCACACCCAGCAATCCTGGCAGGCGCCCATCAGGCAGAAACCGGCCCGTTTCTCCGGCCCGAACTCTGACTGGCGCAGCACGCTGCCCTGGTTCAACAATGCGACCATCAGCGTGTCACCCTCCAGCGCCCCGACGGGGGCGCCATCGACATGCACGGTGATAGCGGGGCGATCGATTTCACCCAGACGAACGAAGCGGCTCATGACGGACGCAAGCTTTCATCTCCAAGATGGCACAATATCTGGCTGCCCTTGCTGAGCGGGCGGCGGGGTGGGGGCGTGGTATTGCAAAGCCCATCCACCCGCGCGGGGCACCGCGGCAGGAAACGGCAAAGGTCAGGATGATCGCCCTGTCCTCCAACCGGCGGCGGCGCGATCCCGGCATGACTCTCCTCCAGCCATCCCGCCCGCATTTCCGGCACCGATCCGATCAGCAGGTCCGTATAGGGATGGAACGGCGCGACGCCGAACGCTTCACGCGGCCCGGTCTCGACCATCGTACCGGCGTAAAGCACCAATATGTCGTCGCAAATCGCCCGGACTGTTGAAATGTCATGGCTGATGAACATGGTCGCAATGCCCAGTTCCCGGCGCAACTCGGCCATTAGCTCCAGTATCGCCGCGCCCACGACAGTATCGAGCGCGGACGTCACCTCGTCGCACAGGATCAGTTGCGGATCGGCCGCCAGCGCCCGTGCCAGGTTGATCCGCTGCTTCTGGCCGCCCGAAAGGCCGCCGATCGGCTGGTCGATCAGCGTGGCGGGCAGGCGGATCAGATCGAGCAACTCCAGCACGCGCATCCGCGCCGCATTGCCCTTGAGCCCATGGTAAAAGGCCAGCGGTCGCGTCAATATCCGGCCGACGCTGTGCGCGGGATTGAGCGCTGTATCGGCATTCTGGAACACCAGTTGCACCCGGCGAAACTGGTCGCGACTACGCCCGTGCAAGCCTGGCGGCAGAGTTTCGCCATCCAGCAGCACCTGCCCGCTGGCGGGTGGCAGCAGCCCGGCGATGACCCGCGCGATAGTGGATTTGCCCGATCCGCTTTCGCCGATCACGCCCAAAGTCGCGCCCCGCTCGATCGTCAGGTTGATGTCGCGCAGTACCGGAATACGCGGACGACCATCCTTGCCGATCTTGCCATAGCCCGCCGTCATGCCGCGTATTTCCAGCAGCGGCGCGGCGGGCAGGGCAATTTTTGGGGGTGCCGGGCGGATAGCGGGCCGGGCGGCGGCCATCAGTGTCCTGGTATAGTCATCCGCGGGGGCGTGGAGGATCTGCGCAGCCGCGCCCGCCTCCCGGATGCGCCCCTGGCTCAGCACGACAATCTGGTCGGCCATCTGTGCGACGACGGCCAGGTCATGCGACACGTAGATGGCGGTTGCGCCCCGTTCCAGCACTACTGTCTTGAACGCGCGGAGCACCTCGATCTGGGTGGTCACGTCCAGCGCAGTCGTCGGTTCGTCCAATATGACCAGTTCCGGATCCGTGATCAGCGCCATCGCGGCCATCAACCGCTGCAACTGTCCGCCCGACAATTGATGCGGATAGCGCGCGCCGATCGTTTCGGGAAAGGGCATTGCGAGCGCGCGGAACAGGTCGACCGCCTTGGCCTCGGCCTCCGCGCGCGGCATCAGATTGTGGATCAGCGCAGGCTCGACCACCTGATCCATGATGGTGCGCGATGGATTGAAGGCGGATGCCGCGCTTTGTGCGATATAGGCGATGCGATTGCCGCGCAATTGTGCCAGCGCGCCGCGATCGAGCTTGGTAAGGTCGCACTCGCCCACCCGGATAGACCCTTCCGCGATCTTCGCCCCAGGCCTGGCATGGCCCAGCAGCGTCAGCGCGATCGTCGTCTTGCCCGATCCGCTCTCGCCGATCAGCGCCAGCACTTCGCCGCGATTCAGCGCGAAATCAATGTTGCTGACGATCGGGAATATCTCGCCCGCGCCATTGCGCGCGGTAACGGTCAGGCCCTTTACCTCGACATGGGGCGTCGCGCTCATTGGCCTTTGCCCTTGCCTGAAAAGCCGATCGCATCGATCAACAGGTTCACGCCTACCGTCAGCGTCGCAATCGCAACGGCTGGCGCTATGATCGCAAGCGCGCCTTCGCCCAGCCCGGAGATATTCTCGCGCACCAGCGATCCCAGATCAGCGTCGGGGGCTGCACGCCAAGGCCAAGGAAGGACAGGCCCGACAGCAGCAGCACGATGAACACGAAGCGCAGGCCGAAATCGGCCAGAAGCGGGTGGATCATATTGGGCAATATTTCAGCGATCGCGATGTAGAAGCGCCGTTCGCCGCGCGCCTTCGCCACCTGCACATAATCCATCTGCGCCAGATTGACGGCCAGTGCCCGCGCGATCCGGTAATTGCCGGGGATATAGGTGAAGGCCGCGATCAGCAGCAGCAGCCCCAGCGAGGACCCGAATGCAGCGACCAGCACCAGAGAGAATATCTTGGAGGGGATCGAAATCAGCATATCCATGAAGCGCGAAAGCGGCTCATCGACCTTGGCCCCGCCCACTGCCGCCGTCAGCGCCAGCGCCGTCCCGCTGGTGCTCGCCAGCAGGGCCGCCGCCGCCGCCAGCCCCACCGTATAGCGCGCGCCCGACATCAGCCGGCTCAGCACATCGCGGCCCAGATAGTCGCTGCCCAGCCAATACTTCGCTGATTGGCCGTCAAACACGTCATAGGCGACGAACGCGCCGACCGGATAGGGGGCCAGCATGGGTCCGAACAGCGCGACAGCCAGCCAGAAGATGACCAGGGCCAACCCCAGCTTGCCCGACAGCGGTAGGGCTTTGGCCCGTTGAAAGATATCGCCCATCATTGCGACCGCAGCCTTGGGTTGGCCAGGATCGCGGTAACGTCCGCGATCAGCATCAGGATGAGATAGGCGGCGCAGAATATCATGGCGCACGCCTGCAATAACGGCATGTCGCGACTGGTGACCGCATTGACCATCAGGCTGGCAAGCCCCGGATAGTTGAAGATGGTTTCCACGATCACCGCCCCTCCCAGCAGGTAGGACAGGCTCAATGCCATGGCGTTCACGATCGGCGCGATGGCGTTGGGCATGATGTGCCGCAATATGACACGCACCGGCGCAACGCCCTTCAGCACCGCCATTTCGACATAGGGCCGGTCCATCTGGTCGATCACTGCCGCGCGCGTCATCCGCGCCATCTGCGCGATAACGATCACGCATAATGTCAGGACCGGCATGGCCACACCGCGCAGATATTCGCCCCATCCCATGTCGCTTGAAGCCAACGCGATCGACGGCAGCCAGCGCAGCTTCACCGAAAAGATCAGCACGGCGATGGTCGCGACCAGAAATTCGGGTACCGCCACCATGGCGAGCGTCACGACGTTGAGCGCCCGGTCTATCCGCCCGCCGCGGTTCATGGCGGATCCGATGCCGATGGACAGGGCGACGGGGATTGCGACCATGGCGGCCAGAGCGGCGAGCAGCAGGCTGTTGGGCAAGCGCTCCTCAATGACTTCGCCGACCGGCATGTTCGCGACCATCGATTGACCGGGATCGCCCGTCAGCATGCCGCCAAGCCAGCTCACATAACGTACATGGGCCGGGCGATCGAGGCCCATTTCATGGCGCAATGCCGCGACCTGTTCCGGCGTGGCGCTCTGCCCCAGCGCTTCCTGCGCCGCGTCGCCGGGCAATAATTGGGCGATCACGAAGATGGTCATCGACACCAGCAACAGCGTCAGCAAAGATGATGCGAACCGCTTGCCGATCAATGTCAGCGCGGCGCTCATGCCGCTGCGGGAGGATGCGCCCGCCATCAGCCTTCCCACCAGACATGTTCGGCAAATTGGTAACCCATCATGCCCCCAATGGCGATTGGATACATGCCCTTTAACCGCCGGTCATGGGCATCGATCAGGTTGATGAAAACCGGAATGGAAACCCCGCAATAGTCGCGGACCAGCTCTTGCATCTCGCCATAAAGCTGTTTGCGCTTTGCCTGGTTGGCTTCGCCGCGTGCTTCCACCAGCAGGCGGTCGAAGCGCGGATTTTTCCAGCCGCTCTCATTCCACGCCGCATCCGACTTGTAGAACAGGCTGAACATCAGATCGGCGGTCGGACGCGGGTTGGTGTTGCCAAAGCCCATTGGATGTTTCATCCAGTGGGTCGACCAATAGCCGTCGGCGGGCACGCGATTGACGGCCAGATTTAGGCCGATGCGCGATCCATATTCCTGCAGGACCGATGCCATATCGACCGATCCTTCCGCCGCGGGTGACGCATAGATCGGCAGCCGCGTTCCCTTCAATCCTGCCCGTTGTAGGTGCCAGCGCGCCTTGTCCAGGTCGAGCGCCCGCTGCGGCAGATCGGCGCGATAATAGGGGTGGAAAGGCGGGATCGGGTGATCGTTGGCGATCGTTGCATAGCCGCGGAAAAGCGCTCGTTTTATGAGGGGGCGGTCGAACAGATATTTGATCGCTGCAACGAAATGCGGGTTTCCGGTCGGCAGCCGATCCTGTCGCATGATCAGGTTGGTGTGCAGCCCCGATGGTGTCACCATCAGATTGTGGCGGGGCGAGGCATGGATGCGCTTGCTCGATCGCGGGTTGACCGCCAGGATGATGTGGACGTCGCCCGACAGCAATGCGTTGACCCGACTGGTCTCGTCGGGAATGCTGATGAGCTCGATTTCATCCAGATAGGGTTTGCCCGGCTTCCAGAAATTGGGATTGCGCCGCGCCAGCGTACGGACGCCGGGGCGAAATTGTGCGCACAAAAACGGGCCGGTGCCGTTGGCGGTACGGAAATCGCTCGTCCCTTCGCGCAATATCCCGAAATGCGTTTGTGCAAGAATGGCGGGCAGATCGGCATTGGGGCCGGTCAGGCGAATGAACACATCCTGTTTGCTCGTGGCCCGAATCTGGGCAAACTGCTCGGCAATTTGCGCCATTTTCGATCCGGTCGCCGGATTTTTGTGTCGCATCAGGGTCCAGACGACATCCTGCGCCGTCAGCGTTGCGCCATCATGAAATGTGATGCCCTTGCGCAGCCTGATATGCCAGTTGATCTGGTCGCTGCTCTCGATCCGTTCGGCCAGTTCCAACTGGGGGATCAGGTTGCGGTCCAGCTGGGTCAGCAGGCTGTAGAACATGTAGTGACGGATATAATCGCTTGAATTCGCACCTTTGGCGGGATCAAGCGTATCGGCGGTCGATGCCGTCATCCCGGCGGCGCGGATGCGTCCACCCCGACGGGGGCGGCTGGCGGACATCGCGCTATCGGGCAGCAACAGTCCAGCGCCAACGCCAAGGCCAGCGCCGATCAGGCCGCGGCGGGAATAGGGGGACAAGATATCGGTCAATGGATCACATCCTGCCATTTATACCATAGCCCAACCAGCGGCAGGAACCATGGCTTGCCAAAATGCCCCGGCACGCTCGGCCAGTCCAGTTCGGCCCAAGGGTTGGCGTCGGGCTCGCCGCTCATCACGCGCGCCATCTGCTGCCCCATATGGGTCGCCATCTGCACGCCATGGCCGCTGTAGCCCATCGAATAATAAAGGCCGCCCGTCTCGCCCGCGCGGGGCAGGCGGTCGGCGGTCAGGTCCACCATCCCGCCCCACACATGGTCGACGCCCACGCCCTTGAGCGCTGGGAATATCTGCCCCAGCGTCTCTTCCAGAATACGTCCGCTTTTCAAATCCGATCGGGCATCGCTGATGGCAAAGCGCGCCCGCCCGCCGAAGATCAGGCGATTGTCGGGCGCCAGACGGAAATAATTGCCGATATTCTTGCTGGTCACATAATTGCGGCGTCCTGGCAGCAACGTTTCGATCAGCGCGTCGTCCAGCGGCTCGGTCGCGATTACGAAGCTGCCGACCGACACGATCCGGCGACGGAAGAAGCCGAACGGTGCAGCGGCAGGCGCACCGCCCGTGGCGACCAGCACCTGCTTTGCATCGACGGACCCGCGTGAAGAGACAACCCGCCAACCGGTCTGTGTCCGGTCAAGCCCTGTGACCTCGGCCCCTTCGAAAATATGTGCGCCGGCCCTCGTTGCTGCTTCAGCAAGACCCACCCCGAAACGGGCAGGGTGGATTTGCGCGCTTGTGGTCTGGATCAGCGCACCATGAAAGGCGTCGGACCCAACCTCGTCACCGATCCGCGCCGGGGGCACCAGCCGCACATGCTCATCGACTTCCGCGGCCAGCAGGTCATGCGCCCGCGCCAGCTTGTCATAATGTTTGGGCTTGGCCGCCAGCTTTACCCGGCCGCAGCGGGTAAAATTGCAGGCAATCCCTTCCTCGCGAGCCAGCCGCTCGACCGTATCGACCGCGTCGCAATGCGCCCTGTACCAGGCTTTGGCGACCGGCTTGCCGAACCTTGCCGACAATGCGCCATAGTCATGCGCGGTGCCGTTGTTGCACTGGCCGCCATTGCGCCCGGATGCCTCGCCCACGACCTTCCCCGCCTCCAGCAGAACGATGCTTGCGCCGCGCTTCGCCAGCGCTAGGGCCGCCGACAGGCCGGTGAAGCCACCACCGATGATGGCGATGTCAGCCGACCCTTCGACCCCGCCCTTCGCACCGCCCATGAAGGGCGGCGCGCTGGCAAGCCAGTAGGAGAGGGGGGAGGCGTTCATCGAACGATCAGAGGCCCACAACCGCCGGCAGGCAGCCGATATGGGGAATTTCTACGTCGCGGTAGAAGGGGTTGGACGGCTCATGCCCACGCCCCACGAACACGCGGCAGCCAAAATGCAGGTCGGTCGCCGTATTCTGATCGTAGCGGAAGCTGGATGATACGTGCATCATATCTTCCGGATTTGCGCCCAGCTGGTCGAACATATATTCGAACGCCTGCATCCGCGGCTTGTAGGCCTGCGCCATCTGCGCGGTATAGACCGCATGGAAAGGCGCGCCCAGCATCCCCACATTATGATGGATCTGGTCGTTCATCGCGTTGGAGAGGATGACGAGCGGAATCTTGTCGCCGATCTTGGACAGACCGCCAACGACGTCGTCATGCGGACCCCATGTCGGCACCGTGTTGTACACAGCATCGGCATCAGCCTCATTATAGGCCACGCCCCATTTCTTGCACGTCCGGCGCAACGAGTTGCGGATGACCTCCTGATAGGGCTGCCAATCGCCCATCACCTGATCGAACCGATAGGCGCTCCAGTCCTTGCAAAAGGCGGGCAGCTTTTCCGCATCGATGCGATCGGCCATGAAGGCGGTCGCCATTTCGGTCATGCGAAAACGGGTGAGCGTGCCATAGCAGTCGAAGCTGATATATTTGGGCCGGAAATTGGGCATCGGCTGATCATCCTTTGCAGGTTCTTGAAGCGCGGCCTGGCGGCCATGTGACAGGCACATTACGACATGGGCGCGCCGGAACATGAAGCCCATTTCTAAGGGCGCGAACGCATATATCGGGCTTTTATCGCGGCCCATTCGGCATAGATTGCTGCGCTCTCAATAGCCCTTGTCGCGTGCGACCTCCCCCTCCATGGTCGCCCCCGACACGTGGCGGCGGATATTGGCGATCAACGCGCGCGCAGCGCTGTCCGCCCGCGTCATGCTGGCGACATGGGGGGTCATGATGATGCGGGGATGCGCCCACAATGCATGGCCCTGAGGCAACGGTTCGGGGTCGAATACATCCAGCACCGCCCCTGAAAGATGACCTTCGTCCAGCAGCGACAGCAGATCCTGCTCCACCAGATGCCCACCCCGCCCGACATTGATCAGGCCCGCCCCGCGCGGCAGTTGCGACAGCGTTTCGCGGCACAAAATGCCGCGAGTCTCGGTGGTGAGCGGGAGCAGGCAGATCAATATGTCGCATCCCGAAAGGAAGGCGGGCAACGCCGCCGCGCCGGCAAAGCAATCGACCCCTTCCACGGCATGGGCCGACCGGCTCCACCCTGACAGTGGAAAGCCGAACGGTCGCAACGCGCCAAGCACCGCCTGACCCAGAATGCCAAGGCCCATCACGCCGATCCGTCGCTGGCTGGCGGGCGTCAGTTTGATCGGTGCCCAACGACCCTCGCGCTGGGCGATACCATGGTCGATCAGGTTGCGATGCAGCGCCAGCACCGCCATCGTCGCATATTCGACCATGCCCTGCGCGATGCCCGGCTCGATCATTCGCACGACGCGGACATGGGGCGGCAGGCGACTCATGTCGAACTGGTCGATACCGGCGCCGATGGAAAACAATATCTCCAGTGCGGGCAGTGTGGCGATCAGTTCGACTGACGGGTTCCACGCGGCGAGGTAGCGGATCGTGGCGGGGTCATGCGGGTCGGTCGGATCGACAAAGCCGATATCCGCAGCCTCAGCCGCGAAAACATCGCGCCAGGTGCGGCCGCGTTCAGGATCGGAGGTATAAAGCAGGGTCATCATACAGACTTTCTGGCGGGGGCAGGGCGGCGGGCGCGCCTGGCCTGCCACCACATGACTAATCCGGAAACACACAGCGCAGCCAGCGCCAGTGCGGTGATCAGCAATAGGGGCTGGCCGATCGGACCAAAGGCATCGCCCGCATGCAATGGCAGCACGGTCATCCACGAGGCGGGATTGTTCTGCGCACGCATGGCGCTAACGATGCGGGGCTGCGCCAGCGTTACGATGACCCTGTGGATCGCGCGCGCATTATGTTCAGGGGCATTGAAATTGACGATCAGCCGATCGCCATCGATCCGCAGGTCGCGCAGCGTGGCATCGGGGAAGGCCGATTGCGCCAGCATCAGGCTGCGGTCGATCGTGGCGGCCGATGCGGCGGACGGCGCATTGGCGGCACCCTTGCTCAGCAATTCGGGCACCACCAGCAGCAATCCCGTCGTCGCCATGAACAGCAGAAACGCGCTCAGCAAGACAGCTGCCGTGCGATGACATTGGCGCAGAACCAGCTTGGGCGACAATGTCCAGCGTATCGCCAGCGCCTTGCCCATCTTGCCGCGCTTGGGCCACCAATAGGCCAGCCCGCTCGCGACCATGGCCAAAAGGGCGAGGCCGTTCAGGCCGATGACGGCTATGCCGACCGTGCCGGCCATCAACCGATAATGGATTTGTAACGCCGCTTCGACCGGAAAGGCCAGGACATTGCCCGACCGCAGCACCGCGCCGCCCGCGGGATCGACCGACGCATAGCGCACCGCGCCGTCACGATTGCCCATTTGCGCGAAATAGGTGGCCCCATCGGCATCGGGCGCAAACAGCCGCGTTACCGCATAGCCTGCCGTCGTCCGGTTCGCTGTCATGATCACCTCGCCCACCGAAACTGCAGGTCCGGCTTTTCCGCTGGTCATCGCCACCGGATCGATCAGCCGCGCCAGCGGCCCGCGATAGACCAACATCGCGCCGCTCAACGCCTGCACCAGCAGCAATGCCGCCACGGCCAGGCCGATTGTCCGATGCAGGCGCAACATCAGCGCGCGGTTCATGGGGTAGCCCTCAAAAACGAAAAGGGCCGCCAACGACAGGAGGAGGAGGTGTCGTTGACGGCCCGAAGAGGGAGGCGCGAAAGCCTCCCCGGCACCTGTTCTAGAAGTTGAACGTACCTCGTATCGTAAAGGAACGGGGCATGCCTGGCTGTATCCACAGGGCTGCGTAAGAGCTGGCATAATATTTCTTGTCGAACAGATTATCGACATTGGCCGACAGCTTGAACTGGTCGTTGATCGTGACCGATCCCATCAGCTTGGCGATCGTATAGCTGGGCAGGAAGAAGGTCGTTGCCGTCTCGCCCAGACGCTTGCCGACATGGTTTACGCCACCGCCCAGCATGGCTTGATGATCGCCGATCGAAAAATTCTTGAACAGCAGGATATTGCCCTGATGCTTGGGAATGTTGATCAGCGGATCGCCCTTCAGGATCGGCAGGCCGAAATTGGGGTCGAACACGTTGGTGGCCCAGCCCGCATCGGTATAGGCATAGGTCAGGAATAGTTCAAACCCGGCTGGCAGCTTGGCATTGACGTCAAACTCCACGCCCTTGCTGTCGGCGGAACCGACCGGCTTGGAGAAGCCGGGGTTGGCCGGGTCGGTCGACAGCACATTGCTCTTCTTCATTTTGTAGAGCGAAATCGTGCTGGTCAGGCGACCATCTGGGGTAATGAACTTTGCACCGACTTCATAGGATGTGCTGATTTCAGGCTCAAATGGCTGCCCGTCGAAACCAACGCCGCTGTTGGGACGGAAGCCTTTGCCATAGCTGGCATAGAGCGACACGCTGCTGGTCGGTTCGAACACCAGGCCTGCCATCGGGCTGAACTTGCTGTAGCTTTTCTTGGGGTTGGTATTGTTCAGGCGCAGGTCGATATTCTGGCTGAAATGGTCGTAGCGGCCACCAAAGCGCACCTTGAACTGTTCGGTGATCTCGATCTGGTCCTGCGCATAAACGCCCCAGGCCTTCTGCACTTCGTCGGCGTTCTGGATCACGACGTTGGGAACGGGTGCCGGGATGGTATAATCGGGATTGAAGATGTCGATCGAATAGGACTGGTCCGCCGCCACGGGGCGATATCGGGTCTGGAACGTGTCGATCTCGAACTTGTCCCAGTCCGCCCCGACGCGGATATTGTGAACGATCGATCCGGTCTGCGCCTTGCCGCTGATTTCGCCGCGGAAAACCATATGGGTCGTGCTATAATCGCGGTAGCGACGCTGGCGGGTAAGGGTACGGCCGTCATTGTCGATCCGCTGCCGACCAAGGACCAGTTCAGGATCGCTCGAAAAGCCCTTAAACGACGTGTCCTTGTAACCAGCACCCAGCATGACAACCCAATCGTCGCTCAAGTCATGCTGCAACTGCGCCTGGTGGCCCAGCACTTCGACCTTGGTCGGGCCATCATTTGGGTTACCCAGGAAACGGGTATTGGGAATTGCGCCCAGATCATAGGTGATGCCATTGGCCGTTACGGTCGGGATCGCCACCACGCCACGCTCAAACGGCACTTCCTGGTTCACATATTCCAGTTCGTAGGTGAAGATCGTCTTGTCCGACAGCTTCGCCAGGAAGGACGGGTTCAGCACATATTTGCGCGTTTTCACCGTGTCACGGAAGCTTTCCGCATCTTCCACCGCACCAGTCAGGCGGACCGCGACCATGTCGGTGATGGGCAGGTTATAGTCGCCCTCGACGCGGTAGGTATTCCATTTGCCACCGGCGACGGAAAAGCTGCCGCCCTCCTTGAAGGTCGGCTTTTTGCTGACGATGTTGATCGTGCCGCCCGGCTCACCGCGCCCGAACAGCGCGGAATTGGGGCCTTTGAGCACTTCGATGCGCTCGACATTCGATGCGTCGCGCGGGCCACCATAACCGCGGCCACCATTAGAGCGGTTTTCGATCATTCTGGTTCATAGCCGCACGATCTGAAGTAGTTGGCGCATTCCTGAGGCTGGAAGATATCGACGAGTTTGCCGATCAAGCTCCACAGGCCGCTGACCGTTCGCTCGCCCGCTTTGCGGAGCATGGCCTTGAGGCGGGAGAACGCTTTCTCGATCGGGTTGAAGTCGGGGCTGTAGGGCGGGAGAAAGCGCAGGGTTGCGCCTGCGGCCTCGATGAGCACTTGCACCGATGCGCGCTTGTGGCTCGATAGGTTGTCCATGATGACGACGTCGCCGGGCCGCAGTTCCGGGACGAGGACCTGAGCGACGTAGGCTTCGAACCAGTCGCCGTTGATCGGTCCATCGAGCACCATAGGCGCGACCATGCCGGTCATGCGCAGGCCAGCGACCAGGGTGGTGGTCTTGCGGTGGCCGTGCGGGAAGCCCATCCGCAACCGCTCGCCTTTCGGGCAACGACCGTGGCTGCGGGTCATGTTGGTGGCGGTCCAGGTTTCGTCGATGAAGACCAGGCGCTCCGGTTCGAGATCGAGTTGCCCCTCGAACCAGTCCTGACGCTGTTTCAGGACGTCTGGTCGATCTTGCTCTATCGCATGGCCTGTCTTTTTTTGCGCGTCAGGCCACGGCGAACAAAAAAGCGATGTAGCCCGGCCACGGAAACGGCCATGCCCTTGTCCGCAAGCGCCAGACGTAGTTCTTCGAGGGTGATGTCCCTACGCTCCTCCCAAATGGCCAGAATGTCCACTGCCCGCTCTTCCACCCGCCGCGAGCGCATATCCCCGCCGCGCGGCTTTGGGGCAATGTCACCCGTCTCGCGCTGCTGTGCCCGCCAACGGACCGCCGTTGATGGTGCAACACCGAACCGGGCCGCCGCAGCACGGCAACTCGATCCACTGTCCACCGCTGCCAACAGCCGAGTGCGCAAATCCATCGAAAGAGCCATCCATGCCGGCCTCCTTCACCAGCACGGATTCTGAATCAGAAATCGCGCCCGAAGGGAATCCCAGACCGATTCAGAACGGTCGAAAACCGCTCTAAAGCCATTGACCAGAAAGCCACTCGGAAAATTCTCATCCCCCGCAAAGCCGCGGATCGCAAAACTGTCCCACAGACCACCAAAATTATTCTGCTTCGACACACCGCTCGCCAGTTCCAGCGCGGTGTCCAGCCGGGTGATGTTCAAATCATCCAGCAACTCGCCTTCCAGAAATTGAACAGCCTGCGGGATTTCCTTGACCGGCGTGTCACCGAAATATTGGCGCTTCAGACCGGTGACGACGATGTCGCTGGACTCGGCGGCCGGTGCCTGCGCAATCGCGGCAGACGGCAACGCGATAGTGGCGGTGCTGGCGATCAGTGCCAGCCGGAGGGTGGAGAATGGTCGCATGATGAAATCCCCTTTAAAAAATCGCTGTTCTGAACGTCCTGCGAACGGGGCCGACGGGTTTTCATTTCCGACGCGAACTGTTGCTCCTGTCATCGGACGCCGGCCATTGGGTGTTTATTCCACCTCTTCTTGAGTTCGAGGCTAGGATGAGTTCCAGAAATAATCCGTCAAACTTGGCACATCGGACGGCGCAAAATTGTGAATCGGCGGTTGTTACGGCATGAAAATGCTGCGCCCGATCCTTGCAGTAAAGAGGTAAAAATGCCCCGGAAATAGCCGCCTCCAAGGGGGAGGCGACGAGTTGTCGCCTTTACAGATATTTCAGCCACCATATGTCCTTGCGCCGCTGCTTGAGCTGCGCGAACCAGCGGGTGGGAAAGTAAAGCGGCAGGATCAATAGAGCGACCCAAATCCACACCGTGGAAAGATTGTCGACCCCGAACACCGTTCCTTTGGTCGGTCCGTATAGGGCGAGCGCCACATTGTAGATCAGCTTCAGCACATAGAGATGCAGAATATAGAAGAACATCGGCGCCCCGCCCAGCAACGCCAGATGCGGCATGACCGCGCTGTCCTCATATTTCTCGAACAGGGCGAGCAACAGGCAACCGGTGCCCACGGTCGGCATCAGGAACAGTAGGGACGGCGGATATTTGGTCAGTGCCAGGAAACTCATCACCGTACGCAAGGGCGTTTCCCCGACAAACCAGGGCTTGTCGCCGTAAATGTTGAGATAGCGGATCGCAACAAAGCCCAGGATCAGCCCAAGGCCGGTCATCAGCAGGCGGCGCATACGCCGCTGCGGATCGCTGCCCTTGGCAAACCAGGGTCCACAGGCATAGCCCAGCAGGATGACGCCGATCCATGGCAGCACCGGATAGGTGGTCTTGATCGCCGCCCCGCCAAATTCTATGAGCGACCGCTGATGCAAAATCGCCCAGGCGACATAGCCTGGCTGGTCTGCGGTCAGCCGAATGGGATCGAGCAGATTATGCAGTCCCACGATCGCCAGTCCCACCCCAAATTGCGCGGCCCGCGGCAAATGCAGCAGGGCGGCCAGCGCGACCATCGAAATGCCGATCGCCCAGATCACCTGCAACCAGATCGCCGTCGGGGGGAAAGCGGGAGCCTGGGTCGGCCAGGCATAGCCGACCACAGTCACTTCCAGAAAGATCAGGAAAAGCCCCCGCTTGAGCAGAAATTCCGAAACCTGCCCCTTGCTGTGCGACTGGCCATAGAGCCAGGCTGACAGGCCGGTCAGCGCAACGAAGGTCGGCGCGCAGAAGGTGGATAGCAGCCGGGTGAAGAACAGGCCGGGATCGGTCGTGTTGGCATCGACCGGATCGGTCACCTGCATGTAGAGGAAAAAAGTCTCGCGCACATGATCGACCAGCATGAACAGCATGACGAGGCCGCGGAGCGCGTCGATCGCTATCAATCGCGTGCGCGCTTTGGCGGCTGCGACCGGTGGTGGCGCGCTTGTAGTAAATTGGGTGAGGGGCGCGTGGCCTGCAATGCTGCTCATCGTCTGTCCTTCTTTTCCCTGGGTTACTCGCCCTCTGGCGGACGCAGGGTGGAAGCTGTCATGTTGCGATCCGCCGCACGTCTGAGTAGCAAGACTGGCGGCGGATCGCGCTACGCATTTTCCGGCTCCTTACTTCGCCTGGAAGGTGGCGAAAGTCTTGGCGCCGCTTTTGTCGATCAGAGCGACGACAAGCTTCGCGTCTTTGGCGGCTTTGAAGCCCGGTGCGGAGAGTCTGTTGCCACCCGCCGGCGTCAAGACGGCCTCGGTCTTTGCCCCTGCGACAGTTTGGATAAGCTTTGCGGTATAGCCCACTGCTGCCAGCGGTTCATCCTCTTCGCTCAGATAGACGTCCACGCCCTTCGGCCCCGCGACCAGTTCGAACACGGTTTCGCCGGTCATCTGGACCATGCCGCCATGCTGCGGTTTCATGCTGCCATGGGCTTGCAGCATCGCAGGTGCAGCAATCAGGGCGAGTGCGGCGATGCCGCTGCGGATATACTGGATATTCACGGCAAATCTCCGAACAGAATGATGTTATTCCGGCACGTGCGGCAGGACGAAACTCAGCGAAGCGCTATGCTCTATATGGTCCGCCTTCTTGTCATCGGATTTTGCGACATAGATCGCCATCAGCACATTATTGCCCTGGTTGCGGACCTTGATCGTCGCAGTCCCGTCGGCAGCGGTCTTGGCGGGATTAACCTCGTCAGGATCGTTGACATAATCCTGCATTACGGTCGCACCGGCAATCGGCTGGCCCTTATAATAGACCCGCACCTTCATCGGTTCGCCCATCTTCTGCGGAATGGCGGTGCCCACCGGCACGACCTGCAACGTGTGGCCTTCATACAGCGGGATCTGCTTGGTCGGCATCTGCGTCAGATAGACGGCATATTTGAAATTATGTTCGGCCAATGTCGCATTGGGCACTTCGTCGCGGCCCTTATTGTGCCATTCGCCATCCGGCGTCTTGCTCCAATAGCCATAGTCCATAACTGCCGCGACGACGGCGATCGGTTCGTCGCTGTCGACCACCGGAATAGCCCCAGCCGCGCGCAGCGACGTATTGACTGGCGCACCGTCGGAGTCATAGCCGGTCACTGACTTGACCAGCGGCAGGCGCTTGACCATGTCCAGATCGTCTGCGCCAACGCCGTAGATCAACGCGGTCTGCTTGGCGCGCTGCGCGAACCAGATGGCATGCGCGCCAGCGGGTGCCGTGGCGATGATCAGGGTAGATGCCGCAACAGCGGCTGTAACCATATGGGAAAAACGCATCGGGCAGGTTCCTCGACAAAGGGGGCCAATTCCTGGATCGAGGCTATGCTGACGGCACGAACGAAAATTTTGAAAACGTCATTGATGCGACGTAAAAATGTCAAAAAGTTAGGGCCGGAGGAGCGATGTGCTTCTCCGGCCCTTTTTACGACCCGTCGGGATAATGATCAGGCGTCGGCAAATTCCACTGAATTGACGATATGCGCCTGGGTATATTCCAGCAGCCCCGCCTCGCCCAGTTCCGCGCCCAGCCCGGACTGTTTCACGCCCCGGAACGGAATATTGGCATCGATCGCCAGATGCTGGTTCACCCAGACGGTGCCTGTGTCGATCTTCATCGCGACATCCGTGGCGCGGGCCAGATCCTTGCCCCACACCGTGCCGCCCAGCCCATATTCGCTGTCATTGGCGCGGGCGATCACATCCTCAATATCGTCATATTTCAGCACCGGCAGCACCGGACCGAACTGTTCTTCGCGCACCAGGGGCGCATCATCGTCCAGATCGCGAACGATCGTGGGGGGAATGAAATAGCCTGCCCGGTCGAGCGGCGCGCCGCCGGTCATCACCGTGCCACGCGAACGCGCATCCTCGATCAAGGCATTGACCTTGTCGAACTGCATCTTGTTCTGCACCGGACCGATCGTCGTGCCCTGCTTGGCCCCGTCATCGACGATCGCTTCATTGGCAAGCCGGGCCAACTCATCGCAAAATTCGTCATACATCGGGGTGGGGACATAGGCGCGCTTGATGGCGACGCAGATCTGGCCAGCATTGGTCATCGCGCCCTGATAGACTTTCTTCGCCGCCTGCTTGGCGTCGACATCGTCCATCACGATCGCGGCATCATTGCCGCCCAGTTCCAGCGTAACCCGCTTCACCGTGCTGGCCGAGGACGCCATCACCTTCTTGCCGGTCGCGGTCGATCCGGTGAAAGCGACCTTGGCAATGTCGGGATGCCCGGTGATCAGCGCGCCCAGCTCATTCTGGTCGCACACGATGTTGAACACGCCGGGCGGCAGGATGGCCTGCGCCAGTTCGCCGAACAGCAGTGTGGTGAGCGGCGTCGTCGGCGCAGGCTTGGCGATCATCGTGTTGCCGGTCATCAATGCTGGCCCCAGCTTGTTCATCAGCAGAATTACCGGGAAATTCCATGGCGTGATCGACGCAACGACGCCCAGCGGCGTGCGATGTTCGACAACGCGGTTGCCACCTTCGTCCTTCAGCACCTTGGGTTCGATCCGCATCGCGGCAAATCCGCGCAGCGTGAACACGCTGCCCATGATCTCATAGCCAGCCTGATCGAGTGGCTTGCCCTGTTCAGCGGTCAGCAGGCTTGCAAACTCACCGATTCGCGCTTCCAGTGTGTCGGCCAGCTTGTTGACCAGCGCGGCCCGTTCATCGACCGGCAGCGCCGACCATGCAGGCTGGGCGCGTTTCGCGGCGGCGACGGCGCGCTCCAGCATCGCCTCGTCGGCCTTGGGCGCGGAAGCAAAGGCCGCGCCGGTCGCCGGGTTCACCACGTCGAAGGCGCTGACGCCCGGCACAAGTTCACCATCGATCAACAGGCGGTATTCATGATCCATTGTCGCTCTCCTTGAATGCAAGTCCTGATTTCGATCGGCTTTGCCTATCGCTTTGTGCGATGCGAGCCTGTAGCATGTATTTGTGCGCCTGTGATACAATTTTGGCAAGAGGGTAAAGGCAACGATGAAACAGGGGGCGGATCTTCGTGGACTGGTTGGTTATCAGGTCCAGCGTGCGCATCTCTTGATTGATACGGACGCGCGCGCCGCCATGGCGGCGCACGACCTCTCGCCCGCCAAGCTGACGGCGCTCATCCTGATCCGCGACAATCCCGGCTGCGACCAGACTGCCCTGGGTCGGGCACTCAGCATCAACCGGTCGAGCGCGATGAAGCTGGTCAACATATTGGCGGAACGCGGGCTTGTCGAACGGCGGCCGGGTCGCGACTTGCGTACCAACGCGCTGTGGTTGACGGCCGAAGGGGAAGCGAAAGTGCCGGTCATGGTCGATGCGCTGCGCGTATCCGACGCGCGGATGACGGCCCGGCTGAGCGCCGAGGAAGTCCGCACGCTCAGTGCCTTGCTGCGCAAGCTTGGCCCAGTGCCGCGCGCCGCCAGCGCTGACTGACGGCCAAGGTGACGCAAAAGCGGTTGCGTAAATTGTATCACAGGCGCACAATGTTGGCGCGAAACAGCGGTTGATTCGAGCCGCTTCTACTGAAGAATTTCTGGGGAGAGACACGCTTGACCGACATGATCGACCTCGACCGGCCGGCAGTATCCATGGCAGCCCCCTCGCTCGACCGGTTGCTGCGGCCCCGGTCCGTCGCGATCGTGGGTGCGTCGGACAAGCCGGGCGCTCTGGGTGCGTCGGTGCTGGCCAATCTGGTGCGGCAGGGCTTTGCTGGCGACATCCATCTGGTCAATCCCAAGCGTGCGGAAATCGGCGGCCGCCCCTGCGTCGCATCGGTTGATGATCTGCCCGAAGGTGTCGATGCCGCTGTTCTTGCCATCCCGCGCGCGGGCGTGCTCGACACGATGCGCGGCCTTGCCCGTCGCCATGTCGGCGCGGCCGTGATCTTTTCCGCCGGCTTTGCCGAGGATGGCCCGCAAGGTCTCGCCGACCAGCAGGAAATCGCGCGCATCGCCCGCGAAGCCGGTATGGTGGTCGAAGGGCCCAATTGCCTCGGCCTCGTCAACTTCCGCGACAATGTTTCGCTGACCTTCATCGAAATGCCGGAGGCGACGGCCCAGGGTGACCGCCGGGTGGGCATCGTTTCGCAATCGGGCGCCATGGCGGCTGTGCTGGCGACGACGATGATTCATCGCGACGTGCCGCTCAGCTGCTACATCTCCACCGGCAATGAAGCGGCCAGTGGGATCGAGGATTATCTTGCCCATCTGGTAGACGAGCCCGAAACCGCGGTGATCGCGATGATCGCCGAACATGTCCGCGATCCCGCCCGTTTCCTTGCCGCCGCCCGCGCGGCAAGGCTGGCCGGCAAGCAGGTGGTGCTGCTCCACCCAGGCCGCAGCGCGGCGGGCGCGGCCAGCGCTGCCACGCATACGGGCGCGATGGCGGGCGATCATGCCGTCATGGCGGTCCATGTCGAACGGGCGGGCGTCATCCTGGTCGACTCGCTGGAAGAATTGGGTGACGTGGCTGAAATGCTGGCGCGCAACGCGGCAATCGGCGCGGGCGGCACCGGCATCATCGCTGAATCGGGCGCATTCAAGGCGATGATGCTGGACCTCTCCGAAGCGGTCGTGCTTGACCTGCCGACGCTGACCGACGCCGACAGCCCGGCGCTGCGCGCGGCGCTGCCCGATTTCGTTCCCGTCACCAATCCGCTCGATGTCACGGCGCAGGGGCTGGTCGATCCGGGCCTTTACGGTCGCACGCTTGCCGCTCTGGTCGAAGATCAGCGTATCGCCACAATCCTTTTGACCCTGATCCAGACCGACACCGGCACATCCCATGTCAAATTCACCGCCGTGCTGAATGCGCTCGCCACCCTCCGGCCAGACAAGCCCATCATAGTGGGCGGCGTTGATGAAGGCGGCGCAGTGTTTGCGGACGATCTTTCCGCTCTCCGTCAGGCAGGCGTCACCTATCTGCCGACTGCCGAACGCGCCGTGCGCGCGCTCGCCCGGATCAGCGCCGCTGCTGCGCGCGATTTCACGGCGGCCCCGCTGGACGCCGCTCCGGTTGCCGATCTGGCGCAGGTCGGCCATTCTATCCCGGAATATCGATCCAAGGCGATCATGGCGGAACATGGTATCGCCTTCCCTCGCTTCGCCATGGCGCAGAGCGTGGAAGAGGCGATCGCCGCTGCCGAGACGCTGGGCTATCCTGTCGTTCTAAAGGCGCAGTCGCCAGACCTGCCGCACAAGAGCGACGCGGGCGGCGTTATCGTCGACCTTAAAAATCGCGACGAACTGGCCGAAGGCTGGGACAGGCTAGCCGCCAATATCGCAGCGTCCCGCCCCGATCTCGTGCTCGACGGCGTGCTGGTGGAGGGGATGGCCGACAAGGGTGTCGAACTCATTGTCGGTGCGCGGAACGATCCGCACTGGGGCGCGACCGTCCTGGTCGGTTTTGGTGGCGTCGCGGCGGAATTGCTGCATGACGTCTGTCTGCTTCCGCCTGACCTGCCGCGCGACGCCATCATCGCCCGCATCCGCACGCTGCGCATGGCACCCTTGCTCGACGGCTTTCGCGGTGCGCCGGTCATGGACATCGGCGCTGTCGCCGACGTCGTCCAGCGCCTGGGCCGCATGGTCGCCGCAACGCCTGCCATTCGCGAGGTCGATCTCAACCCCGTCATTGTCTATCCCGAAGGACAGGGCGCGTTGGCGCTGGACGCTCTGATCTCGCTCTGATCCTGCCTCTGATCGCTGCGAGTGAAGTCGAAAAACGCCAGGGACTGCCCTGAACGCCTTTCGACTTCGCTCGCAGCGGATGGGTGACGCTGTATTTATGTCAGCGCATAATAGCGCAACACATTGCCATCGGCCCGCCGTTCACCAACGCCTATGAACACATGTTTGGTCAGCCAGTCATGCTTGCCGACAGGACATTCGAAAGTCGGATTGCCGCGCAGATAATAGTCCTGCTGCTCGACAGGTTGCCCTTCGCCAAAGGCCCAGTCCCGCAACTTCGTCATCGTATCGGGCTTGCGCCCCCACAGGAAGCCGCGATTGTTGAGCAGGATCAGCGTGCCGTCCTCCTCCTCCAGCATATAGCGTGCATCGAACACCGCGACATCGTCAGGCCGGAAATAGGCATAATCGCCGCCCGATCCCGGAACGGCCTTGCCCCTGATCCTTGGCCCCTCGAACGTGCCGCCATCGACATAGACGGCGCTGCGATTGCCGCCCATCGGCGTATTCACGATCGTCTGCACCCGCGGAAATTGCAGCCGTACCTCCATCGCAAATTCCAGTCGCGGATTATCCAGCGTCGAAAACATATCCGTCATCCCAATTCTCCATCATCCCAGTTCAAGCGTACCGCCATCGACGAAAAGGTTAGCCGCGGTGATAAAGCTCGCCTCGTCCGACGCCAGGAACAGCACCGCGCGGGCGACTTCCTCCGGTCGGCCCATCCGCTTCATTGGTACGGCATTGATCATCGCCTCGCGCATCGCTGCCACATCGGCCTCGCTCATCCCCGGATTGCGGTGGAGCAGGGGCGTTTCGATGGGACCGGGACTGACCAGATTGACGCGGATACCCTCGCTTACCAACTCGCCGGCAATCACCTTCATCGCTGCATAAAGCCCGCCCTTGGCCGCCGCATAGGCCGTATTGCCCGGTACGAACGCATGGCCCCCGATGGAACCGGTCGCGACGATCGATCCGCCCCGGCGCATCAGTCGCAACGCCTTCTGGATGGCGAACACGCAGCCGCGCAGATTAACGCCATGGACATGATCCCAGTCTGCTGGCGTCATATCGCGCAAGCGGGCAAAGCCGCCGACGCCGGCATTCACGAACAATGTATCGATCCGCCCGTCCTGTGCCGCGATGTCGGCCATCATCGCGTCCATCGCGTCCGGATCGGCAATGTCCGCGCGATAGCCTTTTGCGCCGGGGATGGTTGCCACCGCCGCGTCGATCGTCGCCTGATCGCGTCCGCTTATCCGCACGATCGCGCCCTCGGCGGCAAAGGCCTGGGCGCTTGCCAGACCGATGCCGCTATTGCCGCCGACAACCAGTATGATCTTGTCGCTGAACCGCATCTCGCGCTCCGTCAAAAGGGGGAATTGGGATTGGGGCTGTCGGCCGGTACATCCTGCACCACATCCCAATGCTCGGCGATCAGCCCGTTTTCGACGCGAAAAATGTCGATCACGGCAAAACCAGGATCACCCGGCCGTCGCCGTACATGATAATGGACGATCACATGATCGTCCTCGACAAAGCAGCGCTTGATGTCGTGGACCGCGTCGGGGTTTTCCCCGCGCATCTGCCGCAAAAACGCTTTGAGCGGCTCAGTCCCGGTATCGACCCATTGGTTGTGCTGGATATAATCAGGGGCCAGATAGCGGTCGACCGCGTCGGCATCCATGGGTTTGAGCACATGGTCGAACATCGCCATGACGAGTTTGAGATTGCGCTCTTCCTGCTCTGTGCGGGCCATATCATCCTCATCCCATCTTTTCGCTGGCGTTTGATCGCCCTTTGCCATTACGATAACGATCGTTATTAATATGGCAAGCGGGCAGGCGAAAAATCGCAGTCCCGAAAAGTGGAGAGGCCGATATGAACCGCGCCGATTATGAGCGTTACGCGCACGCCTTCAACCATCGCGATTATGACACGGTGTTCGATTTTTACGCACCCGACGCGAAAATCCAGTTCTTCGGCGTAGACTTGGGCACGCGCGAAGCATTCAAGCGCTTCTACAGTTTCCTCCACGCCCATGTGATCGAAACGCTGACGATCGAACGCTTCGCTGCCAGCGAAAATCTGGTCGCGCTGGAAGGGATCATCCGGGTTGAAGGGATCCGTGACCTGACCGCTGAGGCTTTGCGCGAACAGGGGTTGGATCAATTTGCTCCGATCCGCAAAGGCGAGGTGCAGGAGATGCGCCAATATATCCATTATCATGTCGCCAACGGACACTTCACCAGCGTCGGCTGCGCGATTGTTCCTGCCGCCTGAGCGCGCCTTCTCCCATGCCCGGCTTGACTTGAGGCCCGGCAAATGTCCTATCGGAAAGTCATGTCGAACAGTCCTGCGCCCAAAAGCCCGACCGCATCGCGCAAGTCGCCCCGGTCACGAGCTGACGAAGTCAGCCAATCCGATACGTTGCATCGGATATTGCGGCTGGCCAACAAATTGATGGCGCCCTTCTCCACATATCTGGAGCATCGCTACAAGATCAGCCTCAATGAATTTCGGCTGCTGATGCTGATCGGCCGCTTCCCTGATTCGGCCAGCCATGAACTGGCCGAAATGACCGGGGTGAACCCGATGAGCGTCTCGCGCGCGGTCGCCGCCTTGCAAAAGCATGGCCGTATCACCGTCGAGCGTGACGCCAGCAACAAGCGGCGCAAGACGCTGGTGCTGACAGAAGAAGGCCAGCGCCTCTATGGGCTGATGCGCCCGCAGACCGACAAGGTTGCAGACTATCTGGTGTCCGGCTTGGAAGCGGCGCAGGTCGATACGCTCAACCATTTCCTCGACACGCTGGTTGAAACACTCGAAGCGAAAGACGAGGCTGGCAATAGCCGGTTCCTCGAATCCACCCGCCCGGACGAGGCGGACCTTTAGATTGATCAGGCCCGCGCCTGTCGCGGACCGATCAACCCGGCCGTCACCCACATGATGGCGAAGGCGCCGCCCAGCACACTGACGAGCGGCAATATGGAAAGGGATGGCAGCAGCGACACGATCCCGCTGGCCAGCGCCGTGATCGCCAGTTGCAGCGTGCCTAGCAGGCCTGCCGCCGCGCCCGCGCCACCCGCTGCCGCATCCAGCGCCGAAATCGCAGCTGGCGTAAGGATCAGGCCCGCTATCGCAAATAGCAACATGGAATAGAGCTGGAAAAGCGGCAGCGCGACGGGCTGTTTCATCGCCGCCAGCGCAATCGCAGCGGTGGCGACAAGGGCAATCGTCGCTACGGTCAGCACAAGTCGCCTTGCGCCCAAACGCTTCATCAGGCCCGGCGCGAATTGCGTCGCGATGATCGATGTGCCGGCGTTGAGGGCCAGCAACAGGCTATATTCATGCGCGCTCAGGGCAAAGCCAAGGCTGAATATGAAAGGCGCGGCCGTTACGAAGGCGAAGGGGATGGTCGTCGCTAGCCCGGCGACCAGGGTCCAGCCAATAAAGGCGGGCGTCGCCAGCAAATCCCCATAGGATCGAAGCATCGACTGGCGCGCCTGCCGCCGCTCCGGTGGCAGCGTTTCACGCAGGAACAGCAGCACCGCCAATATGGCAATCAGACCGCCGCCCGCCAGCAGCCCGAACAACCCGCGCCAGCTGGTGAGCTGCAACAAATAGCTCCCCGCAAGCGGAGCCAGTACCGGGGATATGCCAATCACCAGGAATGTGAATGCCATCAACTGCGCAGCGCGATGCCCGCTGTGCCGGTCGCGTATCATGGCCCGCACGCTCGACGTCCCCGCGCACGCGCCCATCCCCTGCAAGAAGCGAAAGACGATCAACTGTTCCAGACTTGTGGCCAGCGCGCAGGCCGTTGACGCGAGGATGAACAATATAAGTCCGCCGATCAGCGGCCATCGTCGTCCGAAACGGTCCCCCAGCGTGCCCAAGGGAATTTGCGCTAGCGCCAGTCCCAGGAAAAAGGCAGACAAGGTCCGCTGCACCGCACCGCTATCCGCCGCCATTTCGCGCGCCATGCCAGGCATGGCGGGCAGATAGAGATCGATCGCTAGGGGGCCAAGCGATGACAAAAGGCCAAAGCCGATCCCCAGCAACAGGCTTGGCTGTGCGCTTTCTCCGGCCATGGTCCGGCTCGCCTCGCCCATAAATATCTGCACCCTCTCCCATTTAATAACGATCGTTACATTCATCATGGGGCTGGTGCAAGCGTGCAGGATCGCCTAATTGTGTCATCAGCATACAAATTCGTCATACGGGCCGCATGGCGCGACAGGAGAGAATGAATATGGCCATCGCCACCCTGCCAGCGGACGATCCGCGCAGCATCATGGCCGACAGCCCGATGCGCCTGCGGCAGATTGTCGCAGTCACTGTCTGCTTTCTCCTGAACGCGCTCGACGGCTTCGATGTGCTGGCCGTTACCTTCGCTGCGCCGGGCATTGCGAAGGACTGGGCGGTCGGGCCGGGGGCGATCGGCATCATCGTGTCGACCGGACTTGTCGGCATGGTCATCGGATCGCTGACGCTGGGCCAACTGGCCGATCGCATCGGTCGCCGCCGCCAGATATTGCTCTGCCTTGGCATCATGACCATCGGCATGTTCGCCTCCGCCTTTGCCATGGGCGTGGTGTCGCTTGGCCTTCTGCGCGTGCTGACCGGCCTGGGGTTGGGCGCGATGCTGGCGGCGATCAACGCCATGTCGGCGGAATTTGCCAATCGCCGCCGCCGCGACCTCGCCGTCAGCATCATGGCGGCAGGCTATCCGGTCGGTGGCATCATCGGCGGCTGGGGTGCGGCGCAATTGTTGCGGACGCACGGATGGGAAGCGATCTTCCTGTTCGGCGGCGTGGCGACGCTGGCCATGGTGCCGCTCGTGCTGGCGTTTCTTCCCGAATCGATCGGCTGGCTGGCGACGCGCGGTGGTCCGAATGCACTGGCGCGGATCAACGCGATCCTGCGACGCCTGGGCCAGCCGCAGGCCGCGCAATTGATCGCGCTTGAGGAACCCAAAGCCTCCATGCGGTCCCTGTTTGCCGATCGCTATCGCGTCGTAACGATCGCTTTGATCGTCATGTATGGCCTGCACATGATGACTTTCTATTATGCGCTTGGCTGGGCGCCCTCGCTGGTGGTGGTGCTGGGTTTCGATCCGTCGCGTGCGACGATCGTGTCGGTATTCATGAATTCGGGCGGCGCGATCGGCGGGCTGGTCCTGGGCCTGCTGTCACCCCGCCTCGGCCTGCGCCCGCTCGTCATCTTTGGTCTTGCGGGCGCAGCGGTGGCGGTCGCCGCCTTCGGCGCCGTGCCACCTGAACTTGTCCTGCTTCAGGGCGCGGCCTTCGTCCTTGGCTTTCTGTCCAACGGGTCGGTGGTTGGCCTCTACGCGCTCATCGCCAATGTCTATCCGACCACCCTGCGCGCGACAGGCACTGGCGCGGTCATAGGCTTCGGGCGCTTTGGCGCTGCCTTTGGCCCCTTCGCAGCGGGTCAGTTGCTCGCGGCCGGGGCAGGGCGGGGGACGACTTCCCTGCTGCTGGCGCTGGGATCGGGCATCGCCGCTTTGGTCCTGCTAGCCTCGCGGATTCGCCCTGCCGACGAAAATTAGGCGCGTTGCACCGTCACCTCGACGCCTGCCAGCCCCCGCGTCAGCGCAAAGGGTTTGTCGACCCTGATCTGCGCCTCGACCACGCAGGCAAACTCCAGGCAGCGCTCGCCCAGCTTCTGCGCGAATGTCTCGATCAGCGGAATGTGGACCAGGGCCAGATCCTCGGCCGCTTGCGCGACCTTGCGATAATCGACCGTGTCGCCGATCCCGTCCACCCGATCGGCAGACAGCAGCAGGTCGACCGAGATTACCAGCGGCTGGCGACGGCCGATCTCGTCAGGGTTGATGCCGATATCGGCCAGCAAGGGCAGGTCGCGCACCTTGACGCGGGTGGTGCAGATTGGCTCAGGCATCTTCGCTCTTTTCGGCTGCCAGCACGGTGTTGCTGAGCAGGCAGGCGATAGTCATGGGTCCGACGCCGCCCGGTACCGGGGTCACGGCCTTGGCATGGTCGAGTTCATGGGTGGCACAATCGCCCACGATTTGCGTGCTGCCGTCATCTCTGGTGATGCGGTTGATCCCCACGTCGATCACGATCGCGCCGGGGCGGACCCAATAGCCGCGCACCAGGTTGGGCGCACCAGCGGCGGCAACGATGATATCGGCCTTGCGTGCAATGTCGGGCAGGTTCAACGTTTCTATATGGGTGACGGTGACTGTCGCCTCCCGTTCCAGCAACAGCATGGCGACAGGCTTGCCGACAATATTGGACTTGCCGATGACCACCGCGTTCAAACCGCGATAATCTTCGATCACGCTGTCGAGCAGCTTCATGATCCCCAGCGGCGTGCAAGGCACCAGCCCCCCGGTCCCGGTGGACAGGCGTCCGACATTGACCGGGTGAAATCCGTCGACATCCTTCGCCGGGTCGATCCGGTCCAGCACCAGCGCCGCATCGATACCGGCTGGCAAGGGCAGCTGTATCAATATGCCATGGACGCCGGCATCTGCGTTCAGCGCGTCGATCAGCGCCAGCAACTCTGTTTGCGGGCAATCGACCGGCAATCGATGTTCGATCGATGTAATGCCCACGCGGCGAGATTCGCTGATCTTGCGGCGCACATAGACATGGCTCGCCGGATCGTCGCCGACCAGCACAACCGCCAGCGCGGGTGGCTGGCCGGTCCGGTCGACCAGCGCCGCCACCCGTGCGGCGGTTTCGTCCGAGAGGGCGCGCGCCATCGCGCGCCCGTCAATGACCTGCGCCATGGTCAGGCCTTGAATACGACGGTGCGGGCGCCGTTCAGGAACACCCGACCTTGCAGATGATGCTGCACTGCGCTTGCCAGCACACGCCGTTCAATGTCGCGGCCCTTGCGCACCAGATCGTCGGGCGTATCGGCATGGCCGATCGCCTCGACATCCTGATGGATGATCGGACCTTCATCCAGGTCCGCGGTCACATAATGCGCCGTTGCACCAATCATCTTGACCCCACGCTCATGCGCCTGATGATAGGGCTTGGCGCCCTTGAAACCGGGCAGGAAGCTGTGATGGATGTTGATGCATCGGCCGGACACGAATCCCGCCAGATCATCGCTCAATATCTGCATGTAGCGTGCCAGCACGATCAGGTCCGCGCCGGTTTCCTCGACGATCGCCTTGATCTGCGCTTCCTGCTCCGCCTTTGTGTCCTTTGTCACCGGCAGATGATGGAACGGGATATTTCCGATCAGCGATATGGTCAGCGCTTCGCGCGGATGGTTGCAGATGATGCCCACGACATCCATGTCCAGTTCGCCAATGCGCCAGCGATACAGAAGATCGCCCAGGCAATGGTCGAACTTGCTGACCAGCAGCAGAACCTTCTGCCGTTCGCTGCGGCGACGCAGGCTCCATTCCATGCCGCGCTTCTGCGCCACATTGGTGAAGGCCGTACGCAACCCGTCCACGCTGTCGTCGGCCGCTTCAAACTCCACCCGCATGAAAAAGCGGTCGGTCAGCTTGTCGTTAAACTGCTGGGCGTCGGTAATATTGCCGCCCTGCTGCGCCAGAAAGCCGGCAACATCGGCCACCAGGCCTGGCCGGTCGTCGCATTGCAGGGTCAGGGTGCAAATCTCGGTCACATCGCTTCTCCGCTCAAGTCTTGCCGCCCTTAGCGGCTTTTTGTGTAATTATTAATCCATTCGACCGTCCGGGCGAGGCCGCCGAACGGATAGAAATGCAGCCGAACCTTGCCATGCTGGCTTCCCAGCCCTTTGCCAAGGGCGTCGACCAGCTTGTCTGGGCCCGCGGTGCCGATCAGCTTGGTGATCGAAATGCCATATTTGGTCAGCACCGAAGCCGAAGCCCCCACGCCGCACCGTGCGGCAAAGCGCATCAACGTCTTGATGCCGGCAGGCCCAGGAATACCTACGCGTACCGGCGCATCTATGCCCCGCCCGCGCAACTCTTCCAGCCAGGACAGCACTGGCGCCGCGTCGAAACTGAACTGGGTGACGATCAGTGGGGCCATGCCGCGCGCTTCGATTTCCGCGCATTTGGCGATCAATATGTCGAAACATTGGTCAGGCGTCATATTGGGATGGCCTTCAGGATGACCCCCGACGCCGATCGCCTTGATCCCGGCGCGCTCGAACGCACCGGTACGGATCAGCGACATGCTGTCTGAATAGGGACCGGCGGCTTCAGGCGGATCGCCAGCGATGATGAAGCAGCGGGTTACGCCTGCTTCGCGCACGACTGCCGCCAGATAGGCCTCGAAATCGTCGCCCGACTCCAGCCTGCGCGCGGAAAAATGTGGCATCGGTTCAAAGCCCAGAGCCCGCACCGTCCGTGCGGCCTCGATTCGCGCCTCCAGCGATTCGCCCGGCAGAAAGGTCACGGCGACTGGGGTTTCAGGGGCCATGGCAGGCGCTGCTTCGCGCAGAGCGTCAATGTCTTTCGCCGTGATTTCCAGCGAATAGCCATCGGTCATGCCCTTTGGCGGCAAATCCCAGTTTGGATGGATCGACGGCAGGCTCATGTCTCTCTCCCGGTAGCGTTCGATCAGGGGCGGCCCGCAAAACGGATGCGGCGTGCCTCTCCCCGGCGCATTTTTCCCCTAGCCTATCCGTAAACATTCGTATAGATGAAAACTTCATGGATACGAAATCATCCTATCGGGGCAGCAAAGCCGCACCGCTCATCATCCTTCCGGGGCTGATGTGCGATTCGCGCATGTTTGCTGAACTGCTGTCGGCTTTCCCCGAAGCCCAGGTGATTGACGGTTTTTATGCCGGCTGCGACCGGATCGAGGCGATGGCAAATTATGTGCTTGCTCGTATGCCAGCGCGCGTCTCGCTACTTGGCCATTCCATGGGCGCGCGCATTGCATTGGAAGTCATGCGCAAGGCGCCTGACCGGGTCGAGCGATTGGCGCTGGTCGATACTGGCGTTCATGGCCCCAAGCCGGGCGAACGCGACGCGCGCTATGCGCTGCGCGATCTTGGCCGCGAACAGGGCATGGCCGCGCTGGTCGCGAACTGGCTGCCGCCGATGATGGGCTTCGCTGGCCTTCGCAACGAACCGCTTATGGACAGTCTCTACGCCATGGCGGTCTCAGCTGGCCTTGCAACGTTCGAGGCGCAGATCGAGGCGTTGCTCAATCGTCCGTCAGTCGATGCGCTGTTGCCGACCATTGCGTGTCCGACTGTCGCCATGGTCGGTCGCCAGGACCAGTGGTCGCCGGTCGTCCAGCATGAAGCGATCGTGGCTGCCATTCCCGGCGCGCAACTGCGCATCGTCGAAGGCGCAGGCCATATGATGCCCGCCGAAGCGCCGCAGGTTTTCAACCAATTGGTCGGGGAATGGCTCGCCATCGCCCCGACCCCATGATTTCCGTCACATTGCACATCATCCCAAAGGAGAGGTTTGAATGACCGACAAGTCCCTGCAACAACTGCTCGACGAAAAGGGCGACATCGTTGAATTCCTGCGTAACCAGCAGGTCGGCCCGAACGCCTATCCGGGCGTTCCGGGCGAATATAGCAACTGGCGCGATGAACAGCGCAGCTGGGCGGAAAGCTCGGTCCTGTTCAACCAGAGCTTCCACATGGTCGACCTGCTCGTCACCGGTCCCGGCGCGTTCGACATGCTGGCCTATCTCGCCCCCAACAGCTTCAAGGGCTTCGTGCCGAACCGCGCCAAGCAGTTCGCTCCAGTCACGCCCGAAGGCTATGTCATCGGCGACGTCATTCTCTTCTATCTCGAAGAAGAAAAGTTCGAGCTGGTCGGCCGCGCTCCCTCGATCGAATGGGTCGAATATTGGGCCTCGACCGGCAAGTGGGACGTAAAGGTCGAACGCGACGAGCGTACTGCGGCCCGCCCGCTCGACCAGCAGGGCTACCGTCGCAACTATCGCTTCCAGCTGCAGGGGCCAAACGCCATGCCCGTCCTGGAAAAGGCGATGGGCCAGACCCCGCCGGATCTCAAATTCTTCCACATGGCGCCGATCATGATCGCGGGCGTCGAAGTGCGCGCGCTGCGCCACGGCATGGCCGGCCAGCCCGGTTACGAGCTGTTTGGTCCCTGGAAGGATTATGACACCGTCCGCAATGCGCTGATCGAAGCAGGCAAGGATTACGGCCTCACCCTTTGCGGCGGCCGCACCTATTCCTCGAACACGCTGGAATCGGGCTGGATCCCGTCTCCGCTGCCCGCCACCTATACCGGTGAAGGCTCCAAGGCGTTCCGCGAATGGCTGCCCGCCAAATCCTATGAAGGCATGTGTTCGCTCGGCGGCAGCTTCGTGTCGGACAATATCGAGGATTATTATCTCAACCCGTGGGAGCTGGGCTATGGCATCATGGTCAAGTTCGACCATGACTTCATCGGCCGCGAAGCGCTGGAAAAGATCAAGGACAAGCCGCATCGCCAGAAGGTGACGCTGGCACTGGACAATGAAGATATTGTCCGCGTCATGAGCTCGATGCTCCAGACCGGCGACAAGGCCAAGTTCCTTGAATTCCCCAGCGCGGTCTACTGCATGCATCCCTATGACGCAGTGCTGAAGGACGGCAAGACCATCGGTCTGTCCACCTGGATCGGTTATACCATCAACGCAGGTCGCTTCCTGGCGCTGGCGATGGTCGATGCCGAGTTCGCCGAACCGGGCACCGGAGTGACCCTGCTTTGGGGCGAACCCAATGGCGGCACCTCCAAGCCGACCGTCGAGCCTCACGTCCAAACCGAAATCAAGGCGATCGTTTCCTCGGTCCCTTATTCGGAAGCTGCCCGTGACAATTATGCCGACGGCTGGCGCACCAAGAAGGCCTGATCACTCCTTGTGAGCGGGAGGAGCGGGGGATGCCGAAAGGCGTCCCCCGTTTCCATTTGGGGCAGATGTCGGTTGGGCCAGAAGCGTCATTGCCGGTGATTTCCGCCAACTACCACTCGCTCAAAAGGGTGGCGCATCCATCATCTGCGCTATCATTCATCCGTTTCCAGAAGCGAGCGACAGGCATCAGACCCGCTTGATCCCTCCGCCCTTTCCAGCGCGTCAAGCGTTGCGGAGGCCATGGCACGATATGGTGACAGGAGAGGGGGGCAGTCCTGTCGCAAGGCGACCAGATGCCCGCCGATCGTTGCTGCGTCGCCGCGCAGCAGCGGACCCGACAGGCCAGCCATGCCCTTTCCGAGCCCATTCGCCAGCGCGGCGCGGGCAAGCGGCGCCAGCAGCGCTGCGGGATCGTCAACGCCTGCCGCCGCCAAGGCTTCTGTGGCGCCGACAATCAGAGTAACCAGATGGTTGGCGCCATGGCAGAGCGCGGCATGGTAGAGCGGTCGGTGCGCTTCGCTGATCTCGACTGGCACGCCGTCCAGCAGCGCGACTATGGCCCGCGCCTTCGCGACAGACTGCGCCGTGCTGGCCGTCACGGCGAAACGCGCGCCGATCATCTGCTGCGCCTCGGCGATCGGATCGCCAGTGAAGGTCATGGCCGGATGGACAGCCGCAGTACCCCAGCCCTTGGCATCGAGCGGGGCCAGTATCCCTGCGCCACTGCGTCCGCTGACATGGAAGGCAAAGGCCGGCGCCGATCCGGCAACCGCTGCAAGTTGATGGATGCAAGGTTCGAGCGCATCGTCCGAGACAGCCAGAATGATCAGATCGCACCCATCGCCTATATCGGCCAACTGCGTCACGGCACTGGCCCGGCCGATTGATGCGGCAAGAGCGGCCGAATTTGCCGGATTATGGCCCCAGATATGGAGTGGGTCGCCAGACTGGCGGACAAGCGCCAGCCCGATTGCCGCAGCAACCCGGCCAGTGCCTATGATCCCGATCCGTCGATAAGGTGCCCGCGCGGCCATGGCCTAATCGACGGCGCGGCGCATGAGCCTGTCGAGCCGCTCCGCAAACGCCCGGACATCGCTCGGCTGCTCACCATCGGCGATCCGCGCCTGATCCAGCAGTAGATGGGCCAGATCGGCCTTCATCGCATTCGCATCATCAGTCGTCGCGAGCTTCTGGATCAACAGGTGGCCGGGATTGACTTCCAGCACAGGCAGGCTTGCCTGTGGCAGCTGCCCGGCATTGGCGAGCAACTTCTCCAATTGTCGATCCATCCCACTTTCCGACGCGACCAGGCAGACCGCGCTGCTTGTCAGCCGCTCCGACACCCGCACGTCGGATACGGATCCGGCGAGCGCCTCTTTGGCAAAGGCAATGAAGCTATCCAGCGCGCCCGCCTCTGCCTGAGGGGACGATGGGGCACCGTCGCTCAGTGGGATGAGGGTAAGATCGGCACCGCCCTGGGTCACCGACTTGAACGGTTTGCCGTCAAAGTCGACACCAATCGAGGTCCAGAAATTGTCGACCTGATCAGGAAGCAGCAACACCTCTATGCCGCGGGCGCGGAAACCTTCCAACTGCGGGGATGTTGAGAGCCGATCCAGATCGCTGCCGGTGGCATAGTAGATGGCCGTCTGGTTCTCCCGCAGGTCCGCGACATAATCTTTGAGCGAACGCCAGTCATCACCAGACGTCGTGGTCTTGAAGCGGGCGAGACCAAGCAGCGTGTCGCGCCGCTCGAAATCCTCATAAAGGCCCTCCTTGAGAACCGGCCCGAAATTCTCCCATATACGCAGATATGCTTCGCTGTCGCTATCGGCCAGTTTCTGCAGCTCGTTCAACACGCGGCCCGTCACGCCCTTTTGAATGGCTGCCAAGACCGGGCTGTCCTGGATCATCTCGCGCGACATGTTGAGCGGCAGATCGGTTGAATCCACAAGCCCGCGTACGAAGCGAAGGTAGCGGGGCAATACAGGTGCTTCGTCCGTGATGAAGACCCGGCGCACATAGAGCTTGATATGCCCTTTGCGGTCGGGATCGAACAGGTCGAACGGCTTGGTCTGCGGAATGAACGTCAGGACCGAATATTCAAACCGTCCTTCGGCCCTATAGTGAATGGTATGTGCAGGTGAATCATATTGCCCGGCAACGCTGCGGTAGAAGTCGGCATAGTCGGCTTCGCTGATCTCCGAACGGGGCTTCAGCCACAATGCAGCGCCATCGGCGACAAGCGCGCCTTCGCTATCGGCCTTTTCGAACAGGGTGATAGGCACGGGCACATGGCCAGACTGCGCCTTGACGATCCGCTCTACGGTTGATCGCTCCGCATAAGATTTGGCATCATCGAGCAGATGGAGGACGACGCGGGTGCCGCGTTGCGGCGCATCGTCCAGGTCCACGGGGGCGATCGTATAGGTTCCCAGCCCGTCGGAACGCCAGCATGCCGCATCGTCAGCGCCTGCCCGGCGGGAAAAGACCTCCACCTCGCGTGCCACCATGAATGCTGAATAGAAACCAACGCCAAACTGGCCGATCAATTGCGAATCCGCCTTGCCTGCGTCCGCTGCCAGCCTGTCCATGAACGCTTTTGTTCCGGACCGCGCGATCGTCCCCAACGTCTCGCCCATGTCCGCTGCGGTCATGCCGATGCCATTATCCTCGATCGTCAACCGCCCCTGGTCAGCATCCAGCGTCAGGCTGATGCGCGGTTGCGGATCGTCCCCCAGCAGCGAAGGCGTGGCAATGGCTTCATAACGCAGCTTCTCACAGGCGTCGGCTGCGTTTGAAATCAATTCGCGCAAAAAGACGTCGCGGTCGGAATAGACCGAATGCACCATCATGTGCAGCAACTTTGACACGTCCGCCTCAAAGGCGTGGGTCTCAGGCCGCGATGCAGTCTCGGTGGTCACGATGTTACTCCCCTTATGTCACGATGCAGCGGGGAGATGGCGGTGACATGGGATTTTTGCAAGATTGGGGCCATCGCTCCGGTATCGTTGCTGCATTGTCCACGACATGGAAGGCGCGATGTCGCCATTGCAGCAACCGACAAATGGTCTGGAACAACTGGCCTGTCACATACCGGGGAACGCTATCGCGTGGCGATCGTTTTGCTATTTCGACTTCCACGCGGGTCTTTGTAATCGAACCACAACAGGACAATGAGACTCCTCTGTTGCCAACGGCTTTCCTCGCTCGGTCCTTCCTGTTGGCTCAGATATGAATCACGCTTTATCCCCGGCCATTGAAGCTAACAGGAACTCTGCATGTACAATATGGCGCGCAATGCGATCGAAAATGATGAAACGCTGATCGATCTGGTCACCCCTGCGCCCGTCTCTGATACAGCCGAATTTCGACAGGCAGTGGTGGAGGGATTGTCCAGACCGGACCGGGCGATCCCGTGCAGGTTCCTCTATGACGCAGCGGGATCGGCAATTTTCGACCGTATTTGCGAACTGCCGGAATATTATCCGACGCGAACCGAGCGGCGGATATTGGAGACGCATGCAAAGGCGATCGCTGAGACGATCCGCGGTAACATACGCTTTATAGAATTGGGCGCAGGATCGGGCGGCAAGGCCGAAATCCTGCTTGATGCGATGGAGCAGGTGCGCGCCTATATCTGTATCGACATATCGCCTGTCCCGCTTGCGTCGGCGGCTGCCGCCGTGCGGACGCGCTATCCCGCTATCGAAGTCGATTCGGTTTGCGGCAATTATCTTGGAGAGCTTGATCTGCCGACGCGCGGGAATTTGCGCGACGTCTGCTTCTTCCCCGGATCGACCATCGGCAATTTCGACCGGGATGATGCGCGTGCGTTTTTGCGCCGATGGAGCCAGCGCCTGGGCCAGGATGGCCTGATGCTGATTGGCGTCGATCTGAAGAAGGACATCGCCCTGCTGGAGGATGCATATGACGATGCACAAGGAGTAACGGCGCAGTTCAGTCTCAACCTTCTGCATCGCGCCAATCGGGAATTGGCCGCCGATTTCGACACTGGCGCCTTTGCGCATCGCGCTCGTTATGTCAGCCAGCCTGGCCATATCGAAATTTCGCTGGTCAGTCGTCGCGATCAGACGGTCAGGCTTGATGGCCGGTCTTTCGATTTCGCGCGGGACGAGGCGATCCATGTCGAAAATTCGCACAAATATACAATCGGCGAATTTGCCTCTCTTGCCAAAGAAGCCGGGTTCGATAGCGTCGACGTATGGACGGACGAGGACGCCTTGTTCAGCGTTCACCTGCTGCGCGTGGCGGGCTGATGGGCGCTGCGCAGGATCGCTACCATTCTGTCCGCAAACTGACCGGAGACCTGGCAAACCCGCTTTCGGACGCGGATGCGACGATACAATCCATGCCCGATGCGTCGCCGGCCAAATGGCATCTGGCGCACACGACGTGGTTTTTCGAAACCTTCATCCTGCGCGACCATGTACCGGGCTATCGCCATTATCGTGCGGACTGGCCGTTTCTGTTCAACAGCTATTATGAAGCTGAAGGCGCGCGACTGGCGCGCGCGGCGCGTGGCATGTTGTCGCGCCCTTCGCTTGCCGACATTCTTGACTATCGCGCCGCGGTGGATGCGGCGATGGATCGCGCAATCGGGCAACTTTCGCCGCAAGTGCTGGCGCTGGTGGACCTGGGGTGTCAGCATGAACAGCAGCATCAGGAATTGTTGCTGACGGATATTCTTCACGCCTTCTCCCTCAACCCGCTGGAGGATGCGCTCTGGCCGCGCGAAAGTGGCGCGCCTCACGGGCAGCCCGGCCCGCTCAGTTGGTTGGACGGTAAAGAGGGGTTGGTCGAAATCGGCGCTGGCACGACCGGGGGCCGGGAATTCGCGTTCGATTGTGAAGGACCGCGCCACACCGCGTTGTTGCATTCGCATCAGATCGCCGATCGACAGGTCACCAACGCGGACTGGCTCGCCTTCATGGCAGACGGGGGATATGATGATCCGCGTCTGTGGCTGTCCGATGGCTGGGCCTGGCGTCAGGCTAACGATATACAGGCCCCTCTTTATTGGGCGGATGGTGAAAATGGCTGGACCAGTTTCGCATTATCGGGCCGCAATCCCGTCGATCCGGCTGCTCCTGTCTGTCATGTCAGCTTTTATGAAGCGGATGCCTTTGCCACCTGGGCTGGAGCGAGGCTGCCGACCGAAGCCGAATGGGAAGCGGCGGCTGCGCAGCATGATCCAGATCGCGGCAATTTGCTGGATAGGGCCGGGGACATCCGCCCGCGTCCGGCGCAAGATGCCCCTTCCTTCTTCGGCGATGTTTGGGAATGGACCGGCAGCGCCTTTCGTCCCTATCCCGGATTTCGCGCTGCCGATGGCGCGATTGGCGAATATAATGGCAAGTTCATGAGCGGACAGTGCGTGTTGCGCGGCGGCAGTTGCGCGACACCCCGCGGCCATATGCGCGCAAGCTATCGCAACTTCTTCTATCCCCATCACCGTTGGCAATTCATGGGACTGCGGCTGGCCAGAGACATGGCGTGACTGCCCCCACCGAACCCATTCCCCGCCGTTCCATGATAGCCGTTGCTCTGTCCACGGTGGTGGAATGGTATGATTTCACACTCTGTCTCTATTTTGCGCCGACCCTGGCGCGAGTGTTTTTCGGGGCTGGTGGCGAAAGTCTGGGCAAAACGCTCGCGGGATTTGCCATCGCTTATCTGATGCGCCCGCTTGGGGCGATCGCCTTCGGTCAGTTCGGTGACAGACGGGGCCGTAAGCCTACCCTGCTCCTATCGATGACGCTGATGACGGTTTCCATGCTGGTATTGGCGCTGCTTCCGACCCACGCCCAGATCGGCGCCAGTGCGGGCTGGTTGCTGATCGTGATGCGCTGCCTCATGGGCTTTAGCGTGGGCGGCGAGTATCCAGCGGTCGTGACCTATTTGTTCGAGACAGCACCCAAACACCGGCGCGGTCTTGTGACGTCCAGCGCGGCAGCCGCGAGCGAAATTGGCGGGCTGCTGGCTGTCGGGCTCTGCGCCTGGCTCACCAACGCGCTGCCGCAGGAAAGCCTTGATAGCTGGGGCTGGCGCATACCGTTCCTTTTTGGTGCCGCCCTGGCTGCCGGGATTTGGCTGGTCCGACAGATGATTCCCGAACCGCCTGCCTTCATATCGGATAGAGGTTTGAATGCCTCAAGCCGTTCGCCGATGGGCGACGCCTTGCTGAACCAGCGCCGGGGCATCGGCATCGGCTTTGCGATATCGGCGATCGGTTCGATTTCCTATTATGTCGGCATTACCTATGTTCCTTCCTTCGTCAGTCTGGTCCAATCGGCGGACGAAGCGGCGGCGCTGGAACTTTCGACCGTTGCGGCGCTCGTTGTCATCCTGGTGACGCCCTGTATCGGATGGTTGTCCGATCGCATTGGCCGCAGGCCGGTTTTACTGGGCTTGTGCGGATTATGCGCCACGCTGTCGGTGCCGATGTTCTCGCTCATTGCCCATGGCGACCGGATGCCCGCCCTGCTCGCCGTCATGTTGCTGGCCGCGCTGGCAGGCGGGGTGAGCGCCGTGGGTGCCGTGGCAACGGCTGAGCAATTTCCCGCGCGCGTCCGCCTCAGCGGCTTGGCGCTGGGTGCAACCACCGCGACGGCTGTGTTCGGCGGTGCCGCCCCCTATGCGGCATATCTGCTTCAGAACTGGTCAAATTCGCCTGCAACACCGGGCGTGATGATTGGCGCGGTCGCTGTCGCGTCCGGTCTGGTACTGGCCAGAACGATGCAGAGCGCGGGAACAACTGCGCCCGCGGCTCGATAGCTGCCGCCCGTCCAGAGTGTCATTCGCAATATGAGGTAAGGATCGGTTCCGTCATCGACTGTCCGACGTCTAGAATTCAGGATGAGGTTCCATGCTCGGCCCGCATTGAGCTGTAACAAGCCGACGGCGGCATTGCACGGCGCGCCTCTGCCGGATGGCCTTTTCTCTCACTATGCTGGCGTCTCCGCCGCGGCGAAAAGACCGACGGTCTGCTCCAGTTTTTGAACCACGCGGGCTTCCAGCTCCGCGGTAAAGCGGGGCAGGGGGATGGCGACAGCAAAGGCGCCGACCGCCATGCCATCGACCAATGCCGCCATACCAAGGCCGCAAATGCCCGGCGTATACTCCTCCCGCGTGCGCCCAACGCCCGTCGTGCGGATCGCTGCCAGTTCCTTTCGCAACGCCTTCTCGTCTGTCACGCTATGGGGCGTGAACGGCTCCAATCGCACTTGTGCGAAATAGGCGTCGATTTCATCGCCGGACAGCGTAGCCAGCAATGCCTTGCCCGCCGCCAGGCTGTGCATGGGAATCCGCGTTCCCACGCTGATCGAATAGCGCAGCGACTGTTCCGCTGTTTCCGTGACAATGGCTTCCAGTTGCCAACCGTCCCGCACAAAGAAAGACGCGGTCTCGTTGGTCTGTGACCGCAAGGATTTGACCAGCGGCCGCACCCTGTCCGCCAGCGACAGGGCCATGCGTGGCGACACGAGCCGGGCCAATGCCGGGCCGGGCAGGTAGCGCCGCCCGACCCGCGCCAGATACTGTCGCTCGACCAGCGTTGCGAGCAGATAGGACAGGCTGCTGACTGGAATGGTAAGGCCCGCCGCAATCTCCTGCGCCACCACGCCTGCCGGCCGCGCGACGACATATTCTATGATGTCGATCGTCCGCATCGCCGATTTGACAGTAGATGGCGTGGTGCCATTCATGGGCAGTTAGCTCCCCTGGAAAGTCAGGCTACCCCGCCGCTCGGCAAAGCGCCATCCCGCCGCGCCCAGGACGAAGCGGTCGTGAAACGATCCGACCTTAGGCGCGCTATCGCCCGTGAACAACAGCATCGCGCTTTCCCCCACCGCCTCGGTCGCGCTCAGCACGTCGATCACGACATTGGAACAAATGTGCCGCGTCACCCGCGCCGGGCGGGCAAGGAACGCTGCCAGGATGGCGTCGCGCCCCTCCACCCAGTCGTCGGGGGCCGTTGGCCGCGCCATCCGTCCGTCCGGCGCGTAGAGGGCCGCCACGCCCTGCCAATCGGCGGCATCGTTCAAATTGGCATAGAGCGCGATCAGCCGCGCGCAATCCGCCTCGATGTCGCGTCGTTCATCCGCCGTCACAGCCGTGCGTCCGCCAGATCCGCGCCCGCGCGCAGCGACCGCAATTTCTTCCACGTCACTGCCGGGTCGATCTTGCCATAGCCAGCAAATGTACCGAACCCGCAATCGGTGCTGCCGATCACCCGATCCTTGCCGACGATCCGCGCAAAGCGCTCGATCCGCTGGGCGATCAGTTCGGGATGCTCGACATAGTTGGAACAGGTGTCGATCAGGCCCGGCGCCAATATCTTGTGATCGGGAATGGTCGCATCGCGCCACACCGTCCATTCATGTTCGTGGCAGGGATTAGCGCCCTCGAACAGGATGGTCGCCGGACGGGCGGCAAGGATGATGTCGATCACCTTCTCCAGCGCAATGTCATGGTCATGCGGGCCTTCATAATTGCCCCAGCAAATATGCATCCGCATCCGTTCCGGCGGAATATTTGCGGTGGCAGCGTTGAGCGCCTCGACATTGGCCGCGGCAATTTTCAGAAATTCTTCTTCACTGGCGTCCTGATAGCCAGTGTGCCGCGACATCGCTAGGTCGGGGCAATCGAGTTGCAGGTCGAAGCCTGCCGCGACGATCGTCTCATATTCCTCCCGCATCGCGTCGGCCAGATCGGCCAGATAGGCTTCGTGGCTTGGATAATGGCGATTGACCTGAAAGGCAGTGATCAGTCCTGGCGAGGCTGCGTTTATGAACGCCCGCACGCCATCCCCATGGGGCGCCAGCGCGGCCTTGAACCGGCGGATATCGTCATGCAGCGGTTCCAGCGTCACCTTGCGCACCGGCCCGATGCAGGACGCGCGGGTAAAATCCTGACTGCCCATGATCGCAGCCAGCTTCTGCCGCAGTTCCGGCAAGGGCGCGAGGTCGGCGGCAGGCCTGCGGTCGGTATGACCGCCAAAACCCGACAATCGCTCGATCATGTAGGTGGAATAGCCAACCTTGCCCAATTCGCCATCGCTCACGATCGATACTCCCGCCTCGATCTGGGCGGTCACGGCTTCGCAAACGGCGGCTTGCACCAATGTGTCGAACGCTGCAGCGTCATAGGGCTCCCCCTTGTCGCGGGCCAGCAGCAGCGGGGTCAGTGCGTCACCACGCGGCAGGCTGCCCACATGGGTGGTGGCAATGGACATAAAGATCCTCCTCCTGTTTGGAGCACCCTGCCACAGTTTCGCGGATATGGATATATCGCGGATATGAAAAAATAGGCGCCGAACATTGTCCGGCGCCCGTCAGGAGGGTTAGGGGAATCAGGCTGCGCTGTCAGCGTTCGCCTTGGCCTTGGACAGGTCATAGGCGCCCAGGCCCGGCTTGTAGCTCTTCTCGTCGATGAACTGGCGGATGCCTTCCTTGCGACCTTCAGTCTTGTCGTGGAAATTGGCTGCTTCCTGCATGCGCACCAGATAATCCTCGGCCTCGTCATAGGTCATGGTGTTGACGCGACGGACTGCATCCTTGGCGAATTTGAGAGCGACCGGATTCTTCGACAGCAGCTTGTCGGCAACCGCGCGGGTGCGGTCTTTGAGCTGGTCGAGCGGCACGCTTTCATTGACCAGTCGCATGGCCGACGCCTGCTTGCCGTCGATCAGGTCGCCGGTCAGCGTCAGCCACATGGCGTCGCGCATCGACAGCAGGTCGACCACCACCTTGGTCACGCCACCGCCGGGCAATATGCCCCAGTTGATTTCGGACAGGCCGAACTGCGCTTCATCCGCGCAGATGGCGAGGTCGCAGGCGAACAGCGGGCCAAAGCCACCGCCAAAGCACCAACCATTGACCATCGCGATGGTCGGCTTCTGGAACCAGCGCAGGCGGCGGAACCAGCCATAGCTTTCGCGCTGCGACTTGCGCACACCGCGCAGGCCATCGGCCTCGGTCTCGCGGAAATATTCCTTCAGGTCCATGCCCGCTGACCAGGCCGTGCCTTCGCCGCTCAACACCAGTACGCCGACATCGTCGCGGAATTCCAGTTCGTCCAGCACTTCCATCATGCGCCGGTTGAGCGTCGGGCTCATCGCGTTGCGCTTGGCGGGGCGGGCGAAATTCACCCAGGCGATCCGGTCCTCAACATGCACCGATACGACGTCTTTTTCGTTTTCCATCATCCTGCTCCCTGGCTGGTCCTGTGAAAGGCGGGCCGGGGGCGGCCTCACCGAATATGTATGCTAGGGATACAATATCGCAGGGAGAATTGGCAAGCGAATTTTATGATCCTGCCTATCGGCCCGCCCGGCGCTGGCTTGACAACGCCGTCGACCCGCTAGATGATAACGATCGTTATTAAATCGTCGACATGAACGGCGGAGCGAGGCGGGATGAACGTGAACGGCAAATTGGCGCTCGTGACCGGGGGCGCATCGGGCCTGGGCGAAGCCTTGGCGCATGCGCTGCGCGACGCAGGAGCGCGGGTCGTCGTGCTCGATCGACATCCGGCTACCCTGACCGGGATCGAATCGATCCCTTGCGACATCACGGACGAAGCGGCGGTAGCGGCTGTCATCTCGGCCATTGTCGATCGCCATGGCCCGATCGCGATATTGGCCAATGTGGCTGGCATCGGCGGCATCGGTTCGATCGCATCGCCCGCTGGTCCGGGGGACATCAGCGCTTTTCGGCGGGTGATCGACGTCAACCTGATCGGCGCGGTTGCCGTCACTGCCCATGTTGCCCATTCCATGATTGCCAATATGCCCGATGGCCCTGATGGCGAACGCGGCATCATCCTCAACGCCTGCTCGATCGCCTCGTTCGAGGGGCAGGAAGGGATGGACGCTTATGGCGCGTCGAAGGCGGCGCTGGCTGCGCTGACGCTGATTTGGGCGCGCGACCTGTCGCGCCATGCGATCCGCTGCGTGGGGATAGCGCCCGGCTTTTTTGCAACGCCGATGACGGCGCCCATGCCCGATGCGCTGGTCGACGAATTGATCGACGGCATGGAATTTCCCCGCCGCGCGGGCACCGCGCAGGAATTTGCCGATGCCGCCATGTTCCTGATCCGCAGTCCGATGATCAACGCTGAAATATTGCGGCTCGACGGTGGTGCGCGCCCGCCGGCCCGCACCCGCTGGACCGCGGCGGCCTGAATTTCTTTCCAGTCACAAGGCACAACAATATGGCCCAACCCCTTTCGCCCTCCGTCATCGCCGCCTTCGCTGCGATCGTTGGCAAGGATAATGTGTTCTTCGATGAAGCGGACCAGCTTGCCTATCAGGACAAGTTCGCCATCGACGATGCCTTGCATCATCCCGCCGGTGCGGTCGCGCCCACCACGGTGGAACAGGTGCAGGCGATTGTCCGCGTCGCGTCGGAACGTGGCCTGTCGCTCTGGCCGATCAGCCGGGGGAAGAATCTGGGCTATGGCGGCTCCGCGCCGCTACTGGCGGGTTCTGTCGTCCTCGACATGAGCCGCATGAAGAAAATCGACTATGACGAGGCGAACGGCACAGTACTGCTGGAACCGGGGGTAGGCTTCTACGATCTTTATGATTTCCTGAAGTCGAGGGGCATGAAACATTGGCTGTCGGTGCCCGGCAACAGCTGGGGATCGGTGGTCGGCAATGCACTTGACCGGGGGTGGGCTACACGCCCTATGGCGAACATGCCGCGCGCATCTGCGGCATCGAAGCGGTGATGGCCGACGGGCTGGTCGTGCGCACGGGCATGGGCGCACTGGACGGCGCCCCCACTTGGCAACTCTATCGCTTCGGCTTTGGTCCAAGCTGGGATCAGATGTTCGTCCAGTCCAATTTCGGCATCGTGACCAAAATGGGCCTGTGGCTGATGCCTGCGCCGGAATCGCTGATGGGCATGGATCTGGAATTTGACCGGCCAGAGGATTTGGGACCGCTTATCGATGCGATCGCGCCATTGCGACGCGAAGGGCTGTTGCAGCAGTCGCCCACCATCGGCAACTGGCTGCGCGCAGCCGCTGTGTTGACGACGCGCGATCAGTGGACCGACAAGCCCGGCGCTCTGGGCGATGACGTGATTGCCGCTATTCGCAAGAAATTCAATGTCGGCTGGTGGGGCGTGAGCCTGCGCCTTTATGGTCGCGAGTCGGTGAACAAGGCGGCCTATGCCGTGCTGGAACAGGCGATGTCCGCGCTCAAGCCCATGGCGATGCGCCCGACAAGCTGGAAGACGGGCGAGCCGATGGAGGCGAGCGGTTGGACCGGCACGCCGCTGACCATGCCGATGCAAAATGCCAATTGGCATGGCGGACGCGGCGGCCATGTCGGCTTCTCGCCCATCCTGCCGCAATCGGGCGCAGCGGCGATGGCGCAGTTTCAGCGCACCTATGCCCGCTACAAGGAATATGGCATGGATTATCAGGCCAGCTTCGCCTTTGGCGAACGCCATCTCATCAACGTCAATGCTGTGCTGATCAACAAGGATGATCCTGCCTTGATGGGCAGGGTCGATCCCTTCCTCAAACAGTTGATCGCTGACGCCAAGGCGCAGGGCTATGGCGAATATCGCACCCATCTCGACTATATGGATGCGGTCGCTGCCACCTATGATTTCAACAAGGGGTCGCTTTGGCAGATCAACCGCAAGGTCAAGGACGCACTTGATCCCAACGGCGTGATCGCGCCGGGCAAGAGCGGCATCTGGCCCACGCGGAAAGCAGGAGGGCGGGCATGATGCGGCGCGGATGGATGACTTTGGCGGCATCCGCCATGGTGCTGGCCGGGGCGGCGTGCGGCCGCGCGAATGAAAGCGCGGCGCCACCGGCAGAAGCGTCCAAGGGGCCACCACCGCTGCCCGCGCCGGAAACCGTCTCCTCCCGGCCCAAGGCAGGACCGGGCGAGCGGCTCTATCTGGAAAAATGCGCAATGTGTCACGGCCCAGGCGGCATGGGAACAGGCCTGCTTGCCCGCCGGACGGATCAACCACTGCTGGAAAAGCGCACGGACCTGACCGTCGATTATGTCGTGCAGGCGGCGCGCATGGGCATTGGCAACATGCCCGCCATTCCGCGTGGTGAAGTGAGCGACGCCGACATGAACCTGATCGCCAGGCATCTGGCACGCGCCGGGGAGGGGGGACAATGACGATCGTGACAAGACGCGACTTTCTGGCGAGCGCGGCGGTTGCTTCCGCGCTCGCTGGTTCTGGCGGCGCTATGGCTGCGCGAACTGGCGGGCCGCTGCTGCTGCATGATTCCGGCCTTGGCGCAGGACATCGGTTCGCCGTGCGGGCGGCGGCGCTGGGCGGCACATCGCTTGCGCTGGAGGGCGACCGCGTCCGCCAATTGCGCGGCCTGCTGGTCAGCGAGCCGGCATCGATCTTCGGCGTCACCCGGCGTAGCGATGAACTGCTGATCGGCGAAATCGCGGCAGAGGCAGGCTATCGCCGCATCGCGCTGGTCCTGCATCGCCCCGTCGGCGTCATGGTGCCGATCTGCGCGCCCGATGGCGCGACCATCGGCACGCTGGCGCGGCTTGCGGGCGCCCGTTGGCCCGAAGCCTTTGCCGAACTGGCGCTGGGCGGTGTGGAGAAATGCGCCGTCGTCCCGGCTACGGGGATGGCGGAACCGGCGCTCAGCTGGGTGCTGATCCGGTCCCGCTAAATCCTTAGCGCTTGATGATGAGCGAGTCGGGGCGCTTGCGCGGCACCCACTCGCCCCGGCCAGGAAATTTGCTCAGCACCGCGCCGTCCCAAAGGCGCACGGTACGACGATGGAAACGCCACTCGCCATCATCGCCCTTGACCGCATGATCGTCATACCAGCCTGCAAAGCGCAGCAGATAGGGCGGCTCGCCTTCACATTCCGTCACGAAAGCGAAGGACCGCATCATGCAACTGCCATCCGCCTGCGGCATATATTGAATTTGGCTCACATGATGCTGGCGACCGGGGAAGCCTGGCGCATTGCGATAATGTTCGGCAATCCCCCGAATCCCGTCATGCCCTTCCCAGATGTCGGGATCGTCAAACACTTCCTCCACCATCCGCGCATCGGGCGTGAAGCAGGCGACCAGCGCATCGACATCGCCGGTATCCAGCGCCCAGCTATAAGCGGCGATCAAATCCTGCAGGGCGATCCGGTCTTCGATGGGCAGGCTTGGCATGATGGTCACTCTCCTGTTTTCACTCTCTTGACGCAACAATAACATTCGTTACTATCATGCGCAACCGTCGATAAGAAAGACAGATGAGGGGCTGCATGGGAAAGATCATTATTTCAGGGGCTTCCGGCGCATTTGGCCGCGCCGCCGCGGCGCTGTTGCTGGACAAGGTCGCTCCGCAAGACGTCATCCTGCTATCGCGCACTCCTGCTAGGTTAGCCGACTTTGCCGCCAGGGGCGCTGACGTCCGCTTCGCCGATTTCGATGATCCCGCGACCCTTCCCGCCGCCATGGCTGGGGGCGAACGGATGCTTTTGATCAGCACTGCTCGCGTCGGCACGCGGGTCGGCCAGCATCGTAACGCGGTGGAGGCAGCGGTCGCGCAGGGCGTGCGCCATATCGTCTACACCTCGATCATCGCCGCAGACGAACCGGGCAATCCCGCCATCGTCAAATATGATCACCGCGCGACCGAAGAGATTATCGAGGCGTCGGGCGCTGCCTGGACCCATTTGCGCGACAGCCAATATGCCGAGGCGGTTGCCGCGGCGATGGTCATTCCCGCGTTGATGGCCGGGACGAAACCGGACAATTGCGCCGATGGTGCGGTGGCCTTTGTCAGCCGCGACGATTGTGTCGCCACCGCCGTTGGCGTGCTGACTCAGCCGGGCCATGAGAATAAGGCCTACACGCTGACCGGCCCGGATCTCATTACCATTCCGCAGGCCATGGCCATGGCCAGCGACATGGCCGGCAAGCCGATCATCGTCGAACCAGTCGATGACGATGGCATGTTCGCCTATTTCGATTCTCTGGGCATTCCCCGTCACGCGTCGGACATCATGCCTGATGGACCAATCCCCTGGTCGAGCGATGACATGGTCACCTTTGGCCAGTCGATCCGCGAAGGCTATTTTGCCCAGGCGACCGATTGCGTCGAACGGATCACGGGTCGCAAACCCAAATCGCTGCGCGAGGTCATGCTGGCGCACAAGGCAAGCTGGCCGCTGTGAGAGGCGCGCTATTTGCCCTGCTGATGCTGGCGGGATGCGCGAGCGGGGGCAGCAAAGGCGGTGCGGGTGACGACTGGCCCTTTACCGGCGGCGATGTCGGCGGCAGCCATTTTTCCCGCCTGACCGATATCGATGCTAGCAATGTCGCGCGGTTGGGCCTGGCCTGGTCGCATGACCTTGGTACCAACCGGGTGCAGGAAGCCACGCCGGTCGTGGTCGACGGCATCATGTACACCAGCGGCAATCTCGGCCGGGTCTATGCGCTGGATGCTGCAACGGGAGCGTCGCTCTGGACCTTCGAGCCGGAGGTCGACATGCAGGCCAACCGTTCGGCCTGCTGTGATCAGGCCAATCGCGGCGTTGCCGTCGCCGATGGCAAGGTTATGGTCGGCGCGCTCGACGGAAAGCTCTACGCGCTCGATGCCAAGACCGGCGCGATCGTCTGGAAGGTCGATACGATCATAGATCATACGCGCGGCTATACCAGCACAGGCGCGCCAGAGGTTGCGGGCGACCTTCTCATCATTGGCAATGCAGGCGCGGAATATGACACGCGCGGCTATGTTACTGCCTATCGCATCGCTGATGGCAAACAGGCATGGCGCTTCTTCACCGTGCCCCACGATCCCAAAGCCGGTCCGCAGGAAAATCCCGCACTCGATGCCGCGCTCAAGACCTGGGACAAGGACAGCCGTTGGGACATTGGCGGCGGCGGCACTGTATGGGACGCGATCAACTACGACCCCGCCTTCGACACTGTCTATATCGGTGTCGGCAATGGTGGACCCTATTCGATAAAGACCCGCTCGCCCAAGGGTGGAACAAATCTCTACCTCTCGTCCATCGTCGCGCTGGATCGCAAGACGGGGACGGTCAAATGGCATTATCAGGAAACGCCGGGCGACAGCTGGGACTTTACCGCGACCCAGCCGATGGTGCTGGCCGATGTCGAGGTGGACGGAAAGGTCCGCCCCGCCATCCTCCATTCGCCCAAAAATGGCTATCTGTTCGTGATCGATCGGGAAACCGGCAAGCCGCTGCGGATCAATGCTCTGGTACGCGCCAACTGGACCAGGGGCTTCGACAAGGATGGCGTTGCGCAGATGACGCCCGGCAATGTCGACTTTTGGAACGGTCCGCGCATCGTCTATCCAGCCTCGGCTGGCGCGCGCAACTGGTACCCCGCAGCCTATGATCCGACGCGCAAACTCTATTTCGCGCATGTGCTGGACATGGGCAATCTCATGTTCGGGCCGCCACCCGGCACGCCTGAACAGGCCCGCCGCGCGAGGGCGCTCAATGTCCAGACCACGCTGATCTTCACGCCGATGTTGCAACAGGTGCTGCCGACGCTACCGCCGGCGGTTCGCGATCAGGTCGAAAAGCTGCCGGAAATGCAATGGGTCAAGGACAAGCCCTATAGTTCCGAACTGCGCGCCATCGACCCGTTGACCGGCAAGGCAAAATGGACTGTTCCGACCCAGGGGTGGCAGGACCGGATGGGAACGCTCGCCACCGCGTCGGGACTGGTCTTTCACGGGACGATCGGCGGCAAGCTGATGGTCAGGGATGCCGATACTGGCAGGCTGCTCAAGGAAATCGATACCGGCAGTTCGATTATGGCCGCGCCGATGACCTACCGGGTCAAGGGCGTGCAATATGTCGCTGTCGCAACCGGCTTTGGCGGTGGCGGCTGGGGCTATGTGCCCGACTATGCCGCGGCCTATCGCTTTGGCAATGCCAACCGCCTGTTGGTGTTCAAACTGGACGGCGGACCGGTGAAGAAGCCCGATCCGCTGCCGCCGCTGGAGGTCGCAGCTGCGCCCCCGGCGCAGAAGCCCGGCGTTACTGCGGCCATGATCGCGCGGGGGCAGGGCCTCTTCTTCCAGAATTGCGCCATCTGTCACAGCAACCAGTTGCGCTCGACCGCGCCGGACCTGCGCCGGATGCAGCCTGCGACCCATGATGTATTCGGCGCGATCGTGCGCGATGGTCTGTTGCTGCCGGGCGGAATGCCGCGCTGGGACGATATTCTGTCGACGCAGGACGTGGATGCGATCCATGCCTGGCTGATCGCCGAGCAGGGCGCGCTGCGTGACCGGGAAATGAAACTCAAGGCGGCGGGCAAGCCGCTCGATGCACCCAGCATCGCCGTCATGTCCAATTTTTAGGATCATACATGGAACAGAGCGATATCATCGTGGTGGGCGGCGGATCTGCCGGGGCTGCGATGACCGGGCGGCTGGCGGAAGCCGGGCTGGCCGTCACCCTTATAGAAGCGGGCAAGACCGACCGGCATATGCGTTCGCGCGTCCCTGCGCTGACCAGTTCGATCGTCCAGAATCCGGACTATGACTGGTGTTATCAGGTCGAACCGGATCCGTCGCTGGGCGGACGGGCCGACATCTGGCCGGCTGGGAAACTGCTGGGCGGGGGAAGCGCACTCAACGGCATGATGTTCATTCGCGGTCACCGCTGGGATTATGACCGGTGGGCGGCGTTGGGTGCCGATGGCTGGGACTATGCGTCCGTGCTGCCCTATTTTCGGCGGATGGAGGATAATGAACGCGGTGCGGATGCGTGGCGCGGGACCGGCGGACCGATCGCCGTGTCGGAAGGGCGCGCGCGCTATCCGATCACTGACCAGTGGATTGCGGCTGCGCAACAGGCTGGCATCGCCCGCTCGACGGACCTGAACGGCGAAAGCGCCGAGGGGGTCGATTATGTCCAGGTGTCCCAGCGCAACGGCACCCGCTGCTCTTCGGCACGCGGCTATCTGCATGAACGGCGTGGTGGCAAGACGCCGACGATCCTGCTGGAGGCGCAACTGCTTCGGCTGCTGATCGAGGATAATCGCGCGGTCGGCATCGTCTATCGTCAGGATGGCGTCGAAAAGACATTGCGTGCGCGCCATGGCGTCATATTGTCGGCCGGGGCGATGAACACGCCGCGCCTGCTGATGCTGTCGGGCATCGGCCCGGCCGATCATCTGGCGGAGATGGGCATAGACCTGGTGCGCGACCTGCCGGGTGTCGGCCGCAATTTGCAGGATCATGTCGGCACCCATGTCGTCAATGAAGTCGATGGCGCGACGCTGAACAGCGACGCACAGGGGTTGCGCGGCGCGTGGCAGGTGCTGCGCTATGCGCTGGCGAAGCGCGGCGCGCTGACCACGGCGATTGGCCACGCGCAGGCCTTCGTCAAAAGCCGGGCGGATTTGCCTGTGCCCAATCTCCAGATCAGCTTTGCCGCCTTCGCCTTCGATTTTGATGAGCGGGGTCGGTTGATGCTGCGCAAAAATCCTTCCGTCTCGACGCTGGTGGGGCTGATGCGGCCCAGCCATCGCGGGCGGATCACGCTGCGTTCGCCCGATCCGTTGGCGCCCCCCGTCATCGCGCATCGGCAACTCGACAGTGAACTGGACATAGAACAGATCGTCGAAGGCATCGTCATCGCCCGCGATATTTTGCGCCAGTCCGCGATCGCGCCCCATGTGAAAAGCGAACTGCGACCGGGCGCGGCGCTGGCCGGGACGGAGCAACTGCGCGACTATGTCAAGATGGCGTCCATCCCGCTCTATCACCCCGTCGGGACCGCGCGGATCGGTCGTCGGGACGATCCCGCTGCGGTGGTCGATCAGGATTTGCGCGTCATTGGTGTGGAGGGGCTGTGGGTCGCCGATGCTTCGGTGATGCCGTCGCTGCCGGCGGGTAACACCAATGCGACGGCAATCATGATCGGCGACAAGGGGGCCGATCATGTCCTCAAGACGCTACGTCGCAACATGAAGCCACCAGGATGATGGTTGCCCCGGCATACATTCTGCGCTTGCAATAATAGTAACGAATGTTAGTATGTGCGTCAGGAGAGAATAAGGAACCCAGGGCGATGCCAAACTATCCCCAGACCATCCATTTCGTCGGACTGAATACGCCCGTGGGCATCGAATGGTCCGCCCGCAATCTGGACGTCATCGGGACGATCCCCGCGGAAATTGACGGCGCCTTCTTCCGCGCCGTGCCGGACCCTGCCCATCCGCCGATGTTTGACGATGACATCGTGCTGTCGGGCGATGGAATGGTCGCGAAATTCGCGATCCATGATGGCAAGGTCGATTATGCGATCCGCTATGTCGAAACCGAACGATACCGGCTGGAAAAGGATGCGCGGCGCGCCCTGTTCGGCCAGTATCGCAATCCCTTTACCGATGACGCCAGCGTGGCGGGTCGCGATCGCACCGTGGCGAACACCACCCCGGTCTGGCACGGCGGTCGGTTGCTGATGACCAAGGAGGACGGCCTGGGCTATCAGGTCGATCCCGACACGCTGGAGACGCTGGGCCGCTTTGACTATTATGGTGCGCTCAAATCCCAGACCTTCACGGCCCATCCGCGCGTCGACCCGGAAACCGGGGAAATGTTCTTCTTCGGCTATGAAGCCGATGGTCTGTGTTCGACCAAAATTTCCTATGCGATCGCTGATCGCGACGGGAAACTGATCAGTGAACAATGGTTCGATCAGCCCTATTGCTCGACCATCCACGATTTCGCGATCACCGAACATTACGCCATTTTCCCGATCTTCCCCACCACGGCCGATCTCGACCGCTTGAAAGCGGGCGGCGCGCACTGGGCGCACCAGCAGGATCTGGAAAGCTGGGTCGGCATCATGCCGCGTTATGGCAAGGTGGAGGAGATGCGCTGGTTCAAGGGACGCAATGGCGTCTCTGCCTTCCATCTTGTGAACGCCTATGAGGAGGATGGTTTCGTCCATCTCGATCTCTGCCTGTCGGACACCAATGCCTTCGGCTTCATGCGCGAGGCGGGTGGCATCCAGCGCGACCAGCGGGATATACAGGGCGGGTTGACCCGCTGGACCTTCGACCTGTCGAAGGAGGGCGACATGTTCGAGGAGCGTCTGGTTGGTCCGCCCGGCGACATGCCACGGCTGCGCGACGCGGATCAGGGAAGGCCTTATCGGGCGGCCTGGTATCTGTCGATGAACCCGCAAGGCGGGCCACCTTTGCCCGGCGGACCTGTAGGGGTTGCGTTCAACGCGCTGTTGCGGATCGAACCAGGCAATGGTCGTATCGACATGATGGGGCTGGAGCCGGGCATGGCGATCAGCGAACCGGTCCATGTGCCATCGACGCAGGATGAACATGAAGGCTGGCTGTTGATGGTCGTCGACCGGCAGGCGGGCGAGGCGGATTTCAAGTCCGAACTTTGGGTGGTGGAGGCTGGCGCAATTGCGGCCGGGCCGATCGCTCGCGTGCCCATGCCCATGCCGATGCGCGCGCAGGTTCATGGCGCATGGGTATCGGCCCGGCAATTGGCGAATGCGCGCCAGAATGTGGACAGTGAAGCCGCGTGACGGCTTGACAAATCGTAACGATCGTTATTTATTGAAGAGGAGGGGGTGGGCCTTATCCGTCGCCCCCTCCAAAAATACTGTCAGAGCAGAACAGTCGGGCAGGCAGGATCAGAGGACGGCAGGAAGGGCAGACGCATAAGCGTCGCCTGGACCGGCATCGCCTATGGGCGGTCCGGTGATCCTCCCCTTTGCCTTGCTGACTGACAATAGGGAGGAAAATAATGTCACATATCTGGAAGTCTGCATTTCGCAGCAATGCCGCCTGCATTGCGATGATGGCCGCGATGGCCGCTGGTCCCGCTTTGGCCCAGGACGCATCCGCGCCGGAACAGGCGGCCGATCAGTCGAACCAGTCCGCCGACATCATTGTCACTGCCCAGTTTCGCCAGCAGAATTTGCAGGACACGCCGATCGCGATCACTGCGGTGTCCAGCGAAACCCTTGCCGCGCGCAGCCAGACCAGCGTCACCGACCTTGGCCAGTTCGCCCCCAACGTGGCTCTGGCCCCGGCAACCAGCCTTCAGGGTAATTCGGTCGCGGCCTTCATCCGTGGCGTAGGCCAGCTGGATTCCAGCTTCGCGCTGGAGCCGGGCGTGGGCATCTATATCGACGATATTTATTATGGCACGACCTATGGTGCGGTGATGGACCTGACCGATCTGGAGCGGGTCGAAGTGCTGCGCGGCCCGCAGGGAACGCTGGCTGGCAAGAACAGCGTCGGCGGTGCGGTCAAGCTGTTCAGCAAGAAGCCCGACGCAACAGCGGGCGGCTTCATCGAAGCGACCTATGGCAGCTATGACCGGCTGGAACTGCGCGGCAGCGCCAACATCCCGTTGAGCGATAGCCTGTTCCTGCGCGTGTCGGGCGTGTCGAAAAATGTCGACGGCTATATGAAACTGCTGGACTATGGCTGCGCCAATCCCGCGTCGGGCATCGCGCCCACCGGCACCAATGACAAGGGGTGCCAGGTCGGCACCGAAGGCGGCATCGACGTCATGGCCCTGCGCGCCGCGCTGCGCTTTGCGCCGGTCGGCTCGCCGCTGGAAGTCAACATCGTTGCCGACGTGTCGAAGGATAATAGCGAAGCGGTCGCGACCAAATTGCTCTATGCCAACAACCCGCTGGTGCGCAGCTATGTGCCGGGCAATCCTACGGCCGGCATTCCGTTCGACAGCCGCTTCATCACTGCGTCGAAGAGCTACACCTCCTACGCCAATTATGCGACCGGCGGCAATTACACGACCGTGTTCGGCATCCCGACCCAGGTCGCACCCGGTGGCTTCTCCGCCAGCCCGACCAGTTCGGTCAAAAGCTGGGGCATTGCCGGGACGATCGACTATGATCTGTCCGACATGCTCAAGCTCAAATCGATCACCGGCTATCGCAAGGCGGACGGCACCAGCGCGATCGACGTGGATGGCTCGCCGCTCGCCATATTGCTGCAGCAGTTCAACTACAGCCATGAACAATTCACGCAGGAACTGCGCCTGAGCGCCAATTTCAACGATGCGGTCGACCTGACCGTGGGCGGCTTCTATTACAAGGCGACCGATCTTCTGTCGGGGCGCAGCGCCATCCCGACGCTCCTGTTCGATTTTCTGGTGGATGACGTGGTCAAGAACCGCAGTGCATCGGCCTTTGCCCATGCCGAATTCCATGTCACCGATGCGTTCAACGTGATCGCGGGCCTGCGCTACACTGACGACAAGAAAACCTATAATTATTCGCGCCGGAATATTGACGGCAGTCTGCCCAGCGGCGCCTTCTTCACGCCCAACTTCCTGCTGGCCGGTCTTGACGGACTGTCGGGCACGTTCAAGGGCGATCGCCTCGATTACCGTCTGGGCGTGAATTATCGCTGGAACGACCAGTTGATGACCTATGCGCAGGTGTCGACCGGCTTCAAGGGCGGCGGCATCAACCCGCGTCCTTCAGCCCCCGACCAGGTGCAGACTTTCGGCCCGGAAAAGCTGACGACCTATGAAGCCGGTTTCAAGGCAGACCTGATGGGTCGGATGCTACGGTTGAACGGCGCTGTGTTCCTCAATGATTACAAGGATATGCAGCTGGTCCGCTATCAGTGCCCGGAAAGCGTCGTATTCTCCTGCTCGGTCCCGTCCAACGCGGGCGACGCGCGCGTCCTTGGCTGGGAACTGGAAGCTTCGCTTCGTCCCACTGACGGCCTGTCGATCGATGCGTCCGCGGGTTATCTCGACTTTGACTATAAGAAGATCACCAATCCCGCGACGCTGGTGACGAAGAATATGATCGCGCCGTTCATCAGCAAATGGCAATTGTCGGCGGGCATCCAGTATGAAGCGGATCTGGCCGGATCGGGCACGCTGACACCGCGTATCGACTGGTCCTGGCGCTCCAACTATTTTTACAATGCCATCAACAATGCCTTCAATCAGATCAACCCGCCGCATCTCGTCAATGCGCGCCTGACCTATCAGGGGCCGGACAAGGACTGGTCGCTCAGCCTTGGGGTCACCAATCTGCTCGATAGCTATTATTATGCTGGCAAGGCGGAAAATGTCGGCAGCTTCGGCGTCGTTTCCGGCGTGGTCGGTCGGCCGCGCGAATGGATGATCACCGCGAAAAAGAGCTTCTGACACAGGCATCAAAAATGGCCGGTCGCCGGACAAGGCGACTGGCCATTGCCGTGCATGACAGGCCGATGCCGCGATGGCTTTGGTCGGGCAGGGCGGCAGGATATGCTGCTACCGGCCCCATGAATGCGATTTACGATGGCGCTTTGCGATCGACAGAGACTTGTGCCGCCCTGCTTGGCTGGATAGGCTGACGCCATGCCCGCCTTGCGCTTCTCCCTGCATGCTCGCCTGGTCGCATTGCTGTGCATTGCGCTGCTGGCCCTGTTTGCGGGCATGGGCCTTTCGCGGATGATCGATAAGGTGCAGCATGCGCCCGGCGCGGCCCAGGCCCATGGGCATCTCCTGTTAAGCGCTCTGACTGTGGAAGAGGCGCATGACGCCGACCATGATGTCAATGGCGAACAGGATGAAGGGCAGTCCGATCGCTTGCCCGACAGCCATCACCATCATGGCGATAGCGGGTCCGGTATCATCCTGCTCACGCAGGCAGGACTCGCTGCGCCCTCGTCGCGCTTTGCGCCGCCTGCCATGATGATTGATCAGGTGGAGCCGGACTCCGCCTTTCAGGGGCAAGAGCGCCCACCCAGGCTGTTCGCTTTCCGCGTCTGAGCCTGCGGCCGCCATGCGGCGCGGGTTGATCCACGTCGCATAGCGAAAGCCTGTTTCATGTCTCCATATTTCAGGGCGCGCGCTGTTCCGCGCCTGACCATCATGCTGCTTGCCAGCGCTCTCTTTCCCGCTCCGCCATTGGCAGCGCAGGGGTTGACGCTTGCCGATGCGCTGTCGCGCGTGGCGCAGGCCGATCCCGGCGTTGCCGTGACTGCCGCCCAACATGACGCGGCGAGCGCCGCCATAAAGCAGGCGGAGGTCCGGCCCCAGGATGTCGTCACGGTCGACCTGGAGGATCTGGCCCGCACGGATCCCTACACGCCGATCGCCAGCACCCAGACGACTGCCTGGTATGAGCGGACCTGGGAACGTGGTGGCAAGCGGGAGGCGCGGATCGGCGCGGCGCGGCTGAACCGCGATGTGACCGAGCAACGCGGCCGCCTGCGCCAGCTCGACATATTGGCACAGGCGCAGACCGCCTGGGTGGAGGCGCTGGCGGCGGAAGCCGAAATCCCTGTCGCGCTGGAACGGCTGACGCTCGCCCAACGACTGGAGCGGGAAGTGGCGCGCAGGGTCGCGCGCGCGCTCGATCCCCTGTTCGCGCTGGAACGCGCCCGCACCGCCGTGGCACAGGCCCGCATCGCCCATGAACAGGCGATTGAGGCTGCCCGGATTGCGCGCATGTCGCTGGCCGCATGGTGGGGCGCGCAGGGCGACGTGGAGATCGATAGCAGCAGCTTTTCCCGCCTGGCACCCGATCCGGCCGCCGACGCACAGCCCATAGATGTCGCACTGCTCGATGCAGAGCGTGATGCGGCGGCGGCGCGCGCGCGGCTGGCGGAGGCGAACAGCGCTGCCGATCCGGTCCTGCGCGCGGGGCTGCGCCATTATGGGCAGGGCAATGATGTCAGCATCGTGGTCGGCGGCTCCATCCCGCTTGGCGGTCGGCGCGCCCAGCGCGGCAATGTCGAGCAGGCGCAAGCCGAACGTCGTGTCGCCGAAGCCGAAATTGCGGTGCTGCGGGTGCAGGCGACGCGCGACATAAACCGGCTGCTGGCGCAGCGCGCGACGATCGTGCGCGAAATCAACAAGATCGACAATGTGGTTCTGCCCAGCGCCGAACGCGCGGTCGTGCTGGTGCGCGACGGCTATAATCGCGGCGGCACCGCTTTCACTTTCCTGGAAGTCACGCAGGCACAGGAGGCGATGATCAATGTCTATGATCGCCGCATCGCCCTGCTCAAATCCTACCATCTCGACGGCGCGCGGCTCGATCGGCTGACCGGTCGCCATGCATCCCTTCTTGCCAGCGCGGAGAATCGCTGATGTCCCCCTTGTTGAAATTTGCGGCCCTGCTGCTCGCCCCCACCTGGCTTGCCGGGTGTAGCGAAACCCCGCCCTCGCACGATCATGAAGAGCATGGCGCGGAAGAGGCCGAGGAAGAGCGCGGTCCCCATCGCGGTCGGATGCTGCGCGACGGCAATTTCGCGGTTGAAATCACCATCTTTGGAGATGGCGCCGAACCCGAATTCCATGTCTACGCCTATCGTGACGACAAGCCGGTCAGGCCGCAAGATGTTCAACTGAGTGTCGAACTGACCAGGCTGGGCGGCAAGATCGATCGATTTGCCTTCTCCCCGCAGGATGATTTTCTGCGTGGTCGCGGGGCTGTGAAAGAACCGCATAGTTTCGATGTAAAGGTCATGGCTGCCGAAGCTGGCCGGACGCATAAATGGAGCTATGCGTCCTATGAAGGCCGAACCACCATCGCCGCGGACGCTGCGCGGGCGGGCGGGGTGCGGTCCGAACGGGCAGGGCCAGCCTCGATCGCCGAATTGATCGACTTGTCGGGCCGCATTGAAATCACGCCTGAAGGCAAGGCCGACGTCCGCGCCCGACTGCCTGGGCAGATCATGTCGATGAACGGCGAACTGGGCCAGACTGTGCGGCGGGGCCAGGCACTGCTGCGCGTCGAATCCAGCCATTCGCTCCAGACCTATGCCGTCACTGCGCCGATCAACGGCATCATCGTGGAAAAAAATGCCAATATTGGGGACATGACCGGGGACCGGGCGCTGTTCGTGATTGCCGATCCGGCCAAGCTGCATGCCGAATTTTTCGTCTATCCGCGCGATGCTGAAAGGGTGCGGGTAGGGCAGAAGGTCGCGCTACGCAGTCTGTCGGGTGCGGCCCGGCTGACCGGCGCAGTGGAAGCGATATTGCCGACCGCAGACCTGGCCAGCCAGACCTTGCTCGCCCATGTCCATCTGCCCGAATCCGCAGCCGATCAGTTCCGCCCCGGCATGGGAGTGGAAGGCGCCTTCGCCGTTGCCGAAACGCAGGCGAAGCTGGCGGTGCGGACCAAGGCGATCCAGCGCTTCCGCGATTTTGATGTCGTCTATGCCAAGGTCGGCAACAGCTATGAAGTACGCATGCTCGAACTGGGCCGCAGGACGCCGGAATGGACAGAAGTGCTGGACGGGCTGGAGCCCGGCACCGAATATGTCACTGATGGCGCTTTCCTGATCCGCGCCGACATCGACAAGTCGGGAGCCAGCCATGACCATTGAGGCCATCGCCGCCGGCCAGCCCCCGCTGCTCGAACGTATCGTCACCACCTCCATCCGCTTGCGCTGGGCGGTGTTGGCAGCCGTGCTTGTGCTTTGCGCACTTGGCATATGGAGCTTTCAGCGGCTGCCGATCGACGCGACGCCGGACATCACTAATGTCCAGGTGCAGATCAACAGCGAAGCCGTCGGCTTTTCGCCGCTGGAGGCGGAACAGCGGGTCACCTTTCCGATCGAAACGGCGATCGCGGGCCTGCCGGGGCTGGACTATACACGCTCCATCTCCCGCTACGGCCTGTCGCAGGTCACTGCCGTCTTTGCCGATGGCACCGACATTTATTTCGCGCGCCAGCTGATCAACGAACGGTTGCAGACCGCGCGATCGCAATTGCCGCCCGGCGTCGAACCGGAAATGGGGCCGATCGCGACCGGCCTTGGCGAAATTTTCATGTACACGCTGGAGGCCAGACCGGGCGCGCGCAAGGCGGACGGCACGCCCTATAATGCGGAGGATTTGCGCACCTTGCAGGATTGGGTGATCCGCCCGCAATTGCGCAACACGCCGGGCGTCACTGAAGTCAACAGCATTGGCGGCTATGAACGGCAATATCATGTCACCCCGTTGCCGGACCGGATGGCGGCCTATGGGCTTGCGCTCGATGATGTGGTCGAGGCGCTAGGCCGCAACAATGCCAATGTCGGCGCAGGCTATGTCGAACGCTATGGCGAGCAATATCTGGTCCGGGTGCCGGGGCAGGCGGGGGGCGTTGAAGACCTCAAATCCATCATCGTCACCAATCGCGGCGGCGTGCCGATCCGCATCAATGACGTCGCCGATGTCGGGATGGGTCAGGAATTGCGTACCGGTGCCGCCACAGAAAACGGGCAGGAAGTCGTGCTGGGCACAGTCGTCATGCTGGCGGGCGAGAATAGCCGCGTGGTCGCGCGCGCAGCGGCGGAGCGACTGAAGCAGGCCGCCAAGGCGCTGCCCGCCGGGGTTGAGGCGGTCGCGATCTACGACCGGACCGATCTGGTCGAACGGGCAGTCTGGACGGTCGAGAAAAACCTGCTCGAAGGCGCGTTGCTCGTCATCGTCGTGTTGTTCCTGCTGCTCGGCAATGTCCGCGCCGCTCTCATCACCGCGGCCGTCATTCCCATTGCGATGCTGATGACCATCACGGGCATGGTGCAGGCGGGGGTGTCGGGCAATCTCATGAGCCTTGGCGCGCTCGATTTCGGTTTGATCGTCGATGGTGCGGTGATCATCGTGGAAAATTGCCTGCGCCGCTATGGCGAGGCGCAGCACGGCCTTGGCCGCCTGCTCGACCGCGACGAGCGCTTCGCGCTGGCCGCCTCTGCCACGTCGGAAGTGATCCGCCCATCGCTGTTCGGCGTCCTCATCATCGCATTGGTCTATGTTCCCATTTTCGCGCTTACCGGGGTAGAGGGCAAGATGTTCCATCCCATGGCGATCACCGTCGTCATGGCGTTGACAGCCGCGCTTATCC
>NZ_CP022746.1:0-290000 GCF_002288285.1 Sphingobium xenophagum | reverse complement strand
GCGCAGCGAAAGCGAGTCTGAACAGGGCGACGAAGTTTGATGCATTAGACCCGAAACCCGGCGATCTATGCATGACCAGGTTGAAGGTGCGGTAACACGCACTGGAGGACCGAACCGTTCAATGTTGAAAAATTGTCGGATGAGTTGTGCTTAGGGGTGAAAGGCCAATCAAGCCGGGAAATAGCTGGTTCTCCGCGAAATCTATTGAGGTAGAGCGTCGAATGATTGCCGTTGGGGGTAGAGCACTGGATGGATGCGGGGGTCGCGAGATCTACCAACTCTAACCAAACTCCGAATACCAACGAGTCTAGTTCGGCAGACAGACGGCGGGTGCTAAGGTCCGTCGTCAAAAGGGAAACAGCCCTAACCTACAGCTAAGGTCCCCAAGTCATCACTAAGTGGGAAAGCATGTGGGATTTCCAAAACAACCAGGAGGTTGGCTTAGAAGCAGCCATCCTTTAAAGAAAGCGTAACAGCTCACTGGTCTAAACAAGAGATCCTGCGGCGAAGATGTAACGGGGCTAAAGTGATGCACCGAAGCTTAGGGTTCAGTCTTTGACTGAGCGGTAGCGGAGCGTTCCGTAGGCCGTTGAAGCGATCTGGTAATGGGTCGTGGAGGTATCGGAAGTGCGAATGCAGACATGAGTAGCGATTAACAGTGTGAGATGCACTGTCGCCGAAATTCCAAGGGTTCCTGCTTAAAGCTAATCTGAGCAGGGTAAGCCGGCCCCTAAGACGAGCCCGAAGGGGGTAGTCGATGGGAACCACGTTAATATTCGTGGGCCTGGAGGTGTGTGACGGATGGCGTAAATGGTCTGGGCTTATTGGATTGCTCCAGGCTGTGAAGTCGTCCCAGGAAATAGCCCCTCCGTATAGACCGTACCCTAAACCGACACAGGTGGAATGGTAGAGTATACCAAGGCGTTTGAGAGAAGTATCCTGAAGGAACTCGGCAAATTGCCTCCGTACCTTCGGAAGAAGGAGGCCCCACATATGCGCAAGCACTTGTGGGGGGCACAGGCCAGGGGGTAGCGACTGTTTAGCAAAAACACAGGGCTCTGCTAAGTCGGCTTCAAGACGACGTATAGGGCCTGACGCCTGCCCGGTGCCTGAAGGTTAAGAGGAGGAGTGCAAGCTCTGAATTGAAGCCCAGGTAAACGGCGGCCGTAACTATAACGGTCCTAAGGTAGCGAAATTCCTTGTCGGGTAAGTTCCGACCTGCACGAATGGCGTAACGACTTCCCCACTGTCTCCAGGATATGCTCAGCGAAATTGAATTCTCCGTGAAGATGCGGAGTACCCGCGGTTAGACGGAAAGACCCCGTGCACCTTTACTGCAACTTCAGAGTGGCATTAGGAAAGAGCTGTGTAGCATAGGTGGGAGGCTTTGAAACTTGGGCGCCAGCCTGAGTGGAGCCATAGGTGAAATACCACCCTGCTGTTTTCTGATGTCTAACCTCGCACCGTTATCCGGTGCAGGGACCCTCTGTGGTGGGTAGTTTGACTGGGGCGGTCGCCTCCTAAAGAGTAACGGAGGCGCGCGATGGTGGGCTCAGGACGGTTGGAAACCGTCTGTTAGAGTGCAATGGCATAAGCCCGCCTGACTGCGAGACTGACAAGTCGAGCAGAGACGAAAGTCGGTCATAGTGATCCGGTGGTCCCTCGTGGAAGGGCCATCGCTCAACGGATAAAAGGTACGCCGGGGATAACAGGCTGATGATTCCCAAGAGCTCATATCGACGGAATCGTTTGGCACCTCGATGTCGGCTCATCACATCCTGGGGCTGGAGCAGGTCCCAAGGGTTTGGCTGTTCGCCAATTAAAGTGGTACGTGAGCTGGGTTCAGAACGTCGCGAGACAGTTTGGTCCCTATCTGCCGTGGGCGTCGAAATTTGAGAGGAGTTGACCCTAGTACGAGAGGACCGGGTTGAACATACCTCTGGTGTACCTGTCGTCACGCCAGTGGCGCAGCAGGGTAGCTATGTATGGACGGGATAACCGCTGAAAGCATCTAAGCGGGAAGCCTCCCTCAAGATAAGATTTCACAGGACCGTGGAAGACCACCACGTTGATAGATCGGATGTGGAAGTGCGGTAACGCATGAAGCTAACCGATACTAATTGTCCTATTCGCGCTTAAACGGTTCATCACGAACCGCAGAGTCCCACCATCAATGACAGCTCTGGACAACAGATGCCTGACAGACATGGTCGGTTATCAAGCCAGCCAGATAGATCTCTCATAAACAAATGTGCACGGTATCGATTGAAACCCCTTATATGCGCCTGCTTCATTGCTTGGTGACCATAGCGTCTGTGACCCACCCGATCCCATCCCGAACTCGGCCGTGAAACCAGTCTGCGCCGATGGTACTATTGCTCAAGCACTGGAAGAGTAGGGCGTCGCCAGGCATTGAAGCACGCGCATATCAGGACAAAAACCCATTCACAGTTCATCAAAGGGCGGACCCAAAAGGTCCGCCCTTTGTCCTTTGGTGTCGCGGGATGGAGCAGCCCGGTAGCTCGTCAGGCTCATAACCTGAAGGTCGTAGGTTCAAATCCTACTCCCGCAACCAAAACAAGGTCCAAAAAGACCAACAACGTCCCAAATGGGCGTCATAAAAAGGCCTATATTCAGGCTGTTATCTCATGTAACATGGTCTCCAACAGGATCATAACCGCCCAGGTGGTTACCATGAGATTTGTTGGTAAATTTGTTGGTGCAAAGTTAGGATTCAAGTCTCGCGCACGGCGTCCAGGAGACTGATCCGTGCTGACCGATACTATCATCCAATCCATTTTGCCTGCCGCCCGCCCGATCAAAAAAGCCGATGGTGGTGGTCTCAATATCTGCGTCCTGCCCAACGGCCGACGCGAGTGGCGGCTCTCCTACCGTTTCCATCATAAGCAGAAGAGCATTACGGGAGGCGACTATCCGTTGATGAGCATCGACCGCGCCAGGGTCTGGCGTGAGGAGATGAAAGCGGCTCTCTCCGCCGGGAAAGATCCGGCCAACATCAAGCGACAGCTAAAATATGAGGATCAGGCCGAGCGGACGACGTTCCGCCAACTGGCCCAGGAATGGATGCTTGCCAAGCGACCGGGATGGTCCGATCGCTATGCGGGTGTGATCGAGCGTCGGCTCGAGGCCGACATTTTTCCTACTATCGGAAAACTGCCTGTGCGATCGATCTTGCCGCGCGACATGCTCAATGCTCTCAAGGCCATTGAGGACCGCAGCGCGTTCGAGATGGCGCATCGGGTGCGGGCCTATTGCAGCGAAATCTTCCGGTTCGGCATTCCAGACGGTCGAGTTCTTACGGATCCCTGTCGTGATCTGGGCACCGTAATGCGCAAGCGCGCGGCGGTCACGCATCGATCAAAGATACCGATCAAGGAATTGCCGCGCTTCTATGCTGCGCTGAACGCAGATACGGGCTCTCGGCTAAGCCAACTTGCCTTGCGTTGGACGATTCTCACCATGGTCCGGACGACGGAAACCCGGCATGCACAGTGGAGTGAGTTTGAGGGCTTGGGCGGCCCTGAGCCGCTTTGGCGCATTCCAGCCGAGCGAATGAAGATGCGCGTCGAGCATCTCGTGCCGTTGCCACCGCAGGCGGTTGCTTTGCTCCGGGAAATCAAGGAGCTCAACGTCTATGGGAAATATGGGAATGAGCGGTTTGGCCAATATTTGTTCCCGGTAATCGGGGTCGCGTCCGTCAATGTGGTGTAGAATTGGGTGTGGCCAGCGGGCTGCATTTTCAGGCGGCCTTGGGTGTAATCTGTAGCGGCTGTGCCTCCTCGATCATTGGTGTAGCAAGGGCGGCCATGCCCTCGATCTGCATGTAGCGGTGCTGGAGCTGGTATTCGTCATTCTGCTCCAGCAGGACGGCGCCGACGAGGCGGATGATGCTATCCTCGTTCGGGAAGATGCCGACGACATCGGCGCGGCGCTTCACTTCCTTGTTCAGGCGTTCCAGTGGATTGGTGGAATGTAATTTGACGCGGTGCTGCTCGGGGAAGGTCATGTAGGCCAGCACGTCGTGCTCGGCATCGTCCATGCAGGCGCCGAGCTTTGGCCAGCGGGTACGCAACTGGTCGGCGACCTGGCGCCAGACCTGTGTCGCGGCGGCATGGTCGGGCTGGAGGAAGACCTGGCGGATGGCAGCGGCGACGACGGTGTTCTGGCCCTTGGGCACGTAGGCCAGGGCATTGCGCATGAAGTGGACGCGGCACCGCTGCCAGGTGGCGCTGAGCACGCGAGTGATCGCTGCCTTGAGGCCCTCGTGGGCATCGGAGATGACCAGCTTCACGCCGGTCAGTCCGCGGCGTGCGAGGTCCTTGAGGAAGCTCGACCAGAATGGCTCGGCTTCGGAGGGTCCAATGTGAAGGCCAACGATTTCGCGCTTGCCCTCGGTGTTGACGGCAACGGCTATTATCGCGGCGACACTGACGATCCGCCCGCCCTCGCGCACCTTGAGGTAGGTAGCATCGAGCCAGAGGTAGGGCCAGTCGCCGGTGAGCGGCCGCTTAAGGAAGGCATGGACACGTTCGTCGATATCCTTGCACAGCTTGGACACCGAGGATTTGGAGATGCCGGTCATGCCCATGGCCTGCACCAGCTCGTCGACACGCCGGGTGCTGACGCCGGCGATCCACGCCTCCTGGATCACCGCGACCAGCGCCTTCTCGACGGTCTTCCTGGGTTCCAGGAAGCCAGGGAAGTAGGCGCCGGTCCGTAGCTTGGGAATCCTCAGGTTGAGCGTGCCGAGCCGGGTATCGAGGCTGCGGTCGCGGTAGCCGTTCCGCCAGGTCGTCCGGTCGCCGGAGCGCTCGTGTCGGCTAGCGCCGACCAGGCCATCGACGTCGGCCTCCATGATGATCTGTAATACGCTCTCGGCGATCGTGCGCAGGAAATCTCCATCTCCAGTCTTCGCCATCAGCTCGGCAAGCGGTAGTCTGTCGTTGGTCATCGGGATCAACTCCTCGGTGGGCGTGTGAAGTGTGGTAACTCCACCTTACCGATGAGCCCGGTGGCCACCGAGATCGAAATCGCATGGGGTGGGGCATGCCCCACCCCATGCGATCATCTCAATCTACACCAGAAATTACACCACGAGCGCGGACGCTAACGTAATCGGCAACCAGGGGGACACGATCAGTTCGAACCGCATGCTGGTCTTGCTTCAACGGCTAGGGGTTGGCGACAAGGCGACAGTGCATGGATTTCGTTCTATAGCCAGCACCGTGCTGAATGAAACCGGGCTGTTCAAGGCGGATTGGATCGAGCTGCAGCTGGCACATGTACCCGGCGGTGTTCGTGCCGTCTACAACGCCGCGCGCTATCTGTCCCACCGTGGCAGATGCTCGAATGGTGGGCCGACTATCTCGACAAGGCCGAACAGGCTTCAGCGGCGATCGCCATTGAGAAGGCGACGCCGGCAAAGCCCAATATCGGGGCGCTGGAGTGGTTTCAGTCCTCTTGGTAGGCGCTTGGTGCCTGCATCCAGCGTAAGATCCTCGAAAGGCGCCAGGCCACCGCTCTGGCGCCGATCTTTTCCGGCGCCGGGAATGTTCCAAGGTGGATGTCGCGATAGATGGAAGCCTTGGGCTTGCCCGTCTTCGCGATCACGGCTCTCAGCCGCAGAAACTGCTCGTTATTCTCGTCCATTTGCAAACCAATGGTGACACGCCTCGAAGAGGAGACCCGGATCGGCAAAGGCGGGACCCTGGCGGCGCAGCTGTCGCGGCTCGACCTGATCGTTCTCGACGAGCTCGGTTATCTGCCGTTCGCCCGCTCGGGAGGGCAGTTGCTGTTCCACCTCATCAGCAAGCTTTATGAGCGGACCAGCGTCATCATCACCACGAACCTCGCCTTCGGCGAATGGCCGACCGTGTTCGGCGATCCCAAGATGACCACGGCGCTGCTCGACCGCGTCACCCACCACTGCGATATCGTCGAGACGGGCAACGACAGCTGGCGCTTCAAAAACCGCAGCTGACAGCCACCTTCGGCGCCTTCAAAAATCTATCTTGCGCTGCGCGCGCCTCCGGTCGGGCTACGCCCGCCCTCCGCCGCACGCAGCGCAAGGCCATCTTCAACAAACCAGCATCATATTATCTGAAAAGGGGGTCCCTCTTCGACGCCGATCGGGGGTCCCTTTTGAACGCCGTTTGACAGCTGCGACCGATCAAACCGGCACGCAGTGCCAACTGCGCTTCCTCGCTGCGGCGATTGAGCCGCCGCGACCACAGTGAAGATTGCAAGATGGTGTCAAGTGCTTCGGCAATGCCGTCGTCAGGCACCTCGGCATCACCGAGCAATGCCAGGATAGCAGTGTCCAATGAGGCGACATACCCGTCCCATGCCCGGCGTTCCCTCTCCGCGTCGTCGGGACTTTCACCCGCTACCGCCGGGAAAGCCCAAGCCTGGGCCTGATTGAGTACATATTCCGTGAGATCAGGCAGACTACGCCTGACCTGCGCTTGCATGCGCAGAAGCAACGTCAGGACCAGACGCAGCAGCCCGCTTTCCATCTCGCGCGACGTGACATCCGCGATCAACCCTTCCCACTGAGCGGTGCGATAATCGTGCTGGTCGAAAATGGGATAGAGGACGAGCCCCTCGACATCGACATAGGCCCGACCTGCCCGGCCCACGACATTCTTGAACTCAGCCGCCTCAATCCTTGCGCGGTTCCGGTACAGCGAATGGATGATGACTGCGGTCGCGGAGAGATTGAGCCCCTGCGCCAAAGTCGGCGAAGAGATCGTGACCTTGAGTACGCCTTCGCGAAGCAGTCGCTCGACCTCCTTGCGATAGGCAGTCGGAAGAGCGCCGTGATGGATGGCGACGCCAAGCCTCAGGCATTCGAGTATCGGATGGTCAGCACCGAGCCACTCCGCTCCCAGCACGAGCGCTGTCTCGAGCACTGCCGGCTCTACGGTCAGCAGGCTTCTCAACGCGCCTCTGCGATGCAGGTCGATGATGCGGGCGGCGAAGGGTTCGACGTGCTTGCGAACCGGGCAGAACACCAAGACTGACTGCCCATCGTCGACCAGCCGCCACGCGGTTGCCAGGCAAAGCTCGCCAAGATCCTTGGGAAACGGGGTTATCCGCCGACCGACCGGCGGAACAAAGCTCGTCAGATAGCGCGGTACAAACGGGCGCTCGTCACCCACTCGCAGGTTTAGACGAGCAGAATTGCCGTTCCAAAGAACCTCGCCATATCGCAGCCGCGTTGGACGCCAATCATTCTTGATCAGCCCGCCTGGCTGATCACGCCTGAGCCAGCACGCGAAGTCGTCGAGTTGGTCGCCGTCCGGCAAAATCGCTGACAGGCAGACAATGCGCCGATCGGCGGCGTCAGCCCGCTTCAGGAGCCGCTGAATCTGAACCTCGTAGCGAACTTCACGCTCGCTCAATCCGATCATATGGCCTTCGTCAAAGATCAGCAGCCCGACATCATCGAGCAGTGTCGGATCGTTGCGCAGCGCAAAATCGAGCTTTTCAGGGGTCGCAACGACGATATTCCGCGTGCGGATCGCATCCTCATCGACGTCGCTAACACCCGTACTCCCGTACAGCGCAGAGATTGTCATACCCAGCGGGCCGAAGGTTCTTTGGAGAACGATTTCGGTTTGCGCGGACAGGGCTCGAAGCGGGGTGACAAACACGATCCGCTTATCCGCAGCCAGGCATCGCAGGATGCACAGTTCCGCGATGCGCGTCTTTCCTGCGCTCGTCGGCAAGGACACGACGAGATCGTCGGTTTGGTTCACGCTTCGGGCGGCCGCATCGATCTGCGAAGGCCATAGCTCGAGTTCTGCCTTTCGCCGGCTGTACAGCACCGCAAGAAACAATGTCCTGAGCCCCGGCCATGTCGGGGCATCCCCGCCGGCCGGCACGATCGGCAATCGATCGTGAAAACTGCAGTCCCAAAGGTCCGAAAGCAGGTGGATTGCGATCCGGTTGATCCACCATTGGGGAACAAGGTTCAATTCTTCGCTGGCCGCTACATTTTCGGTGAGCTCTGCGATTGCCCCATCGACAAAGGCACGTTCCCCCCGTTCGAGTGCCACAAGGAACATCGCGATCGCGCCGAAGAAGCGGTCGGTGAGCACGGTATCGACCGCGTCGAAGACAAAGCCCGGATCGTCTCCCTCGGGTCGCCCCAGCAATTCCTCCACAAGCAACTGATTCTCAAGCGAGGCGGTGATCGCGCGGTCTGATCCGGCGCCGCTCAACCGGAATGCCAGAACCATGGTTTCCAGCTCGCCCAGGTCCCGAAGCATCAGGAGCGCAAGCGCCCGCTCGGATCGCGAGAAATTCGCGTCGGCAATCACATGGCTGAGAAGCGAATACGCACGTGCCGATAGCCGCGCCAAATGATAGCTCGCCGCACCCATCACGAAATGGAAACTACGGTCGCTTCCCCCGCGTGGCCCGCGAGCGATCACAGCCTCGATCGCGGTCGCGGCTTGCTCGAACGCCATACGCGCCCGGCCACGATCACCGCCTTTGTGGCGCAGCCGGATGCCCATCTCTAGAAGGGCATACCCATAGCCGAGCAGATTATTGCTAAGCTGCGGCGTAAACGCAGGCGACTCGGGCGGGAGGATGCCGTCCCGCCATACCATGGCCCGCGCCTGACCCCGTGCAATCAGACGGTTTCTGAATCCTGGAACGGTCGCCGCATCGATATCGGCCTCGATCGCCTCAACTGTGGTTGGCATCGGTAATCACCCGGTCATACACGTCGGCGATGAAGTTGCCGTGGGCGTCGATCCGCACTCCAACATAGTTCTGCGGGTATCCGCCAGCATACCCTTGAAGGTTCGCACGCAGGATATTGCCAGGATCGTTTCCGGAGAATGTGAAAAGGAGGTGTGTGACGGCCTGAGGGGCGATACCATGCTTCAACAACGCGTCATCGATCGCATCGGCGAGCGCGTCCTCGCCAGCCTCCATCAATCGCGCGGAGATGAATGCGAGTGCATGTGTGGTGGGCAAGCCACCCTCTTTGTCCAGTCCCTCCCGTGCTTCTGTAACGACCCCGCCCGCCAAAGCCGCACGGCTCTTCGCCTCGGTCTTGAGAAAGTGAAGTCGCCCAGTCGCTTGATCGCGCATCAAGCCGATCACGTCGTCACCGCGCATCGCCATGTTGCGATGGTCCTTCCACCGCAGGCGTTTGATCGGCACATCATAGGGTGTTTCGCTAGCGATATATTCGGTCGCGAGGATCTCCCCCAGATCGCCGGACCGGATCGATTTTGTTGTCGGCAGCTTGTTTTCGATGAACGCCGCTGCCTCCGGCCGGCCAAGCCTGCGCAGGATGCGAGCGACCTGCTCTTCGGCGGCATAATGCTCGGGGACGATCGCGGCGACCGCGACGCATCCGTTCGCCGTGTCTGCTGCGCGTGCGGATATCACTTGCAGCGCATGCGGCCCCACATCCTCAAGCGCACTGTCACACCAGTTTGGAAATCCGACCATGCTTCCCCCTGCGCCGACCATAAAACATATAGCCGAGATTCGCACGGAATAGCTGGGCCGATATGGTCGCGAGGATCGTAGGCCTGGGTATCAATGCTCGATACATCCAATGACGGTAGTTGGGATGCTAAGCGGACATAGCCCCTCGCCCTCTGAACGTTCGTTATCTAGCGGATGTTACTCCAAAGCCGACCGAGCAAAAAGTCCCAGTCCTTGCCGTTGTAGGGCCTCTGGGTTTGACGTTGGAAAAGGTGCCGGAGCCACTGCCAACGCACAATTTACGATGCAGTAGCCCTATATTCCATCGCCTCAATGGGCAGCATTCCTTCGCAGATTCGCAATATGGGCGGTGCAGATTTCATGCGTCATCTGCCCCAGAATTTTGATCCGCTCGGCGAGCCAGTTCAATTCTTCAGGTGCGATCCGGTAGTGCTTTGAATAGCGCGCCTTCACATAGGCGTCCTTGAGCTTCTGGAACATCGCCCGTTCCTTCCGGGTACCGCGCGGCCAAACGTCGAACAGCGATTGGTTGCGGCCTTCTGCCTGAAGCCTCAGGAACGCGACATTGTGATCGTAAGGCGTATAGAACGTCAACGTAAGCAGGATGGCCTGATACAGTGCCTCTGTAGTTCGATGGAATAGGAACGCCGCCTGTTTGTGGAAATTTCGCTCAACCGCAACCTTTGCGAGTTCGAAATTGCTCATCGCGTCCGGGAAATATTCGTCAAAATATTCCTGCGCAGCCTCCAGCGCCTGGTTTGGCGTCTTGGGCTTGGGCTTGGCGAGTTCGCGACTGTCTCCGTCATAGAGGGCGATGCCTTGCTCCGCGATCTCCATGAAGAAGACCCGGCCATGGGCAAGGCCCTGATTAACCTGCTGGAGCGAATGGACGATGAAATGCACCGGCGTGTTGATCCGCTTCTCGATGATATAGGCGTCGATCAGCCTTTGCTCCGCCGCCGACCAGTATGCGGCAACATCGGCCATCTCCTTCTGGTTGACGATCACCAGTATATCCATGTCTGACTTGTACTGGTTGGCGTCGAACGGCGCATCGACCCAGTCGCCCCGTGCATAGGAGCCGAACAGAATGATCTTGAGGATGCGCGCCGATTTCCGCCGGCCCGTCGCATTTTCGGTTGCCTCGCGAAATTCCGCGAACAGAATGCGAACGACCTCCTCAAGCTCGCGCTGCTTGGCCGCCGGAAGATGGTCGAGGTCCGTGCGCATCACTGATGTCCGATGAGATGGAGGGCTGCCTTGCCGCCGCTGACTGCCCTGAGCGAGAGCCGTCGGTCGAAGGTGGCAAGCTTGCCATCATGTGCCACGGCAAGCGCGAGGAGATAGGTGTCGGTAACCTGCGCAGAGGTGAGAAGCTGGCTCTCATCGACCCGCTCGTCGGACAGAAGGCTGATATCGTCAGCCCAGAAGCTGTGCCCTGGCAACTGCCGCATCTGCCCGATGATGCGCGCCACCTCGGCTGGCGAACCGGGGGTCGAGGGATATTTGATGTTCCCCACGATGCGGATGACACCATTCTCGGTGATAGGGCAGGTAGCCCAGGCCCTGGCACCGATGGATTCGAACCAGTGATGCGCGGCATCATGGCCGACATGATTGGGATCGATCAGAGCAACGAGCACATTGACGTCGAGAAGATAGGTCACGGCGCCTCGTCTCGCAGCGCGTTGACGATCTCTGGCGTCACCACGACGCCGGGTTTCGGAGCGAGGAGGGCGATGCCGTTGCGGCTGCGTGCGGCTTCGGGGGCGCGAAGCGAGCGACGGGCCAGATCGGAAACGACCTGGCCGATCGAACGGTTCTGATGCTCCGCGATGGCGCGCGCGGCTTCCATCACATCATCATCTATGACCAGCGTCGTACGCATCAGCTCATCCTTGTCGCATCTGTCATCACGCATCATATTAGATGCGCGGCGGCGACGCAACTCCCGGCTCACGGGGCCCATCGTGCAAGCCGGTCCATGATACGGTCCAGAGCGTGCCGGGTGTCGTCCGTCATGGTGACGATAATCCGCCGCTTGTCCATATCGTCGTGGCGTCGCGCGAACACCCCCCGGGCGGCAAGCTTTGCTGCCCAACGGTGCGCACTGGAATCCGGTATGCCGGCCGAGAGGCAAAGCGCCGACTGATAAACGTCCCGTCCTTCGCTCTCCGCTTCATAGAGTTCAAGCAGCATATCCCAGTTGAAATTGGCGCATAGTTTCTGCCCGAAGGCCGCCTGCACCAGTCGCCGTTCCTCTATGAGGACCCGGCAGATCCGGGCACGGTCCTGGCGGCGGGCCTTCTCCGATTCCTGCGGACCGATGGGCTCGCCTTTCCTTGTCATGTCCATGTGTGTCCGCCTTTTTTCAGGACGGGGCGACGGAGGGCAACAGTCCTTCGCGGCGATAGGCCTCGATCAGCGCATGCTGCTCATCGCCCAGTGCGTCGACGGCGCCGATATTGGCATCGGTACTGCGCAGCATCTTCGAAGGACAGTGGCCCTCATAATTGCCGAGGTTCGGACGATGGATACGATAACCGATGAGATCCGAAAGGTCCGGGTCGAATTGCCTCGCCACGTCCGGCGGGTAGGCAAGCCATTGCAGCTCATAGGGCTTGAGCCAGCCCAGCGCATAGCTGACGATCATGCCGCGACGGGGGTGATCGGTCTTGTTGGCGCCGCCTGCGTGAAGCGTCGATCCGAGAAACAGAAGCGCCGAACCCGGCTCCATCTCAGCGACAATTGCCTCGTCGGGATCGAGGATCGTCTCATCCTGCCGCCGGTGGCTGCCCGGCCAGACCCGCGTGGCGCCATTGTCCCTGGTAAAGGATGTGAAGGGCCACATCACATTGACCAGGAATTCGACATGGAGGTCGGGATCAACCAGGCGGCTGCACGGCCACATGTCCTGATCGCGGTGCGGCACCTGCTCGATCGAGCCAGGCATGAGTTCGATCGCCTGGGTGAGGTTGAGCGCGACACGGTCGCACCAGGGGCCAAGGATCTGGCGGACCACCGCCAGTATGAGGTCATGCTGGACGAAGGCCTGCGCATGGGGCGAACGCCGCAGCAGGCTGCCGAACCTCTTCGTGTCATTGCCGTAGAATGGACCGGTCGAAGCCGCCGCCCTCTCGAAATCCGCGGAGAGATCCTCGGCAAGGTCTCGGGCGGAGGCGGCGGGGAGGGCGGCAGGAATGATGCAATAGCCCTGGTCGAGCAGGGCGCTCGTGTGATGATCGGCAAGCGGGGCAATGTCGGGTAAATTTGCCATGGTCGCTTCTCCTCAGGCCGCCGCAGCAGCCGCGAAATGAACGGGTGTGTCCTGCCAGACGCCCGCTTCGGCCATGCGCGCTGGGGTGTCCCTGTCGATGCTGATCTCCATGGCGCCTGTCATGCCGAAGGGAAGCATCTGGGGAAGACCGAGCGGGCGACATTCCCAGCCGAAGGACAGGATCTGGCTGAACCAGGGCATGTCGGCGACGCAGCAATAGCGCTCGATGCCATTGTCTAGCGCGAAGCGGGCCGCCATTGTCACCAGCCGGTTGCGGACTTGCCGTCGCTGGGCGGCCCTGAGTTCGCGCGACAGGCAGAAACGGGAGATTTCCCAGACTGCCTGGCTGGCCGGGGGACCTGCCTCGCACAGGAAATCGAAAATGTCGCTGAGCAGCGTCGGGCCGGTGGTGGGCAGTAACCGCATGGAGCCCAGATGCGTGCCGTCCGGCTCGGCCGCGATCAGATAGAGGGTCTGCGGCCCGTCAAACTGGTCGATCTCATATTGGCCTTGAAGGACCGGAACATCCCAGCCCAGAAGATCTACGAAGACGCTCTTGCGCGCCGCGTACATCGATCGCAGCACTGCATGTTCCTGCTCGCGACTGCCCTCAATGATGTGGGTCATTCTGGCTCCCTATCTGCTGTTGCCTGTTGCGGATGGAGGTTCGCGCAGACCGGGGAGGGGAGCCATCCCGCGAAAAAGGGGGATGGCGGGCAGCGATGACCAGAGGCATCATCGCCCCACGGATGTGGGTCATCGGACGTGATGGTCGCGCGACAGGCGAGGGCGGCGCAACGGGCGCAACTGGGCGCATACGGTCAGACTTCATGTCTGCCGCTGCAAGGCACCATTCAGGGACGACGGCAGCACGGCCGATACCAAATGTCCGGGCTTTTCTGCGTCAGCCTAAGCGCGGCAAAAGGACCTGTAGCAGATCTGCCCGTCGAAAAGGCATCGCGCTACAAGCTCGGTGCGCTTGTAGACATCGTAGCGCCGCATCGCATCCTCCACATAATCCCGCACCGTATGGGGGGAGAGTTCAAGGATGATGCCGATTTCCCGGTCAGTCTTGCCGCAGGCGATGAGCGCGATGCAGTCAAGCTGTCGGGCAGTGAGCGTCGGCACGCGATCGTCGCCGGTCGCAAGGCCCCAGCGCTTGCACTGGATCCGCCGCGCGGCTTCGAAGGCGAACATGCCGATCACCTGCACCGTACCGAGCAGTTGCGCGGTGAGTTCGATCGGTCCACGTCCTCCGAAGGAGCAGGTGCCCCGATATTCCCCGGGCGAATGGACGGGAACGGTGAGGCCTTCGACAAGGCCAAAGGGGCGGGCCTCATCGAGGATGCGCAACTGACGTTGGGTCAGGCTGATCATTGATGGAATGAGGCTCCAGAGGAAAGCGGTGACCGTGCGCGTGCTGGCCGCGTGGACCGGATCGTCAATATAATAGTTGCTGAGCAGCGCGCGTTCGACCCAACCTTCATGATAGTTCATGATGATGGTTGCTTCGCGGGGCGGCCCGACCAGATCGACATGGCTGACGAGCGCGAACTGCTCGCAGCCGATCGATGGCGTGATGTCACAAAGCAGGGCCTTCAAGGCAAATTCGTCCTCCACCATCCGACAGTTGCCAATGAATTCGCTGAGCTGTGGACCGATATACATGGGCGTTCTCCTCACTAGGGGCAGCGCCTTTGGGCAGCCTTCTCTCCAGGCAGGGTAGCGCGCAAAGACGCGCCATCTCCATTGCACGCGCCCGGCACTTCCGGTCGCATATCCCGCCCACCGCCTGGCTCTTGCCCTCAGCCTGCCTGCGCAACCGGCTGGAATCCTTCGCTCTACGGGACAGTTTGAGAGTATCTTACCTCCCCGGTGATGATAGTGGGTTTTCGTCCGAAACGGGGTTTTGTGACATTTTCATGAACCGCCGTTGTAGCGACGCAACGATTTTCCATGAACCGTTTCCGGGACGGGGAGCTTTAATCTACACTCCCCTCATTCACTTGACCTACTGAAGCATCGTTTATTCGAAAATATGCCGCGAGCGGCCAGTACGCCATCACGACCACATCAAGCCATGTCCTGACCGGGGCGCCCCCCGTTAAGCGTGCGAGGCTGTCGACGGGCAGCATTGCGAGAAGGCTGGAACTGAGGGTCGGGGAAGGCATGCGAGACCGCCACTCGCGGCCGCGTCCTGGAGGGGAGCTTGCGGGACGATGTCGCCCCATAGAGAAGGCGCCGGACGATCGATCTGATCGGCCCGGCGCTGATTCAGGCGTGCTGATCGAAGCGCGGCCTATGTCGGCCGAGCCCCTCCGGTTCAGCCGTTCAGCCGATCCTTGAGGGCCTTGGCAGGGGTGAAGCCCAGCTTCCTGGAGGCCGCGATGCTGATCGTCTCGCCGGTGGAAGGGTTGCGTCCGTCGCGCGCGGCGCTGTGCTTCACCTTGAACTTGCCGAAGCCGGGTACGGAAACCTCCTCATCCTTTTCGGCGGCCTTGGCAATCTGCGCGAAAAGGCCGTCGACGACCTTCTTGACGTCGGTCTTGGGAAGACCTTCATTGGCTGCGATCGTGGCGATGAGGTCGGAAAGCGACATGGGTACTTGTCCTTGTGATGCGAATCGTGGCTCTGTTTGTTGCCAAAGCGGTGGCGAGCCGTCGAGAGGACGACTCGGCGACTTTGCTGCCTCGCAGCCATTGTTCAGCGCTTTCTAGATGCAGGTTCTGACGAGGGTGGTGGCGGCGAGACGATCCGCGCGGTGGTGACCTTTGGACCCGAATATGCGACCGCTGATTTGGTGGTGGGAGACAATTCGCCCGGAGCGAGCGGCAGTGCTTTGACCGCCTGAAGGGGGGCAGTGCCGCCGGCGCGGATTGCGTGCTGCAGGATGTCCCGAAAAACCCGCTCGCCTATCGCTTCGATGGGAATCTCGGCAACGATCGCGCCATATCTTGTGCGAAGCGCGCTCCGCGCCGCCGCAATCTCCTCCTGCAATCTGCGCTGACGCGCCTCGAGGTCGACCAGGCGCTCACATTCATTCTGTTTGGGCATGATCCATTTTTCCATATGGGCCTGCCCGCCGGTGTTGAACTTGGCATGATTTCATGCCGATGCAAGGTCAGTGCAAGGCGCTTTGGCAATCTGGGCGCAAACATGGCTTTTCTGATTCTGGCGTCGCCGGCTCGATGAAGGGGCGGTCCCACTGGCGCGCTGTACAATTTATGGCTGGGCCTCGCAGGAAGTGCGTGATGACCGCGCCGGCAGATCGGCATATATGAAGGGCTTACACCCACGCCGTCGCGCCGCTATCGGGGCGACATGAGCATCATAGCAACCATCATGAACTCGGCGACCGGCCAGCCCATCCAGAAGATGACTTTCGGACGCATGCCCAAGCCCTGGGCGAGCTTCAATCTCGAAACGGGCGAGCGGGTGACCGCGGACCGGGTCCATGTCGGCAAGTCCGCTCCTGGCAAGTTCGCCGCGCCAGTCGAAGTCTGGGTGACGCCCAAGGGATGAGAGCACATGGAAGGGTAGAGGCGATGCCAGCGCGCGATCCTGACATGAGCGGGAGGCAGGGGGCCATGCTTGGGGGCGCCGCGACTTCTGAAAGGAGGTGGGACGGTTTGAGGGGAGCTTTGTCCCTGTCATGCTGATACGCGCCTCTACCCTTCTGGGCCGCCAGGTGCGCGCGGTCAGTCGCCTTTCCGGCGGCGACCTTTCGACCGTCTTCCGGCTCGATCTCGGCAATGGCGACACGGCCATCGCGAAACAGGCGCCAAGTGTTGCGATCGAGGCGCGCATGTTGCGGCACATGGCGCTTCGCAATGTACCAGTGCCTGGCATGATCGCACAGGATGGTGATCTCCTCATCATGGAAGATCTTCCCTCTTCGCGTGGCGGCGTACGCTCCTGGGCGGAGCTTGCCGAGATACTGGACATTCTGCATGGCCGAAGCAGCACCCATTATAGCTGGGAGGAGGACTATGCCTTCGGACCTGTCACAATCTGCAACCGCCCGGCCTCGAACTGGGCCACCTTCTGGGCCGATCAGCGGCTGCGCTGCCATCTGCCCTATGTCAGTTTCGTCGTAGGCGGACGGATTTCGGCGCTTTGCGATCGAGTGGGCGATCTTATTCCGGACAAGCCGGTGCCCTCGCTCCTCCATGGCGATCTGTGGTCGGGAAATATCCTCTTCAACGGCGACCATGTTGCCGGGCTGATCGACCCTGCCTCCTATTATGGCGATCGGGAGGTTGATTGTGCCATGCTCGGCCTGTTTGATAATCCACCAGCCGCCTTTTTCGAGGCTTGTGGCCTGGAGGCAGGCTGGGAGCAGCGCCAGCCTGTCTATCGGCTCTGGCCGCTTCTGGTCCATCTTCGCCTGTTCGGGGACGCCTATGCCCGGCAGGTGGGGGCCTGTCTTGGCGAACTGGGATTCTGAATCCGCCTTTCTGGCGAATATTGATGAAAGCGTTTCGTCATCGGTCGCGGCCTGATCTCGCGTCAGCCGTGGATCTTATTCATCCTCGAGGATCGCGCCGACCATGCGGTTCCAGGTCCAGCCCGCGACCTGCATACCAATCTTGAAGCCTTCGATCAAATCTGCTCGTGGCCGGCCTCCAACAAGGCAGGGCCAGGATCCTTGATGGCTTCAAGCGTCGCACGCGCCTGCGGCAGATAGCTTTGCCACATGGGCTTGCCTTCGAACTTGATGTTCTGGCCATTGCCATCGAAGCTGCAAAGTGCGCGGGCGGCGCGCTCCAGGGGAGATTTTGCCGTGACTGGATAATCGCCGGAATATTGGCCGATGGCCATCGGGATACCGCCGTGCGACACATTGGCCGATCTTGAGGGGATGCTGTTTTGATTGGGGATACGGAAATGCACAGGTTATGCTGACGGACGAAGCAACTGGATCGACCGGGGCGCCGCAAACCCGCGACTATTTCGCCGAAATGTATGTTGCCGGCATACTCGCTGATGCCGGTTGGGACGTCTACTTCCCACGCCGCGACAAGGGGTTCGACATGATCATCAGCCGACCGTCCGGCGCATCGACGATAGTCCGCCCGGTTCAGGTAAAGGGCAAATATTCAACCGACGAGAAGACCGACAAGGCGAGATACGGCTATGTCGGGCGCGTCACCGCCTTCCACAATGACATGATCCTGGCCATACCCTATTTTACCTCGCAAAGCCTCGGTGCCCCGATGCTGATCGCGTGGATGCCGCGCGCAGAGATCAAGCAGCACAAGAAGGGCTGGCGGTGCGAACCTGCCAGGTTTGTGGAGGGGGTTCCCGAGGCCCGGCCCGGTTTCGCGCATTTTTTTGGGTCGGCGGGACTGAGCGCGTTCGAGGCGGAGGTCGGGATTTCCAATATTTAGGCCAGTTGGTCGTTGACGATTTTGAGGGGTATGAGCGTCTCCCCGTCGGGGACCGGGCTCTCCTTCACGCGCCGCTCCGACCAGTCGGCTGCCCGGCCTCGTTTGGATTGCCGGCTTTTGATGAGGCGACGCGTCAGCTTGTATAATTCTTGCCGCCTCGATCGCTCGAGGGGAAGGAGAGGGATAGGGCATTGGTGCCCCATGAAGGATGGGGTCTTGTGGCAGTTCCAGCCATCAGTAACGACCTTCTCCGGGGATTTCCTATGGATGCACATCTGGATGCTATGGGTGCGCGACTGGTTCGCAAATTCGGTGGTGTGTGGTCAAACGGCCGGGGCATGTGCAGGTGCCCCGCACATCCCGATAAAACGCCGAGCCTTTCCGTCCGATGTGGTCACTCCGCGCTTCTCTTCAAATGCTTCGCCGGCTGCACGATCAACGAGATATTTCATGCGTTCCAGCGGGAAAACTTTTCGATCAAATCAACTCCCTCACCGACCAACAAGATCGCAGGACAATGTAAAGGTACCGATCGCGCCGCCCGTCAGATTTGGGAACAGTCGCTGCCATTAGTCGGCACAGCTGGGGAGCGTTATCTGATTGGCAGAAGCATTGCGTATCGATCCGCAGCGCTACGTTATCATCCTGCCACGCCCCTCGGGGCAGGAAAGTCAGTTCGCTTCATGCCGGCTATCCTCGCGGCCGTGACGCACCGCTGCCAATTTCTGGGACTTCAGCGGATATTTCTCGATCTTGACGGGCGCCCGGCTTCCATGATCAAGCACAAGCGGACATTGGGTCGACCGCGCCACGGGGCAGTGGCCCTTTCGCCTGCTAATGAGGTGCTTGGATTGGCCGAGGGCGTGGAAACCGCGCTATCCGCCTCCATGCTTCTCGGCGTGCCAGTCTGGGCAACGCTCGGCGCAGAACGGCTCGACCGGATCGTTATCCCTGAGGAAGTGACCCGCCTTATCCTCCTTGCCGATAATGATCGTGCCGGGCGCAGGGCGGTCGATCGAGCGCGCCTACGCTACGCCCTGGCGGGACGGGAGATCGTGGTCCTGTGGCCGCCGGCACCATTTACCGACTGGAACGATATGCTGCAGGCAGGAGGAAAGGGGGAGGCGGAAGGGGTGCGGCTTGCGGCTTGATGGTCAGGGCGCGGCGCGCACTGGAGAATGTCCATGACACAGAAGCCACCGATCATTTTCGTTCCCGCTTCCAAGCTGACGGTCGCGCCGACCAACGTCCGCAAGCGGACCGATCCCGTCGCTGACGAAGAACTCAAGGCCAGCATCCTTGCCAAGGGCGTCATCCAGAATCTGGTTGGCCTGGCGGTGCCGCGCAAGAAGGATGAATATAAGATCATAGCAGGCGGTCGTCGTCTCAGGCAGGTCCAGGCGCTGATCGAGGATGGCAAGCTCGACGCCGACTATGCCGTCCCGGTCCTCGTGCTGGCCGACAAGAATGACGCCGTCGAAATCAGCCTCATCGAAAATTTGCGGCGCCTCAACATGACGCCCGCTGAGGAGTGCCGCGCGTTTCAGGCGATCATCGAAATCGAGAAGAAAACGCCCACAGATGTCGCCAAGCGCTTCGGCGTCACCGAGCGGTTCGTACTTGGCAGGCTTCGGCTAGCGGGTCTTGCCGATAGCATTTTCGAAGCCCTCGCCGACGGCGAGATCACGCTCGATATCGCCAAGGCCTATGCCAGCATCAGCGACCCGGTACGCCAGGCCGCCGTGTTCGAGGAGCTGGGTGATGGCTGGGGATCGACCAACTGCGGTGAAATTCGCCGGCGCCTGATTTCCGGCTTCTACCGCGGCAGCGATCCGAAGGCGCTGCTGGTCGGCCGGGACGCCTATGTCGCAGCCGGTGGCCGCATCGACAGCGACCTCTTTTCGGACGCGGCCAATGAGAACTGGATCGACAGCGACATCGTGGAGCGCCTCGCAGACAAACGGATGCAGGCGGCGGCGCAAGAGATCCAGGCCCGCAATGGCTTTGGCGAACTGCGGATCGTTTCTCAGACACGCGTGCCCTATATGGACGTGATGGCGCTCGACGAGATCGAGGGCAAGCCCGTACCGCTGAGCCCGGAAGAGGAAGATCGCCAGCGCGCGATCGAGCAGCAACTCGAGGCGATCGCCGAGAATGCCGATGAAGACGGCTATTCCGATGAGGAGCAGCAGGTAATCCAGGCGCTCGAAGCGGAATATGACGCGCTCAATGAGCGGCCACCCGTTCTTACGGAGGATCAGAAGGCAGCCTCGCTCGCCTATCTGGTGATCGGCCATGACGGCACGCCGCGCCTCCATGAGCAATATTACGCCATCCCGGAACCCGACCCTGAAGTGGACGAAACCGAGGGTGATCTTTCGGAAGATGTGGAGCAGGACGAAGAGCCGGTCGAGGAAGCCAGTTCGCGATCGCCCATCAGCCAGCGTCTCGCTGACGAGATGGCGATCATGAAGACCGAACTGCTCCGCGTGCATGTCGCCAGCGATCCCCATTTCGCTCTCGACCTCGGCACCTTCTTCATGGTCGATGCCGCGCTCGGCTTCCGCCATGATCTGCCGAGCGATCTGCGCGCCACGGCGCCCTATTCCCGCGTGGCCGGGTTCGAAAGTGACACGCCGGCGGCGGAGCAATGGGAAGAACTGGAGGCAGGCCTTGATCGCAGCTGGGCGAACTCGCCCGATATCACCGATCGCTACGAGGCCTTCTGCGCCCTGGACGAGGACGCCCGCGCCGCCTGGCTTGGTTGGGCGATCGCCAGAACCCTGCACGCGGTGCCGGCTGGCGGATCGGGCAGCGTGATGCTCGACTATCTCGGCCGCAAACTCGATATCAAGGTCGCGGACTGGTGGCGCCCCACCGCCCGCCGCTATTTCGACCGGGTGAGCAAGTCCACGATCCTCGATCACTTAGAGGAGGTCGGCGGCATCGAGCTGCGTAGCCGGTACGGCGCGTCGAAGAAGCATGACCTCGCGCTCTCGGCGGAAAAGCTGTTCGGCGGGCAGATCATCGTCGAAGCCGCCGTGAAGGAGAGGGCACTCGCCTGGCTGCCCGATGCGATGCGGTTCGATCCGGATGGTGAACCGCCCCGCGCCATCGACGGTGGTGACGATCCGTCGGCCAGCGACGTCACCGACCAGGGCGGAACTGACGAGGCCGACGGGCTTTCCGAGGCCGCCTGACCTCCGACCGGGTCGGGGCTGCGTTTTCGCAGCTCCGGCCCTTTGCCGCTCGCCATGACCGCGTCCTGGAGGAGGAAGGGGGTGGGGTTGGCGTTGGCGTGTGTCGGCGCTGATCGCCGCGCTTTTCCTGGAGTTCCCCTATGACCCGTTCGCTTCTTGCGGCCCTTGAGGCCGGTTCTGATCCGCTCGACCAGAAGGTCTGGACGCTGGCCGCCGTCGTAACAGCCCTCACCGACCTGATCGGGTCCGGACAGCCCATCACCCGCCAGCGCCTGTCCCGACTCATGGCAATGCATTTCGGGGCGAGTGACGCCAGCGGCGCCTGGTCGCTCCGCGAGGCTTATGATGCCCTCGAGATCGCGGAGGTCGTCGCGCTGCTGGACGGTGCCATCGATCTGGGAAATACGCCGGCTAAGGCGCTTGCGGTCTTGAACGACTTGCTCGGACGGCTGCCGACCCAGACCAGCAGGTCCGAGCAGCAGATCGACATGCAACAATTCTCGACGCCCGCTCCGCTGGCCTATCTGGCAAGTCTCGCTGCCGCCATCACGCCGGGCGACATCGTGCTGGAACCGTCAGCGGGGACCGGGCTGCTTGCGGTGTTCGCAAAGCTTGCCGGGGCGTCGCTTCTGCTCAACGAACGTGATCCTGTCCGGGCCGGACTGCTCGCCCAGGCGCTGAACCGCGAGGTCGCCCGCCACGATGCCGAATATATCGATGATCTTCTTGTTCCGGGCGAGCGGCCAACCGTCGTCCTCATCAATCCCCCGTTCGCGCGCAGCGAAGGCAGGGGAAGGGACCCTCATGCCGAGGCACGCCACCTCCGATCGGCCTTGGCCCGTCTCGCGCATCGCGGTCGCTGCGTCGCCATCATGTCCCCGGCTTTTGCCCATGATGGCAGTGGGCGCAGCGGCTATGAGGCTGTCGCGGCGTTGGTGCCGCCCCGGGTCGAGATCACAGTCCAAGGCCGTCCTTTCGCCAAACATGGCACGAGCATCTCGGTCCGACTGATCATCTATGACAAGGACTGGACCGGCACGCCTGACAGGCTGACCGTGAAGTGCCTCGACGATCTGCTTCCGCCCATCCTGGCGCTGCCACCCCGCCTGTCCGACGAACTGCCGCCCGAACCGTCCCCTGATCAGGCGAGGCCAAGGATCACCGCGCCTGCGGCACAGGCGACCGTTCGCCCCCTCTTCGCATCGGGCGCGCGCCCCGCGATGCCGCGGCCCAAGCCTCGACCTGTCGTCGCCGTCGACGGATTGGTCGAACCGCTTGCTTATAGCGTACGGGACACGCCGCTGCCCGCCGGCGAGCAGATCGGCATTTACGTGCCCTGGCGTCTGTCGCGGATGGATATCCCGCAAGCAAAGCCGCACCCAGACCAGCTTGTTGAATCTATCGCGATGTCGTCGATCATCCCTCCGCGTCCAACCTATGTCCCGATGCTGCCGCGCTGCGCGGTGGCGGCCCTGTCCGATGCCCAGCTCGAAACGATCATCTATGCGGGGCAGGCCTTCGAACGCGATCTTCCCGGACGGCATGCGCCAAATGGACCGGGCACGCTGCTGACGCCCGACGCCACTGGCGTTGCCTACCGCATGGGTTTCTTCATCGGCGACGGCACCGGCGTCGGCAAGGGCCAGCAGGTCGCCGGCTGCATCCTCGACCAATGGTCGCGCTGTCGGCGCAAGGCCGTCTGGATCTCCAAGAGCGCCGCGCTGATTGAGGATGCCCGGCGCGACTGGGCGGCGCTGGGTGGCCTGCCCATCGATATTCAGCCGCTCGACGCCTTTCCCTTCGGCGCCCCGATCACGATGGAAAGCGGCATCATCTTCCTCACCTATGCGACGCTGCGATCCCATCGCCATGACGAGGCGTCACGCCTGCACCAGTTGCTCGCCTGGCTGGAGGAAGATTTCGAAGGGGTCATCTGCTTCGATGAAGCCCATGAGATGGCCAATGCCGCCGGCACCGAAACCCAGTTCGGCACCCAGAAGGGTTCGGAACAGGGGCTTGCCGGGGTCCGGCTCCAGAATCTACGGCCGCGCGCCCGCATCCTCTATGTCTCGGCGACCGGCGCCACCGATCCCGCCAATCTCTGCTACGCCATTCGTCTCGGCCTGTGGGGCCCCGGCACCTCATTCGATGACCGCGCCGCCTTCATGAGCGGGATCGAGAAGGGCGGGATCGCCGCGATGGAAATCGTCGCGCGCGATCTCAAAGCGCTCGGCCTCTACACCGCGCGCGCGCTCACCTTCAGCGGCGTCGAATATGACCCGCTCGAACATCCCCTGACCCCCGAGCAGATCGAGGTCTATAACGCATATGCCGACGGTTGGGCAATCTTATGCGCAGCTGCGCATAAGATGCCTTATCGCGAGGTCGCGATAATGCGCAGGAACGTGGCGAAGGCCCGCAAAGCTGCTGAGCATTTCGCCACGTCCTTCACATTATTTCACAAGGCATCGAGCCACTCCATCAGGCTGGCTTCTCGTTTCCACGAAGGTGGCACGTTGCTCGCCGCCGGCGCCCCTACCTGCTCGAGCGCCTTTCGTTTGGTCTCCAGATTGGCCTGTGCGTAGTGGTTGGTTGTATCGAGGCTGACGTGTCCCAGCCAACTGCGGATGACGGTGATGTCGACCCCGGCAGCGACAAGGTGAACGGCAGTCGCGTGCCGGAAGCTGTGCGGCGTCACATTTTTGGACCGAAGCGACGGCACGGTTTCTGACGCCTTTCCTACATAGGAGGCGAGTTTGAACCGCACTCCCGAGGCGCCCAGCGGCTCACCATATCGATTGACGAAGATCCGCTGATCTGGCGCGCGCGGGTGACGTTCCAACAACTTCCTGAGCAACGTCACGGTTTCCGGCCAGAGTGGACAGATACGTTCCTTGCGACCCTTGCCGTAAAGACGCACGAAGTTCGGTGCGTCGAACCGGATCGCCTCGGGACAGAGGTCGAGGGCCTCCTGGATGCGCGCGCCGCTGTTATATAGGAACGAGAGTAGCACGTGGTCGCGCATTCCCTCGATTGTCGACCGGTCGGGCTGAGCAAGGATCGCTTCGACCTCCTCCGGCTCGAGATAGCAGGGTGCAACGGTAGGCTCCCGCTTGAGCGGGACGGTCAGGATCTCGGCGCATTGCGCGATGTATTCGGGATCCTTGTCAGCCACGAAGCTGAAGAAGCTGCGGATCGCGGCGAGCCGGCAGTTGCGTGTACCGATCGTGCCCCTGCGCCCATGCTCGGTGTGGTGGAGGAACGCGCGAACCTCTCCGGCCGAGACGTCGGCCAGCATGATCCGCGCGACCCCGCCGCCCTTTCGCTCCGCGATGAACCGAAGCAACAACCGCCAGGTGTCGCGGTAAGACCGGATCGTATGGACAGATGCACTGCGTTGCTCAGCCAACCATTCCTGAAAGAACGCCCGCAACAATGCGGGGAAGAGATTGCCCTTCGTCATGACCGCGCCTCCATCGTGAGGCATCGGGCGCCGACGGTCCGGAACCGCTCGCTTGCTTCCTGCAGCAGGTCCTGCGTGACGGTGATGTAGACCAGCGTGGAGTTGATGTCCCGGTGGCCCATGTAGGTGGAGAGGAAGCGCAGTTTGTCCTGCGGATTGACGCCGGATCGATACCATTGAAGGATCCGGTTCACGACCATCGAGTGGCGCAGGTCATGAACACGCGGCCCTGTCCGCCCGGTCGGGGCCTTGAACCCGGCACGGCGCATGACGTTGGTGATCATCGTTGAGACCGTCACCGGGGTATAGCGATCATTGAAGTGCTCGTGCCAGAAGAGCCCGGACCGAGGATCCTGTGGGGCGCCAGCGCGCCGCCTTGCATCGATATAGGCCCGTAATTCGGCCATGACGCTGCCGGTTAGCGGCAATATCCTGGTCTTGTAGAACTTCGTTTCCCGCACTGTGATCGTGTCTGATTGAAGATCGACGTCACCCAGATCGAGCCCGGCGAGTTCACTACGGCGCAGTCCGGCACAATAGGCCAGAACCACCATGGTGTAGAGAACCATCGGCCGCAGCGGCGCGTCCGGCGACGGATAGGAGCGGGCAACGTCGAGCATCTGCCGAACGTCGGCCGGGCTGAAGATGTGCGGTCGTCGATGCTCTCGTGCCACTTCCCGCTCGGGACGGGCGTTGAAGCGTTTCGGTGGGATGCTGGGATCAAGGCGATACCGCGCCTTAGTCAGGAGGCGCCCGAGCTTCTGGCATTCAGCCGCGTGATTGCGGGTCAGCTTGGCAGTTGCCCAGCGCGCCAGCATCGTCTCAAGCGATGCCCCTGTCAGTTCCGGGGTCGCCTGGAGGAACCGATCGAACCGCAATAACCAGTGAGCCTGAGTCTCATACTGATACCCCCGGCTCCGCATCAACGCGACATGCTCACGCATGAAGTCCCCCAGCGAGCTGCCGAAGGGCGCGGGGCGTCGCAATGCGGCCAAGGCTCCGTCGGGATTTGCGGAAGCCAGCGCTCGCCAGATCGGCTTGCTTTGTTTGACGTTGTATTGACGGCGAAGCACGGCAACGGGATTATCTGCGATCAGCCCGATTTCGACGAGGTGGTCGAGGAAGCGATCGACAATGCAGACCTGGTTGAGCAGCGTCGGCATTCGCCAACGTTTTTCCATTTCCTTCAGCCAGACTTCGAGCATCTGCCGGTCGACCGCCGGATGACGCTGGGCTACATTCTCGAAGCTGCGAAGGAACCAGCGATAAGTCGGCCTGCTTCCCTGCCGGAACTGCGATTTTTCCAGGAAGGCGTCGATGACCGTGCGATCGGGATCGTGCCAGGCGCTCATGGCAGCACCTCCGATCCGGGCACGTCGAGCGCCACGGCTCGGAGATCATCTGTCGCCAGCTTGAGATAGGCGTTGGTGGATTCGGTGGATCGATGTCCGAGCACGTCGCCGATGATCTTTTGCGGGACCGACGCCCGCAGCATTTCGACCGCCCGCGCGTGGCGAAAGACATGCGCTCCTCGCTTTCCCGGCGGCTCGACGCCAGCGGCTGACAACCGCCCGCGGATCATGCCATACAGGTTTGTCATTGCGATATAGGGCGCGCAGGACCGGATGAAGATTTCCCGCCCCTCAACCTGGGGGCGCCCATTACGCAGATAGTCGAGGAGCGCCTCACCAACGGGCGCCAATAGCGGCAAGTAGGAGTACGCATTGGTCTTGGTGTGACGGATACGCAGGGCTTCTCCGCGCCAGTTCACGTCTTCAAGCCGAAGGCGACAGATCTCACCTTCGCGCAACCCATATGTGGCAAGCAGTTGAAGTACCGCAAAATCGCGCAGTCCCCGCGGCGATCCATCCTTCTTCGTCGCCGCCAGCACCGCGGCGATTTGGCGCCTGTCCAGCGTCGAGGGCACGTCTTCATAGGCGTAGAGCATGGGGCCGATGATGTGCGGCGTGAGATCCATCGGGATGCGCCTCGTCCGATGCAGATACCGCACCACCGACCGGAGCCGCTCAGCGACATCGGCCAATGATTTGCGCCGTAATCCAGGGGCGCGCATGTCCATGTAGAGATCGACCTCCCCGATGCTCAAGGTGTCGAGGCTGGCCGCCCCGCCCCGTTCGAACTGCCATCGCAGGAAGTTCCGTGCCTCCCACAGAAGCGCCGAGATGGAAGCGCTTGCCAGACCGCGCTCGTCGCGCAGCCATGCCTCGTATTCGCAGCAGATCGCCTGCCGATACGCGGTTTCCGGTTCGGTCATCTCTGGCTCGGGCGGCCATTTGCCTTGGGCAAGCCGGAGCAGTTTGTTGATCGATGTGCGGGGCAACATCTGCCAGCGCGCACAGGGAGGCCGCCCGTACTGGGCTTCGAAATCCTGAACTGCATAGGCAAGATACTGATCGACCTGCGCCAGCGTCACAGTTTCCACCTGCACGCCGCACTCGGCCAGATAATCGAGAAACGCGCGGGCGTACAGGCGATGGTTCGCTACGACCACCGGGTTATAATTCTGCGTCGTGAGCAAATTCGAGAGTTCGGCGATCAACTCGTCGTGCAATTTCAACATGCTTTTATCCTCAGCTGGTCCAGAGACCGCCGAGGTTCGCAATCAAAATAATGCGCAGCAACATCGCCCCGCATTAGGAGAATCCACGTCGCTGCCGCGTTCCTTCACATTATCGCGACCTCGTGATAACAGGTGATACATGCCAATCTCGACGAGGTGCTGGCGCTCACCAACATCGTCGATCGCATGGCGGATAAGGCGCTCAACGCTCAGGCCAAGGGCGCCGCCCTGTCCCGGTTCGAGGGCGCGAAACAGCGATTCTTCGCCCAGCTCCTGATCGCCATGAAGGTGCCGAGCCTGATCGCGGCGATCACCCAGGAGGTGGAAGCCGGGCATCACGCCATCGTGCAGTTGGTGACGACGGCAGAGGCGATGCTCGATCGCCGTCTCGCGAGCCTGACAGCGGACGAGCGGGCGAATTTGGATATTGAGTTATCTCCATCGGCCGCGATGATCGACTACCTCAAGACCGCTTTCCCCGTTCGCATGATGAAGATCATCAAGGGAAGCGACGATGTCGAACGCTCCGAGCTGATGATTGACGAGCAAGGCAATCCCGTCTTTTGTCAGCAGGCGCTGGCGCTTCGGGACGAGATGATCGAACAGCTATGCTCGCTCCCGCCCATCCGCCTGGCGCTGGACGAACTCATTCGTCATTTCGGGACGGACCGGATAGCCGAGGTGACCGGGCGCTCCCGGCGGCTGGTCCACGATGCAACGGGGCGCCAGCGCGTCGAACGCCGGGGTGGCCGCAGCAATCTGGTCGAGGCCGAAAGCTTCATGTCGGGCGCCAAGCCGATTCTCGTCTTCTCCGACGCCGGCGGCACCGGTCGCAGCTACCATGCCGATCGCAACTCGAAATCGGCGGATCGCCGCCGCATCCATTTCCTGCTTGAACCGGGCTGGCGGGCTTCCAACGCCATCCAGGGACTGGGCCGTTCCAACCGCACCAACCAGGCGAGCGCCCCTGTTTTCCGACCGGTCACCACCGATTGCCGGGGGGAACGGCGGTTCATCAGCACGATCGCGCGGCGCCTCGACAGCCTGGGTGCCCTGACCCGGGGTCAGCGGCAGACCGGCGGACAAAATCTGTTCGATCCTTCCGACAATCTGGAGAGCGATTATGCCCGCGATGCGCTCGTCCAATGGTATCATCTGCTCCACCGGGGCAAGCTCACCAGCACGTCGTTCAAAGCCTTTGTCGACATGACGGGCCTCAAGCTGATCGACAAGGACAGCGGCGGCCTTGTCGATGATCTTCCCCCGATCCAGCGCTGGCTGAACCGGCTGCTGGCGCTGCGCATCGAAACCCAGAACGCCATCTTCGAGGAATATATGGCGCTCATCCAGGCGCGCATCGACGCCGCGCGCGAGGCCGGTACCCTCGATGTGGGCGTGGAAACGCTCCAGACCGAACGGACCATCCTCCTCGATGAACAGCTCCTATGCCGCGATCCCGTGACCGGCGCGGAGACGCGGCTCAGCCGTCTGGAACTTCATTATCGGCGGCGCGCGACCGGCTACGGTCAGTTGATGCGCGAGCATGGTCATGCGCCTGTTTCCTGGCTCCGCAATGGACGTTCGGGCCGGGTCGCACTGCAGCGGCCGAGCTGGAGCATCATGGACGGCGAGGGCAATGCGATTCCCATGTGGGAGCTGGTGCGGCCCACGGGCCGTGAACGCATGCAGGATAGCGCCCTCAAGGAAAGCCATTGGGCGCCGATCGACGGCCAGGAATTCGAAGCGTTCTGGCACGCCGAGGTCGAAGAGGCCCGCGCCAGGATCGACATTGAAACCATCAATATGGCGACCGGGCTGCTGCTCCCCGTCTGGAACCGGCTGCCCGACGATGATCTGCGCGTCTGGCGGGTCACGGACGCCCAGGGCAATTCGGTTCTCGGTCGCATCATCTCGCCCAGCGGAGTCGAGAAGGTCACCCGATCCTTCGGCGTCGACATGGCGATCACCCTTTCGCCCGCCGAGATGATCGCTGGTGCGCGCAGCAGCGAGGGCGTGGCCGTGCCGGGAATGGACGGGGCTCGCCTTATCTGGGTCCATGTGAACGACAGCCGTCGCCTTGAACTGCGCGATTTCCCTGCCGCGCGGCGGGACTGGCTGAAGTCGATCGGCTGTTTCACCGAGGTCATCCAGTACAGGACGCGGATGTTCATACCGGCGGATCGGGCATCATCCATCGTCGACCAGCTCGTGAGAACGGGGACGCAATGGAATGTCCTGGCCGCGCCGGCGTCGAGGGCTGCCTGACCATGGCAGGAGGGAGGGGGAAGAGGATCGGCGCAGCGATTAATCGCTGTGCTCTTCGGGAGAATCCTCATGACCCTTTCGACCACCGTCTCGACCTCCGTTTCGCAGGGGGCGATCACCCGAATTACCAGGCTTTTCAATGGGACGCTGCTGGATGTTCTGAATGAGCTTTTCCAGAACGGGCGGCGCGGGGCGGCCAGCCAGGTTGCCATCACAACCGTCACGGAAGGCGGCCGAACGCTGCTCTGCGTCGCCGATGACGGCACCGGGATCGACGATCCGGCTCATCTCATCACGCTGGGGCAGTCGGGCTGGGACGATGAGGTCGTCCACCGGGAAGACCCCGCTGGCATGGGCATGTTCAGTCTGGCGGGCCGCCATGTCGAGATCCGATCCTGGTCGCCGCGCCATGCCACGGGCTGGAAGATGGTGATCGGCCCCGATGACTGGGAATCCAGCGCCCCTATCGCCGTCCAGACATGTGACATCGCTTCGGGAACTGAAATATCCTTCGAGCTATGTCCTGCCTGGGAGAAGGCCTTGTCCTGGTCGGTCGCCGCGGCGGCGCGCCATTACCCCTTGCCGGTTAGGCTGAATGCCAAGCCCGTGGATCGGGCGGACTGGCTCGCGGAGGCCGAGCATATCGAGGTCGCCCTTGGCTGCCGCATTGGCGTGTTTTCAGGGAAGACGCTCTCTGATCAGGTCCCCCGGATCAACTTCCATGGCGTCACCGTTCCCTGCCGACTGCCCAGCCTGATCGAATGTGGGCGCGCGGCCCAATGGTCCGTGGGGATCGACATCATCGATGCGCCGCAGCTCCAGCTGGTTCTTCCGGCGCGCAAGGAAATGATCGAGAATACAGGTCTGGAGGCATTGCGCGCCGCCTCTATGACGGCGATCTTCAAGGCCATCGGGAAACGCGACGGCCACTGCCTTTCGCATAAGGACTGGTTGCGGGCGAAGGCGCACGGCGTCGATTTGCCCGAAGTGCGGCCTCGCCTGCTGCAATGGTCTCCGATGACGGGCGAATACACGCGCTCCGGAACCACACGGCTGATCGACGCGCAGGGCGCGCTTCTGACGCCCTGCCATAATCCAAACTTTGCGCAATGTCTGGCGCGCGCCATTGGCGCTAATCCTGAATTTTCCACGCCGCTGGTTGAACCGGAACCGGGGTTTGCAGGCTATGCCTGGTATGATGCGCTGCCAAAAATCGAAGAGTGCGAGTTCCTGATCGTTCAGGACGGGAAGGAGCATCTGTTCGACGAGACCGACGACCGGCCCGATCTCAATTCAGGACGCGCGGACAGCATCACGGCGCTCCTGCACATCGCGACCCCCGATGATGCGAACAAGATCGTCCGCTTGGCCGCCGATATCTTCATCTCCTATGATAGCTGCCTCGACTTCGAGGTCGAGGACGCGGCGATTTTCCTGACGCCGGCCTGCACGATGGACGTCGATGACCTGACCGACCTGCTGGAAGCCATCTGCTTCGAGGCCCATCGGGATAGTGACGCCGATAGCTGGGACACCCAGCACGACCGTTTCCTGCTCGACGCGCGGCAACTGGCGATAGAGCAGCTCCTCGACGCCGATGAAGCGCTGATCACCCGTTGCGGCGCGGTCGTCTCCAAACATCTGCGCTGGCTGGTGCCGCAGGGCCGGACGATCACCATCTATCTGGGCGCTGACCCGACCAGGATCGAAATCACTGACCTTCCCGTGTCGGAACAGCAGGGACGCTGATCCCGGCTCCGCGCGGCGGCAAGGAGGAAAGGGGGAAGGGAGGGGTTGCGATGCGGGGGCAGAGGCCCGGCGCATTTCGCCCATCCCCACAGCCCTGGAGGTTCCCATGACTGCCATCACCGCAACCGATCGTGCGGGTGTCCGCCCGTATCGCGTAGACATCTCGCGCGGAACGAACATCTCCCGCGTTTCGTCCGAATGGTTCAGCCGTCCGCAGGACGAGCGCTTTCTCTCGCTCGGCGAGCTTTACGACAGCGTTCGGACGCGCGCCGACCGCGCAACCACCCGAATCGTCGAGAGCCGCAACGTCCGGGTGGAAGCACGCAGTGACGAACCCGAGCGTCTGTCGCTGCTGATGCCGGGCGACGAAGCGCCGGTCGCGCCGACCAACTGGTCCTTCGGCCAGCTCTGCAGCCTCGTCGGCGCGCCGGCGGCCTATCTGCGCCAACTCCCGGCCGCGCTCGCCGGTATCAATCTGCAGCACGGCCTGATCTCGCATTCGGGCGAACATGTGAAGCTGCTCCAGTCGAGCGATGGCCGCAGCGAACTGCGCGCGGTCACGGGTCCCGACTATGGGCGGATCTGGGATCATGAACTGGTTGCAGCCGTGATGAAGATCGCGGGCAACGGCACCGGCGACACGCGCTGGAAGGTGCCCGGCGTGCTCGATTGGGGCGCGATGACCTACAACCCCATGGTCGACATCACGCATGACACGACCACCCTCTATGCGTCGGATCGCGATGTCTTCCTGTTTCTCGTCGACGATCTCCATCCCATCGAAGCGGGTCGATTGCCCAATGGCGAACCCGATCTCTACTTTCGCGGATTTTACACCTGGAACTCGGAAGTCGGATCCAAGTCCCTTGGAATAGCAACCTTTTACCTGCGCGCCGTGTGTCAGAACCGGAATCTCTGGGGCGTAGAAAATTTCCAGGAAATCAACATCCGTCACTCCAAATTCGCGGCCAATCGTTTCGCGCATGAGGGCGCCCCGGCGCTCGAACATTTCGCGCAGAGTTCGCCCCGATCCTTCATCGACGGCATTGCGGCCGCTCGCACGAAGATCGTCGCGCGCAAGGATGAGGACCGTGAGACCTTCCTGCGCAAGGAGGGCTTCTCGAAGGCCGAAACCGGGAAGATCATCGCGACCGTCCTGGCCGAAGAGGGCCATCCTCCCGCCTCGGTTTATGATTTTGTGCAGGGCATCACCGCGATCGCCCGCAGCCGGCCGCACCAGGATGGCCGCCTCGACCTCGAATCCAAGGCGCGCAAGCTGATGGAACGCGCCCGCTGACCTTGTCCGGCCGGACGTTCGTGCCGGCCCCTTCACCATTTTTAGGAGAACCACAATGGCGACGACGCCCGTTTCCACGCGCCTTTTTGCGGTGCGCATCCAATATTTCAGCGCCGGTGAATGCTATGCCAGCGAGACCATCGATGTCGAAGTGCCCGACGGCGCCGATGTCTCGGCGGCGGTCCATGCCGCTGCGGAGGCCAGCACCTATCATGATGTGCGGATACCCGAGCTCAGCTTCACCGTCGAATTCATCGCGCCCGACCCGGACGATCCCGATCCGGCCCCGCTCGCGGGTCGGCTGAAGCCGGTCTGCGTTCATTGCGGATCGGATTCGATCGTTCGGGACGCCGCTGTCCGCTGGGACGTTGAAAGCCAGCAATGGGAAGTGACGGGCATCTTTGATTGCACCACATGCGATCTCTGCGGCGCCGAGAGCGATGACCTGGCGACCTGGGTTCCCGCAGAACAGGTCACGCCGCCAGAGCGGTTCGAAATCGACCTTGCAGCCAAAATCGGGACGCCTGACCTGTGCGGCGACAGTGTCTTTCAGCAATTTTGCTTCGGGCTGTTCCTGACCCATTCGCTCGAGGATTCCGCCGCCGCATGGCTCGCGTCCGACCATGCCGGTCCCGGCTGATGTCGCCGGACGACTGTCCCTTTTAAAAATGCCGGTTCCCACTCCCATGAGGAGCGATCCCATGACCATTTCCATACCCGACGATCCGCTCATCGAACGCTTCAATGCGCGCCTCGTGCAGCTCAATTCTTCTGCCCGTGTCGCCCTCACGCGCATCGCGGGGCACAGCGGCATGCTGGAGTTGAGGGATGACGAGGAGAATTTTCTCGAATTCATCCCCGCCGAAGCGTCGCCCGAAATGGCCGCCATTGCCTTCCGCCTCTACGCCCGCGGCCTCAACCGGGGCGTCCGGGCAGGCGAGGATGCCGCATGGGCGAAGCTGCGCTACCTGATCGGCGCTGCGGCCGCCCCCGCCCACTTCTAATTGATGGAAAAGGCTGACGCTATGGCCGATACCTATGTTTCCGGCTGTTTCACCTTCTGCTGTACCAATGCCGAGATGGCGCTGCTGGAGGAGGCGTTCAACGCTGCAGACGATCTGAACTGTGACCTGGAGCCGCCCGCGCCGAGCCAGGAATTTCTGAAGGCATTCCCGCCATCGGGTGTCGACGACCCCTGGAGTGGCTTCCTCACCATATTCGACGATGCGACGTTTCCGATCCTGCGGGCTGACCTCACCGGAGGAAACAGCTTCGAGGAGCCGACCGTCTCGACCCCCATGATTTCCGGCACGGTCGATTTCCAGCCCTGGCAGCATCGCCGAACTTGTCCGGCGATGCTGCCAGGTCTCGCTCGCCAAGGCGCCGGTCAGTTTCGAATGGGCTGTCACCTGTTCACGGGCGCGCCCGGGTGAATTTGGCGGGGGACGCTGCGTCATCTTTGCCGACCGGGTCGACATTCAGTCCACCGGCGAGGCCCTGCGCGTAGCGCTGCAACGCCCAACCGCCAGCACCACGTCGCCTGCTGCCCTGCCAGCGGATGACCCTTCGGATCGCCCGCATATCGGCCGGAGCCTGCTGATTAATGCGCCGGAATATTTCCGCGACCCGGCGTTCAGACACTGGCTCGGCGGTGCGCAGCCCAAATTCACATGGCATCGCGGCGGCGAGCCAGATGAATGGTCGGACGTGATCGTCATGGTCGATCCCAGCCTCAGCGGCGAAGGCAGCGATTGCGACATGCCCGCGCATATCTGGGAGCGGATCGTCGACGCCTGCCGAACTCATCTTGGTCACGGGCAGGGATGTTCGCCGCATTATATGGTGCGTCTAACCAACCTCGATGGCTGATGTAACAATAAACCCTTATTGTACGAGTGTGGGTTTGTAGTGAGATTTGCGAGGGCACCATGCGTCGCCTGACGATAGATATTACCGAGCAGCAGCATCAGAGGCTGAAGGCTTTGGTGGCGTTGCAGGACAAGACGATCGAGCAATATGCGATCGAACGCCTCTTTCCCGTCGACGCGGGGGATGATGAACCCTGGCTCGAGCTTAAGGCGCTTTTGGAGAAGCGGATTGCGCAAGGGCAAGCCGGCAGCCTGTCCGACAAGGATTTTGGTTCGATTGTCGACGACGAACTCGGCACAGAGAAGGTTCGAGGCTCTCGCTGACGAGGCATCTTTCTGGCCCGGTCATCCCAGCGATGATCGGGCCATTTTTCCGTCACGGTTGGCGATCGCGAAGCCAATGCTTGATGACTGCCACGATATAGCCCTGTTCCTGGGCACCCAGCCACTGACCGGCGCCAATGCCGTGCCATTTGGCGAGGCAGGTGCGGCAGCAGGTTGCCGTTGCATGCTGGGCCACGAAGACCGGATGTCCACGCATCGGCGTCTGTTTGCCGTCATTGAGCGGCAGGGCCGGCGCCAACCGCTGGGCGATGAAGTCTTAGCCCATGGGCGAGGATCGTATCGAGGCCACGCTCAGCCAGATAGGCCTGTTCCTTCGCGTTCAACTGGAACCGCGATCGGAACGCCGATCGGCCAAGGCGAGCGAAGAGCGGGGCGAGGTCGTCCATGGCGTTGGCATATAGAGTGCCGCCACGATCTTGCATCGTTCATCGATGCAGGGACCTATACTTTCCTGATGGTGCCTGACGGGAGGCGCCCCGCGCTTTCCGCGCGGAGCGCCGGAACGATCAGCCGTTCAACTGATCCTTGACCGCCTTGGCAGGCGTGAAGGCGAGCTTCTTCGACGCGGCGATCTGGATCGTCGCGCCGGTCGAGGGATTGCGGCCTTCCCGGGCGGGCTGGTCCTTGACCTTGAACTTGCCGAACCCGTTCAGCGAAATTTCCTCGCCCTTCGCCGCGGCGCCGGCGATGTTCGCGAAGACCGAGTCGACCAGCTTGCGGGCATCGGCTTTGGTGACGCCATGCTCGGCGGCCAGTGCTTCAGCCAGATCGCTATTGTTCATTGGATATCCTTCTCAAGAAGTGAGGCGCCCGCAATAGCGGCAGCGCGGACCGTGCAACAGCCATTTTCACAGGGATTTCGGCGGTGCGCGTTAATCGTCAGGCGGGATATAGTCCGGGTAGAAGTCGCTATCCTCATCAAAGGGACGCAGCTCCGGCTCGCGCGGGCGTGCCGGGGGCAGTATCGGATCACTGCTCGAAAAGCTGATGCGGATGATAGCGCCGCCCTTGGTCGCTTCTTGGAAGATGGCGCGGATCTCCTCGCCCTGCGCCATGCGCGACCCGATCCAGCCGCAGCGCTCCGCCGAAAGATAGCCGATTTGAACGCCGCGCGTGCTCCAGACCGCGATGGCCGACGGATCGAACGGGTTTTTTGGCTCCGGTGCGAGATCGACGGGTTCGCCCGGGACGCAAAGCCGGATCTCGAACAGGCGGTTGCTGCGGTCCTTATTCTCGTGGACGGCGCCGACGACGGCGAGGCTCATGTCGGGACGACTCATGGCAGCATCGATAGGTCGGCGAGCTCTTTCGGCCAAGCGCCTGCAAAGCTTCCCGATCGTTGATGTCATTGTCTCCCTCCCTGGTCTAGCAAAGGGCGGCATGACTGACAGCATATCGTTCCGCGAGGCCCGGCGCATTGCCCTTGCCGCACAGGGTTTCGGAAAATCCCGGCCTGCAAGCGTCAGCAAGGCCCATGTGCGAGGAACGACCGCGCGCCTCGGGCTGCATCAGATCGACAGCGTCAATGTTCTGGCGCGGGCCCACTATATGCCGGCCTATTCGCGCCTGGGCGATTATGACCGGAACTGGCTCGACCAGGCCGCCTGGGGGAAGGCCCGTGACCGGCAATTGTTCGAATATTGGGCGCATGAAGCCTCGCTTCTGCCGATGGACTACCATCCCTTGCTGCGCTGGCGGATGGCGCGCGCCGATCGGGGCGAGGCGGGGTGGAAGGGACTGCGCGCCTTTGCCGGAGAGCGGCGCGGCGAAGCGGAGACGCTGCTCGCGCGGTTCAGGACCGACGGCCCGCTTGCGGCCTCCGATTTTGAGGGCGCGCGCAATCGATCGGGCTGGTGGGAGTGGGGCGAGGCAAAGCAGATGCTCGAATGGCTCTTCTGGGCCGGGCACGTCACCACGGCCACCCGCCGTGGCAGCTTCGAGCGCGTCTATGATCTGACCGAGCGCGTCATTCCGCTCGACATCCTCGCCATCCCGACACCGGAGCCACGCGACGCCCAGCGCGCGCTCATCGAGCAATCCGCCCGGGCGCTCGGCATCGCGACCGTCGCTGATCTGCGGGACTATTTCCGGCTGAAGCCCGATGAGGCCCGCGACGCCATCCAGGATCTGCAGGACTTGGGGGCACTCATTCCCGTCACGGTGGAGGGTATGTCGCAGGTGATGTTCCTGCATCGCGACGCCCAGGCGCCGCGCCGGATGACCGCGCGGGCGCTCCTCTCGCCCTTCGATCCGCTGATCTGGGAGAGATCCAGAACCGAAAAGCTGTTCGACTTCCACTACCGTATCGGCATCTACACCCCGGCGCCCAAGCGGTCCCACGGCTATTATGATCTCCCCTTCCTGCTGGGTGACCGGATCGTGGCGCGGACCGATCTCAAGGCAGACAGGAAATCGGGACGGCTGCTTGTGCAATCTGTCCATATGGAATCTGGTGCCCCGGCAGACACGCATGACCAACTCGCTGCGGAATTGGGGCTTCTCGCTCAGTGGCTCAAACTGGAGTTGGTCGCGCCCATTATCTGACCTCGCAGGTTCTGAGCGATTTTCAAGCCGGGTGGGATCGTTCTTGCCCGCGTGAAAACTGTCGAAAGGCGGCCTCGAAAGGTTTATGAAGTGCCGCGCATTGGCGCGGAGGAGCTCGTCATGGCTGAATTTGAAGGACGCGATCTGCACCTGGTGAAGAAGGCCCTGTGCATCGGCATTCTCACGATCGAGAGCCAGGAGGATGGACCGTTCAAAGCGGAGTCGGATCTGACCGACATGAAGGCGCTGGCGGACGGCCTGATGCCCGGCGGCGTCGAGCTTCATCACTATATGCGCTCGGCGCATATCGCTCTTATCGGCAGACCGGACTGACAGTCATCTTATCCCTCTGGCGGGCTGAGGGGACGTTGCTCCGTCCCCTACGGGATCGCGCCTTGCAAGCGTCGATCCCTGATCGTCTCCCTGTGCGCCGCACCGCGCGGCACCTTTGGCTTCATATCTTTCGTCGGTGATCACGCCCGTGGCCACCTATCGCGCGCGCTGTCGAGGGGTCGGAGGGCGCGGTCGCGGTGAGGTCGTGCCCTCTTGGGAGGGCAGTGCGTGGCGCGCGGGCAGGGACCAGAGGGGAGGAGGATTTTGGAGGGTGCCACTTTCGAATGGTCGAGAGCGGCATCATCCAAGGAGTAGAAGTCATGAATATCGGTGAAGTCCAGAATGTGAATGGTCGTCTGACGGGCTCAATAGCCACGCGCACCATCGACCTGCCGCGCATCGGTTTGCGCAAGGTCGAAAGCACGAGCGACCGCGCGCCGCTGTACGAAATCCTCACGCTCAATGTCGCACGGCGCTGGGTTCAGATCGGTGCGCTCTGGGAAGCCGCTTCGAAGAAGACCGGGGAAGCTTTCCTTGCCGGTTCGGTCGACGATCCGGGCCTTCCCGAACCGCTGCCTGTCGCTCTCTTCCCGACCGAAGACGGCGGCTACACCATCGCCTGGCGCCGTGAGACGCTGCGCGCGGAATTCAACGGTGGCTTCGGGGCGTCGCAGCGCTCCTATGACGAGCGCGGGCAATCCGGCTTCGGTGAAAGCACTGCCGGGGCCGATGGCTCGCTGATGGGCAGGAACGATCTCGACGACGAGGTTCCCTACTAAGAACCCTGGCGAAACCAATATGGGCCGGGAGAGCATACGCTTTCCCGGCCGTTTTTCGTCCAGCTTCCTTCCTTCAATCGTGAAAGGACCGCGCCATGGCTAGCGCCCCGCGCAGCAGCATCGATCGCTTTGCCGATCTGCCCACCCTCTATGCCCAGATGACTGCCACCCCTGAATTTCAGGCAGCCTTCGGTGACCCGCTTGGCCTCACGATTGTCTCGCCGGGTGAAGAACCGGCTGAGCATGAGATGCCCGAACCCATCGCCTCGCAGGCAGAATGCGGCGGGATTGTAGCCGCCATCTTCGATCTGTTCTGCGATACCCGGCTTGAGACGCTTGCCCCCGAAATCGCCTGGGGCATCGTCAACAGCTTCCACTTCGTCGCCGGAAAGCTCGAACGACAGGAGGACCGGCTTGCGCAGGAGGTCGGCGAACTTGCCCGCGAGCCGGACGTCAGCGAAGTGTACACGACCTCCCTGGAGGAGAAACAGCTTCTCTGCCAGTCGATCGCCGAACAGCGCGATGCGATCGAGTGCATGCGTGACTATGCCGCCGAAATGTATCGTGCCCTGTCGGGATGGCCATGGTCGCCTGCGCGCGGCACCCGGGCGTCGACCGCATCAAGCGCGAGCCAGATCGCGGCGCTAGATTTCCTGCGTGCACGGACCCTTGCCATACGCGAAAAGCATATGCCGCAGGGGCCGATCGTGGTCGTGACCGGACCTGCCGACTGGCACGACTGGAAACTCATCTGGGACCGGCTCGATCTCATCAAGGCGCGCATCCCGCACATGACCCTTATCACCACCGGACAAAGGCGGGGCGTCGACCAGATCGCTGCGGCCTGGGCGGCGCGAACGGAAATAAGCGTCCCGGTCGTGGTCTACGGGCTGTACGGCTCGGGGAGGAAAACCGCCTTCAAGCGGAACCGCAAAATTATAGAACTGAAGCCCGTCGAGGCGCTGCTTTGCGAGGGGTCTGGGGTCCAGGCAAATCTTTACCAGTTGCTGCGGGAGGCCGATGTCCCGATCCACGCCTTCCACCGAGCGGATCAGGCGGCCGACACACCCGTGCTGGTGCGGCAACGTCGTCAGGCGAGCAATAGGGGGGAGGCGGCACATGGCTATTCCCGACAATCTGCGCACTAATTTCCAGACCCTCCTGCGCGCGGCAGGGGATGGCAATCTCGCCCTCATGGAATGCCAGGATACGCAGACCGGTGAGCCGCGTTTCGTCATCTGTGCCGTCGGCCGTGATGGTTCGGATTATGTAATGACCCCCTTCGGTCATCTCGTCGAAGGCAATCCTTATGATGCCTATGTCCCGCCGATTTGAAGCGGATAAGATCGACCGGGTAGTTCTCCAAGGGATCGGCAGCACCTTAGCTGCCGGTCCCTATTTTAATCCAATGGGAGAGGGAACACCGTCGGTTCAGGGTCTGTTGGGCGAGCGTTGCGTCTGGACCCAAGCCTCCATGGGGGCATCGAGCCCCCATGGAGGCTGCCTCTCTTCTTCTCTCAACAAGCGGGATGAGTTTACACGGGAAACCCCGGCGGCCTCAAGGACGACGGGGCCCCACCATTTTTTCTCGCGGGCGGGCACCTGCGCGCCATCGCTGCGGCGGTGCGCGCGAGAAAAAATCGTGACCCCCATCGCCGCTTCGCGGTCGTGGCTGCGCCACGATCCTTGACCCCGCCGAGGCGAGCCCGTGTGGAAGAGGAAACCTCTTGAAGAGCAAATGAAGGAGGTTCCCCATGCTGAATATGACTGACCGCGACGCAACCCTGGATCGCTTCGCCGACGCCTTTATCGAAACGACCGACAGCTACCGTATCGCGCGCGGAGACGACGTCATCCATGCGCCGATGCCCGATGGCGAGGTGGTCGCCCGGGCCACCGAGTTTTTGGTCACGACCCTGTTCGATGTCCTGCGCGATACCCGGCTGGAGGCCATGGCGGACCGGATCGCATGGGGCATCGTCCACAGCTTCCACAAGGTTGCAGGCCAGATTGAGGGGGAAGCGGACAAGGCGGCGATGGCCGTCCGTCGGCTTATTGAACAGAATGACGGGAGCGAGATTGGCAGCGTCGAACTGGAAGAGGCACAGATGCTCTGCCAGTCGCTCGACGAAACCCAGGACGCGCTGGCGTGTATGCGCGACTATGCCGCCGCTACCTACCATGCCGAGGCCGGACGGCCCTGGTCAGCCCCGCGCGCCTCGCTGGTCTCATCCAAGCGGACCGCATCGGTGGTGGCGGCGACCGATTACCTCGCGGCCCGGCGCAAGCGGCATATCGATGCACGCGCGCCCAAGGGACCAGTCGTGATCTTCTCCGGCGGGCAGGTCTGGGAGGATCACCGCCTTCTCTATGCAGCGCTCGATAGCATCAAGGTGCGGGTGCCAACGATGGTTCTCGCGACAACAGGGCAGGATAAGGGGTGCGACGCGATCGCGGCGGCTTGGGCGGCGCGTAACGCGTGTCATCTCATCCCCTTTAGCCTCGACCGGAAACTCGGAAACAGGGCAGGGTTCGCGCGCAACGAGCAACTGCTCAGGCTCCGCCCCGTAGAGGCGGTCGTGTGCCAGGGGTCCGGGTTGCAGAGCCATTTGGCACGCGAGGTGCGCAGGCTCGGGATCCCCGCGCATTTCTTCGCCCTCGCTGATCAGCATCACAATCGCGCGATCCGATAGGAGAGGTCGAGCAAAGGAAAAGAGGCGGTGGAGCGCGCGGCTCCGCCGCCTCTTTTTTGTCGAGTGGGGGAAAGGTCGTCGCGCTCGGGGACCCGGATGGAGGCCGCAAGCGTCCTCCATCCGCGCCCGTCGCGCAACGATGCAGGATCAGCCTGGCTGATCCTGGCCAGCTGCGCGCGGCTCCGCCGTGCTCGCTGCAGGGACAACCCTTCGGGTTGTTTTGCCGGTCGAGATTTTGCCGGGTTCAAGCCGATCGATCGCGCGCAAGGCTTCCATGGCCCGGTCGCCGCCGATGCGAATTGCGTGCCCCACGATTTCGCGAAAGGCGCGTTCGCTCAGTTGCTCGACGGCCAGGTCTTCGACCATCGAGGCCTATCTGCCGCGCAGAGCGCGGCGGGCGCCCAACACCTCTTGCGCGAGCTTTCGTTCCCTTGCCTCAAGATCGGCAAGGCGTTCGCGATCATTCATTTTGGGCATATGTTATCCTTCACAATTGCGAAGGTCTGCCCGCCAAGGTCGATATTGCCACGGTGCATCCCGGATGCAATCGCTGGCGTGGCGATGGACCTCATTTGGGGAGGCAACGCCCCTTTTTCCCGATCAGAAAGGCTGTTCATTGTCTAAAGATTTGAAACCCCCTTCGGGGTGCCCCGCGCCTTCCGGCACGTGGCAGCGCAGCGCGGGAAAGCGCTGCGAAGAAAGGACGCACGCCATAGGCGTTTTGTAATGCACCGTACGCACGGGTGCTGCGGGCGAGAATCGCCAGCATTTGCGCGGTTTTCCGGCCGAATACAGGTCTTACGCTGATGGCACTGATTGACGCCCCCCGACACGCTTTGGCTGTCGTTTAAGAGGGCCGAATAGTTAAGTCCTTGATCTGCCTTGGCACCGTTTGGCTGCCACTCTGAACACATGTAATCAATTGAGATCGGACTGAAATCCGGTTATAAGGGACGCGCTTCATCACGATTGGCCAGGCGACGAACAGGAGTTCGGCGCTTGCCCAGAATTACCATCAGGTTCAAGGACGCCCTCTTCGGGCGTCTCGTCGTCGGTGCTCAAGCAGCGGGCACGACCATCCCCGACTATGTCCGGGACATTCTCAACCGCTATGAAGGCATGGACGCGGCGGGCTATCATGGCCGCTTCGACTTAGTGCAGGCGACCCTCATCCAGGTCTTCGCCATCCTCGCCGCGTCAGTCGGCACGCGTCGGCCAGATATCCTCCAGAAGGGCATGGACGATGCGCGCGCCCTGCTGTTGGAAAGAGGCCTTCTCGATCCCGAGGAGGTACTCTAGTGAGCATCTTCCGTAACGACACACTGGGCTCTTGGACCAGGGGCGGTCAGGCCATCGTTCACAATGTTCGCATGACCACGCAGGTCTTCTTCCAGACCCTGCTGGCGGGGATCGCCATCTGGGTCGGCGGTACCCTCTGGTATGTACTGGGGAAGTCGACCGACTATCAGCGCTTTGTTGCCGTCAAGATCGCTGAGGCGACGCTCAAAAGCGATGTGCCCGGCGGCGCGCCGCTGCTCTTTCGGACCCCGTCGGGTCGCCAATATTGGACGACGTCCGATGCCTTGCTGGGCTCCCCCATCGCCAGGAAGACCATGCAGGCTATGGAGCATCATCTGGTGTTCGGCGCGGCACTTGCGGGCGCCTTTGCCCTCCTGATGCTGGTTTGGGCATGGTTCTATTTCACCCGTACGGGGAAGGGCCTTGGTTCCAATCAGTTCCTGCGCGGCGCGCGCTTTGGCGCTGCGCGTCAGCTGCGGCGGCAATTGTGGCGCAGCCGGAAGGGCAGCTTTGCTATCGGCGGCGTGCCCGTTCCCGATGCGTTCGAGCCTGAACATATCCTCATCTGTGGTGCGCCCGGCACGGGCAAGACCAACATCATCGTGAAGATGCTGGACGGCATGCGAAAGCAAGGCAAGCGGGCAATCGTCTATGATACCGCCGGCACCTTCGTTGAGAAATTCTACCGGCCTGGGCACGACATTCTGCTCAATCCGCTGGATAACCGCTCCGACTTCTGGTCGCCCTGGGTCGATGTTCCGCGTGACTATCATTATGATCAGATCGCGGAATCGACGATCCCAGACAAAGGTGGCGATCCCTTCTGGGCGAAGGCGGCCCGCGGCACGCTGGTGGCGGTCCTGCGCAAGCTTGCCAGATATGACGGGACGCTGGTTTCCGTGCTCCTGGAAACGGTGGTGCGCAGCCCTCTGAAGACGCTGGCAAGTTTTGCGGAGGGCACCGATGCTGCGGCTTTCATCTCGATGGAAGGCGACCGCACTTCTGCGGGCATCCGCGCGGAACTGGCCTCGGTGATGCGCAGCTTCTCCTATCTCGATGACACGGCCGACGGCTTCTCCATCCGGGACTGGGTCGCCAATGAGCAGGATGACAGCTGGCTCTTCATCACCGTCAAGGCGGATCAGCTCCCTTCCCTCCGGCCCCTCGTCACCGTCTGGCTCGACATCGCGATAAGCGCCATCATGAGCCTCCCGCCCGACCGTAAGCGCCGCCTCTATTGTGTCATCGACGAGCTTCCCACACTTCAGAAACTGCCATCGCTAAGCGACTTTCTCGCCCGCGCGCGAAAATATGGCGGCTGCGGCATATTGGGGTTTCAGTCCTACCCGCAGCTTGAGGCGACCTACGGCATCCAGGATGCCGCGGCGATCACCGGCTATTGCTCGACCTGGGTGGCGCTGCGCGCCAACGACACTCCCACCGCCAAGCATGTTTCGGAAAATCTAGGGCAGGTCGAGCAGGTCGAGGCCAATGAGGGCATGTCCTACGGCGTCAACGACATGCGGGATGGGGTCAACCTGTCGCGGATGCAGGTGACCCGCCCGTTGGTCATGCATACCGAGGTCACCAATCTTCCCAATCTCGCGGGTTTCCTTCGGTTCGGACGGAACCTTCCCGTGGTGCGGTTCACCGATAATTATAATGCGCTTCCCAGCCTGCAGGCCGCATTCGTCGAGCGGCTAGTTCCGCTCCTTCGTCTCGACCCGGATGAGGGCGACAAGTCTCCTCCGAAATCTTCAGGATCGCGATCCAAGCGTCGGCGAGCGAGGAAATCGGAAGCTCCCGAGCTCCCCCTCGGAGCGGACAAGGGCAGCACGCCCGCGCATGACGAGATCAGCGTGCAAGGCTACTCATCTAATCCTGCGGAGGGTGAAAATGAAAACGGAGAAAGAGCGCTGCCGAGGCTCCTTGGAAGGGCGAGCGGCTTCCGCCTTCGGCAACACGGGCGCGTATCGGGCGACCGTAGTGAGGCGAGGCCGGCATGATGCATCCGCGCCGCCTGAAGGGTTCGCCCGGTAACATTGCTCGCTATTACGCGATCGGCGATTATTATACGAAGGGGGAGGCGGAGCGGTCGTCCTGGGGTGGTGCCCTGGTGAGCGAGCTCGACCTTTCGGACGATGTCGATCCTGAAACTTTTCGGTCCCTGCTGGCTGGCAAGGTTGCAGGCCAACAGTTGGGCCGACATCGCGCCGACGGCATCCAGCATCATCCCGGCTGGGACTTTGCGATCAGTGCGCCCAAATCCGTATCAGTGATGGCGCTCGCCATGGGCGACGAGCGGATCGTCCAGCTCCATGAGCGATCGGTCGATGTGACGCTCGCCTATCTTGAGGAGCATGCCCAGCTGCGAAAACGGGAAGCGGGCAATATCGTCCACGAGACGACGGGCCGACTGTTGTGGGCGCGGTTCACCGAACATGCCAGCCGCGAACTTGACCCCCACCTCCACACCCATGTCGTCGTCCTCAACATGACCAACGGGCAATCGGGCGATCCGATGGCAAGCCTCGAAACCCGCGCCATGTATGCCGAGCAGATGACCTGCGGGCAGATTTACCGGAACGAACTCGCCCATGGCCTGCGCGAGCTTGGCTATGAGATAGACTTTGATCCGCGCCGGGGTCTGTTCGAAATCAGGGGCGTTCCCAAGGCCCTCATCGAGGAGATGTCGCAGCGGGCCGAGCAGATCAATGAACATGCCCAGCAGCATGGTCTGGTCGGTCAGGCGTCGCGCCGCCAATCCTTCTACGCCACCCGCGGCGCCAAGGTGAAAACCGGGATCGATACGCTGCTCATCCAGTGGCGCGGGCGGCTGGGGCCATATGAAAAGCCGCTTGAAGCGGTGAGAGAGGGCGCCGCGCGATCGGGCGAGCATCCCGTCCCGGTCGACCGCGCCGATGCCGCCCGAGCAGCTCTGTTTGGGATAAGGCAATCGGAGGGGAAGGAGGCCGTGAACCCGCTTGGCCGTCTCTATACCACGGGGCTAGCCTCCCATGTCGGGGAAGTACGGTTTCAGAATTTGCGACCCCTCGTCGATGCGCATGAAGAACGACGCAAGCTCCTCGCTACCCGTGGCCAGACTGGGGACGAAATATTGACACGGGGCCGGACCACCCGGCGCACTGTGCGGCTCGAGCAGTCGCTCGCCATGCATCTGGCGCTTGCTGTCGGGGACGGTCGGCCCGTGGCGAGCGCCGATCGCCTGCTTCCTATACTGGAACAGGCGGGGCTTTCTCCGGCGCAGGAACGGGCGCTGGTGGACATGGCGACCTCGCATGACCGGGTCACCGGCCTTCAAGGCGTCGCGGGTGCAGGAAAATCGACGCTTGTCCGATCGCTGAAGGACGCCGCGCTGCCGGGTACGATCCTCATCGCCCTGGCGCCGACATCGTCCGCCGCCGCCGAATTGGGGGAGAAGGCGCAGATCGAGTCGCGCACGGTCGCCAGCCTTCTTGCGGGTGGTGGATATGGGATCAGCGGCAACCATGTGCTGGTTCTCGACGAAGCGGGACAGTTGGGAAGCCGCCAGGCTTTGCGAGTGCTGGAAATCAGCCAGGCCACTGGCGCTCGCCTCATTCTCCTTGGCGACAACAAGCAGACCGGCGCGATCGAGCAGGGCAAGGCTTTCTGGCTCATGCAGAAACTGGGCATGGAAACGGCCGAACTGACGGAGTCGCGTCGGCAGGAAACCGAGGCGATGCGACAGGCTGTCGCGCATGCGAGGGCGGGGGATTACGCAGCCTCGATTGGTCGGCTCGACAAGGTGGTGGGCGGTGAGGATGCCGCTACGCTCGCTGCAGATGTGGTCGCGGAATGGACGCGCCTCAGCCCCAGGAGCCGCGCTGCGACCAACATTCTCGTTCTCGACAATGCGTCGCGCCTGATCGTGAACAGCAATATCAGGGAGGTCCTGCAGCGCGAGGGGGTCGTCGCGGCGGAGGAGACCCGGCTTTCAGTCCTTACACCTGGTGGCCTGAGCGATCAGGAAAAGCGCATGGCGCGCTTTTATTCAGGGGGACAGGTGGTGACCTTCGGTCGCGATCAGCCAGGAGCGGGGCTGGGGCGGGATGCCGAATATCGCGTTGTCGGGGTGGTGCGGGACGCGCAGGGGCGACAACGCCTCCGACTGGTGGACGAGCAGGGACGCACCCATCTCTGGGATCCCCGCGCGGCCAAAGCCTCGCAGGTCAACGTCTTCATGGATGAACAGAGAGTCCTCAGCGAAGGCGACCGCATCCAGTGGCGTTTGGTCTCGAAGGAACTCCAACTCAAAAATGCGGAGCGCGGTACGATTGAGAGGCTCGAGGGCTCACTGGCAAGGATCTGCTGGGATCGCGGCAAGCGGGTGCAGACGGTCGACCTCTTCCGGCACAAAACGTGGGATCATGGATATGCCGAGACCATCTATTCGGCTCAGTCCAAGACTTATGACCGGGTCTATGTCCTGGCGCCTGTTGGGTCGCCGCTGGTGAGCGCGCAGAATTTCTACACCGCGATCACCCGCGCCCGATATGGGGTAAAGCTCTGGACCCAGGATCCGAAAAAACTGGTCGAGCGGCTCGAAGACCGGTCGGGCGAGAAGACGTCAAGCCTTGAAGGCCTGGGGCGTTTGGAGCGTGATCATCGTGTACAAATGGCCGCTAGGCAAGGACCGCATCTCCGGCAAATGAAGGAAGATCAGGATAGGGAGCGACTCTTGCGCAGCGACCACCGGCTGGAGCGAGAGCTTTGGACCCGCAATGCAAAACCCAAAGGCCTAGCGGACAAGTTTGCTGGTCGGGCTCAAAAGGTTTTCGAGGCGCTCGATCACCATCTTCATTCTTTGCTGAGCGACCATCACCGCAATCGGGACACGCCTGCTCCTACGCGCGAGCAGCAGACCCGGGACATCGGAAGGGAGGCGGGCCGTGGTCTGGATCGCTGATCGAGCTTGGATCTGTGTTGTCTCGCTGGCGCTGACGGCGGCGCTACCTTGCGAAAACGCAATAGCGGCGAGGCCGCCGGAGGCTGAGGTGGGGCGATGCATCCGGCAGGCGGCACGCGGTCAGTCCTGGCTTGAAAAAACGCTCTGGGGATTGCGTGATCAGGAAGCCGGATGGATCGGTGCAGAGATCCGCAACAAAAACGGGAGCCATGACCTGGGACCGCTCCAGATCAACAGTTGGTGGGTGCCCAGGATCGCCGCGCTGCTGTCGCGGCGCGAGAGGGAGGTCCGGCACTGGCTGCAATTTGATCCCTGTTTTAACGTCGAGGCGGCGCGCTGGATCTTTCTCGACGCTTTGAAGGCGGGCGGCAGCTACTGGAAGGCGGTGGGTATCTATCACAGCCCAAATGGCATTCGCCAACGCAGGTATGCAGCGTTGGTTGCGGTTCATCTGCAAAGGCGGTTTGGGACCGATGTGTTCGGGAGGCGGGCTGTCATGCTGGCGCGGCCAGTTCCCTGATTTGCCTCCTGGGGAGAGCCTCCTTGGGAACGGAGGCTGAATGTCGCAATGTGAAACCGTGCGTTGGCGGAGAGGCAGGCGCGGTAATCTCAACGGTACGCGGCACCCATGAGACAAGGAGGTGTCCCTCTTATTCCTCCTGATTCGCGGCGGTTCCGTTGGCAAGCGCGTCGCTGATCATCGCCGCCAATGTTTCCTCGGCGCGACCGCGAGCGGCTGCATCCCTGGATCCCAGATCGTGACGCAGCCATTGCGGCGTGCGCTCGATAACTCTTAAGATCGTAGCGTTCATTTTTTCGTTCATCTACGAAACCTATGACGGTGGAGCGACGGCTGTGCAATGGAGCAAAGCTTGCTAGTTCTGAGGGGCTGATGGGGTGCTTTGGCGCTTTTGGAAAGGCGTGGGTCGTACGGGCACAGTCATTTCACCGATCTGCACACCTTTTCGTATGGATCGGCTGGCAGCGGCCGAGCTTTTGACTGAGTGTGTGCCGCTGGACATCCATGAGCAGGAGGTCTCGTTTCACTCGGCCCCTTTTCGCTATTCACTTGGTATTCACTCAGTTTTTGTGCGTTAGGCAGCCGGCTATCCCTGGAAACTAACATTTCAAGGCTTGTGCCAAGAATTGCTGACTTAGCTTTCGCTCAGTCCTCTTGCCGTGACCAGCATGACGTAGATGTCGATTTCGTTTCAGTGAGCCAATAGTTATGAAGCAGCTAATCGATCACTGACCCACCAACCCTACGATGTCGCAATCGTAGATCGCAAAAACGCAACCAAAATTATTCTTGATGCCGGTTTGGTTAAACGACGGGGAAAGGTCCGTCACCTCACCCACCGCTGGCCCTTCATCGCTTCAATCCGATGATCACGCGCCGCACCCGCAAGATATTGCTCTAATTGAAGAACTTCTGAATCGGACACTAATAAATTAGCTTCTCTCGATATGATCGATATATTATTCTCGCGATCGGCTGGGAGAAAGTGAGGGGGAGCAACAGCTGATATGCTTACAAGACCTTATGATTCTGACCGTCATCCTGAGGGTACAAGCCTGGACTTCATATTCCCGCAGGAATTCGAAACGTCTCTCGAAGCGGCGAGGGCTACAGTTGGTGCGCGCTTTGAAGTCCGGCGGTTTTTCTGGCGAGAACGAAGCGAGATCGTCTTCACGCCGCCCTGCAGCTATTTCGAATTGACCCGCTTCCCGTCTATGGGCAGATATCTCGCATCTGCTCGCGACTTTTGCGAGCAGGGCGAGGTACGCTTTTATCCGGCCGCGTGTTCGTTCCAAATGCATTGGCAGGAACGCGAGCAAAGATCGCTATTTTGCAGAATAGATATTCCCGCGATCACTGGTTTGCCCATGGAACTTTCCAATCAACAATTGCGCGACACCATAGACATGCGCAATCCCCATGTCAGAGCAATGCTTCTAAGAGCCTGATTCATAATTATCCGATGAAATTTCATAGTCTTGCGATGCGACGCGCGAATAGCTGGATGGAAGCTATGAACAGCCACGCAGTTGCCGATGCGATGGTCTGTTCAAAGTCCTTGGCGAGCCGACGGTTGCGGTTCAGCCAAGCCAGTGTTCGCTCGACGACCCAGCGGCGCGGAAGAACCACGAAGCCTTTTGCAACATCGGATCGCTTGACGATCTCGACAGTCCATTTGCCGGTACGCCGGAGGGCTTCCCTGAGCTTGTCGCCAGCATAGCCGCCATCGGCAAAGACATGGCGCAGCCATGGAAAGCGGTGGATGATTTCACGCAGGACCAGCGGCGCGCCGTCGCGGTCCTGAATGTCGGCGGTATGGATCACCGCATGAACCAAATGGCCCTCGGTGTCGGTGAGGATGTGGCGCTTGCGCCCCTTGATTTTTTTGCCCGCGTCAAAGCCGCGAGGGCCGCCACTTTCCGTTGTTTTCACGCTCTGACTATCGATCACGCCAGCACTGGGCGAAGCCTCGCGGCCTGTCGCTTCACGCGCCATCAACAGCAGGGTATGATTGAGCGAGAGCCACAGTTTGTTATCGCGCCACAGGTAAAACCAGCGCCGAACCGTCGAGACCGGCGGAAAGCAGGGCGGCAGCATTCGCCACGGCAGCCCCCCACGCAGCAGATACAGGATCGCCTCGACGATCCGTCGCAGCGGCCATTTGCGCGGACGGCCTACGTGGGAGGGTGGCGGCAAGAAAGGTTCGAGCACCGACCATTCGGCATCGGTCAAATCGCTTGGCAAAGTCAGTCCCGCGCGGGCATATTGCGCCCGAGTGGTATCGGTCCACATCGTTGATCTCCGGAAGTTTGTTGCAAAACCCCTGAATCAACGACTGCGGCAAGCGTCAAGCTAACCCGCTGATACCACTCAACTTAATTTCGGATCGGGCTCTAAGGGCCCAGCAGGAACTGGTGGCTCCGGGGCTGTGTTCGCAACTCATTCTGGATTCGATCAGCGTCGGCCTCGCAGCCGAAATGGTGCAGCAATTCGGTCCAGAAAGCCAACCGGAGTTCACCAGTCGCCGGACGTTCGACCAGCGCTATCTGGCTGGCCTTGTTGCACATATCCGGGAGCAGCCCGGCAGGGTCGAGATCGGGCAGTTGGCGGCGGAACGCGGCATCAGCGTCCGTCACTATGAACGCCTGTTCCGCACCGCGACGGGCGAAAGTCCCGCGGCCTTTTGTCGCCGTCATATGCTCGCTCTGGCGAAGGACCTACTGATGGACCGATCGCTTCTGGTCAAGGAGATCGCCTATCGCTGTGGTTTTGCCAATACGGCAAGCTTCAGTGTGGCGTTCCGCCAGATAGAAGGGTGTTCGCCGCAGCAGTTCCGTGACCGGCTTTTGATCCACTGAGCGCCCACTGATGTAGCCGCAATTTTCGACATCTGTTTTTGATAGGCGACATCTATGGCGCCTGGGCTTTTCATCGGTGTCCGGAGCAGTCATCCTGCCCAAAATGGTCGTCAGACCGGTTTGAGAGAGGATGGCAATGACATTTGGATTTCCGGACGCGGACACGCTGTTGGCGCAATATCCGCTGCCCGATTATTTGCGCGACAATGTGCGGCCGGGGCTGGAGCAACTGCTTGCCTCGATGGCGGAAGACCGGGCGCTCAATGCCAATGGTCATGCCCGGGCGCTGCACATCATCGCCGATGACCTGTCCCGGCTGAAGGCGATCGCCGACGACCGTGCGCGCTACCCCGAAATCGCCGATGTCGAAATCCGGCAGCCGCTTTTCATCCTCGGCCTTCCCCGGTGCGGCACCAGTTTCCTGCACGCCCTGATGGAAGGCGACCCGCAGATACGCACGCCGCTGATGTGGGAAGTGGCCGAACCATCGCCCCCGCCTGAAGCCGCAACCGCCGATACGGACCCGCGCATCGCCCGGTTCGACGAGCATTTGCGCGCGCAACTGGGCGGTGATGCCGACGAATTGCTCAAGGCCCATCCGCTGGGCGCCAAAATCCCACAGGAATGCGGATCGTTCATGACGACCTCCTTTCAGAGCAGCAATCCGTGCATGTTCCAGCATCTCCCGCGCTTCTACGACTGGTTCAAGGGCATCGACGCGACCTTTCGCTACGAGGTCCACAAGATGTGGCTTCAGCATCTGGGTTGGCGGCATCCCGGCAGGCATTGGGTGCTCAAGATTCAGGAGCATATGTATAAGCTGCCCGCGCTGCGCAGCGTCTATCCCGATGCGATCTTCATTCAGCCCCATCGCGATCCGACCACCGTCATCGCCTCGATCTCCCAATTGATCAGCGTCATTCGTGGGCCGTCCTACGACCAGCTTGATCTGCATGCGCTGGGCGCGGAGTTCCTGCAACTCTGGTGGGATGGGGTGAAGTGCTGCATGGATTATCGCAAGGCGCATCCCGACCTGCCGATTTATGACATGCGGTACAAGGACCTCGTCGCCGACCCGGTCTCGACCATCCGGGCCGCCTATGACCATTTCGGCTGGGATTTCACGCCGGAGTCGGAAAAGGGCATTCTGGGCTGGCTGCGGGAGAATCCGGCGGGCAAGCATGGCCCGCGCAGCTACAGTCTGGCCGACTACGGTCTGAACGCCGAACAGGTAAGCGACAGGTTCGCCGAATATATCGAGACCTACCATGCCTATATCTGAAGCGTCCCAGTGGCGCGCCTGGCTGGAGCGGATGGCGGGGGCGGAAAGCGTATTGAACAGGCTGGCCGATCCCGATGATCCACAGGCCCGGGCCGAGGGGCACCGCCTGTTGTTCGCTATCCTCGCCACCGGCTATCAGACGGCCTTCGCCGACCCCGATCATCCCGATTTCGTACCGTCGGTCAGCAGCATCCTCAACACGGTCGGGGTCAATCCCGATTTCATCTATGGCGCGGCGCGGATCGACGGCAGCGGCGTCTACAGGCTTTCGGGCACGCGGGGGGACGGGGTTTTCGTGTTCCTAGATCTGGTCGCGGGCGGCCTGGGGCCGATGGAGGATCTCGGGCCTTCGGTGGGCATGATCGATCTGGATGCCTGCACATTGGGACCGGACGGGGCGTTCGACATCCTGTTGGGCGGGGAGCGGCCGGATCATGCGGGCGACTGGTTTCCGCTAGACCCGCGCGCGGTCACGATCGGCTTGCGCCATGCCTATTATGGCTGGGGCGTGGGGCGCGATCTACGCATCGCGATCGAACGGGTCGACCGGCGCGTGGGCGGCGGTCCGGTGCCCGCAGCCGAGATCGCCCATCGGCTCGATCGCCTGTCAGCGTTCGTCGAACGCTATGCCGCATTCGCCCTGGGTTATGGCCAGCGGCAGCGGGCGCAGGGCTTCGTCAACAGGCTGGAATATGATGACTGGGCCGGTCGCGGCGGCGTGGCCGGGCAGCATTATTATCAGGGCATCTTCCGGCTGGAGCCGGGGGAGGCGATGATCATCGACACGGCGGTGCCCGATCAGGTGCGTTACTGGAACGTGCAGCTCAACGATCCGCTGTGGAACACGATCGACTGGATAAACCATCAGAGCAGCCTTAACGCGGCGCAGGCGCGTCTGGACGGCGACGGCCGCTTCCGGGCCGTCATCGCACTGGACGATCCGGGCGTGCCCAACTGGCTTGATCCGGCCGGACGCAACGAAGGATCGCTGATGCTGCGCTGGACCGGCGCGAGTTCCGGGCCGGAGCCGACGCTCAGGATCGTGCCGTCTGCGGAACTCCGTTCGCATCTTCCCGCCGACACGCCTCATGTCACGCCGGAGCAGCGGGATGAGATGATCCGCAACCGTCGGCGCGGCGCGCAATGGCGACGGCGCTGGTGAGGGGATCAACCCCATCCGGGGAAAGGTTGGCCAAGCCTTAATCACCCTTATGGCATGCGTCAGCGTGGCATTGTGGCCCCGCCGACGACCCGTTTTGGAAGAGGATATTCGGATGGACTTTGCAGGCAAGGTCGCACTGGTCACCGGCGCCGGGTCGGGCCTGGGCCGAGCGGCGAGCCTCGCCTTCGCGCGGGAAGGCGCGGCACTGTGCCTTGTCGGGCGCAGCCGAGCCAAGCTGGAAGAGACCGGGCGGTTGATCCGCGACGCGGGTGGCCGGTGTGTCGAGCTGGCTTGCGATCTTGGCGAGCCGCATGGCTGTAGGGAGGCTATCGAAGGGGCGATGACGGCATTCGGCCGGCTGGACGTGCTGTGCAATATCGCCGCCGATGTCATGTTTCACCGACTGGCGGACATCAAGGAGGAGGAATGGAACCGGACCGTTGCCTCCAACCTGTCCGGCCCCTTCTTTCTCATGCAGGCGGCCATGCCGCACCTGATCGAGAGCGGCGGGAATATCATCTGCGTGGCCTCCACCGCCGGTTTCATGGGGCAGGCCTATCTGGCGCCGTATACCGCCTCCAAATTCGGACTGGTCGGTTTGACGTTGTCGCTCGCGATGGAGATGATGGACAGTCCCGTGCGGATCAACATCCTCTCGCCTGGCCCGATGCGGACGGAAATGACACAGGGCATGTCCTTCCCCGATTTCGCCGATCCCCGTCTCCTCGCGCGCTACACCGGAATGCGGCCGCCCTGTCCGCCCGAGGATGTGGCCGAGCCGCTTCTGTTCCTGGCTTCCGATCGGGCGCGTCATGTGCATGGCGCCTGCTGGGCGGTCGACGGCGGCATTACCGCAGGTTAGGCAGCGGCTCTATCTGCCGATGGGATAGAAGACCGACTTCTGATTTTGGTATTCGTGCAGCCAGTCGGGACCATATTCCCGGCCCACGCCCGAGCGTTTGTAGCCGCCGATGGGCGCATAGGTCATACGCCCAGTGCCACCATTGAGCATGACGCTGCCCGCACGGATCTTCATCGCCATTTCATAGCCTTTGGCAGCGTCAGCGGTTTCGATGCCACCATTCAGGCCATAACGGCTGTCGTTGGCGATGCGGATCGCCTCTTCGTCGGTATCGAAGCCGATGACGCAACCGACCGGACCGAACACTTCTTCCTGGGCGATCGTCATCTTGTTGTCGACATCGTCGAAGATCGTGATGTCGGTGAAGAAGCCCTTGTCGAGACCGACCGGACGCCCGCCGCCATGCACGATCCGCGCGCCTTCGTCGCGACCGATGGCGATCAGCCTTTCGACCTTTTCCCGCTGGGATTCGCGGATCAGCGGCCCCATCGCCACGGTGTGATCGGCAGGATCACCGATTTTGAACTGGCTGGCGATGGCGCAGGCGGTTTCGACGAACGCTTTCCTGATGCTGTTATGGACGACGAGGCGCGTGAGCAGGGCGCAACCCTGGCCCGCATTGACCGACAGCACTGCAACCGCCATGCCCGCGGCGCGGGCGACGTCGGCATCCTGGCGGACGATCAGCGCGGACTTTCCACCGAGCTCCAGATGCACGCGCTTCAATGTGGGAGCGGCCTGGGCCATGATTGCGGCACCTACGCCTTCGGACCCGGTGAAGGTGACGAGGTCGACGCGCGGATCGCAGGTCAGGGTCGTGCCAACCTCCGGTCCGCCGGTAACGATGTTCAGCACGCCTTTGGGCAGGCCGATCTCTTCGGCGATCTCCCCGAACAGCAGCGCGGAAAAAGGTGTAAAGGGCGACGGCTTCAGCACCATCGTGTTGCCGGCCAGCAGCGCGGGAACGATCTTCGCCAGATTGATGAGAAAGGGGAAATTATAGCCGGTGATGGCCGCGACGACGCCCACCGGTTCGCGCACCACGGTCGTCCCGCCTATTTTCTTTGGCCCGTCGGGATTGAAGGGATCGGGGGTGATGTCGATGGGCAGGCGAACGCTGTCGTCGCGTGTTGAATGTTCGACCGCGGCCAGCAGATGGTCGAGCGGATTGGCGACCTGCATGCCCTGGGTGATGCCCTGTGAACAGCCGACCTCCGCGACGATCAGCGCCGCGATCTGCTGCCTGCGCGCATCCAGTGCGGCATGCATCCGGCGCAGACAGGTCGCGCGTTCGGACATGGCCATGCGTGGCCAGATGCCTGTGTCGAACGCGTCGCGCGCGGCTGCGATCGCAGCGTCCACGGCGGCGGCGTTACCCACCGGCGCGTGGCCGATCACCGCTTCGGTGGCGGGATTGATGATGGCGTCGCGTTCGCTCCCGCCATCGACCCAGGCGCCATCGATATAGAGCTTGTCGAACGTCGTGAACGGCACGGTCATTGCATGGTTTCCTGTCTGGGCCGCAGGATCATGTCCGCGGCGTTGAGCGCGATGGCCATGGCCGGCGCATTGGTGTTGCCCGATACGATCGTCGGCATGATGGAGGTATCGACGACGCGCAGGCCGGTGACGCCGCGCACGCGAAGCTGGGGGTCGACGACGGAGGTTTCATCCGCGCCCATGCGGCATGTCCCGCAAATGTGAAAGGATGTGCCGCCAAGGGCCATCGCGTTGGCAAGAATGTCCTCGTCCGCCTCCATGCCCACGGTCTTGCCTGTTTCCTCGACGATCCAGTCCTTGAGCGCGGGCTGTTGCGCCAGGCGACGGAGCCAGCGAAACAGGGCGACGAAATGGCTCCTGTCGGCTTCGGTCGCCAGATGATTGGCGTCGATGACCGGCGGGACGTCCGGATCGGCCGAACTTATCCTGACATGGCCCGGGCTGTCGGGCCGCATATAATAGGCAATGACGGTCATGCCGGGATAGGGATCGAGCGCCACCGCGCCCTTGTCGTCCGTGTGGAAGGAATAGAGGCCCATGCCGACCTGCGCGTCGGGCCGGTCGAGCGTGGCATCGGTCTTGACGAAGCCGCCCACTTCATGCGCGGCATGGGTCAGCGGCCCTTTCGATCCGAAGGCATAGCGCAAAGCCGACAGGATAAGGCGGACACCCGAAAGTTTCTGGTTCAGGCTGTTCCCCCGGACCCTGTAGTTGAAACCCAAATAGCGATGTTCGCGAAGGTTGGCGCCGACACCCGGCGCATCAACGACGATCGGGATGCCAAGCGATTCCAGCAGGGCGCGAGGACCGATGCCCGACAATTGCAGCAGCTTGGGGCTCTGCACCGCGCCTGCGGAAAGAATGATCTCCCGCCGGGCGGCGGCCTCCCGCACGCCATCCTTGTTGCGCAGCAGGATAGCGCCCGCTCGCTGTCCGTCGAACAGGATACGCAGGGCGTCAGTCTGCGGCAAAACATCCAGATTCGGGCGGCCTCGCACGGGCTTCAGAAAGGCGCGGGAGGCGGAGAAGCGCTTGCCCCGATAGGTGGATGTCGGCTGATAGCCCATGCCGCCCTGGGTCACGGCCGGCATGTCGTTCACATCGTCCACCCGTTGCGTCCCGGCCTGCTCGGCGGCGGTCAGGAAGGCTTCGCACAGCGGGTCGCCGGAAGGGTGGACGCTGACCTTGAGGGGACCGCCGGCACCGCGCCCCGCCTTGGCCCCCAGGGCATGGTCCTCCAGCGAGACGAAATGTCGGCCCATATTCTGCCAGCCCCAGCCTATGCAGCCTGCCGCTTCCCAGCCATCATAATCGGCCGGAGCGCCCCGCACATAGACCATGCCGTTGACCGAACTGGACCCGCCAACCGCGCGGCCCTTCAGCCATATTTCCTGGGGTGCGTTGCCGCCGGGCGATACGGCGTAATCCCACACATGGGGATTGCCCGGCGCCAGCAGTTTGCCGATACCGCGCGGCATGGCGATCAACGGACTGCTGTCGTCCGGTCCCGCCTCCACCAGCAGTACCTTGACGGTCGGGTCTGCCGACAGTCGATTGGCCAGCACGCAGCCGGACGAACCCGCTCCCACGATGATGTAATCATAACAATCAGCTGACATGGTCGCTCTTTTCTGGGACATGGCGCGAGGGAACAGCAATGGTCGCCTTGCTTGACCTGTCGGCGGGCAGGAGGCGCTGTTTAAGAGGGAGGTCAGCCGAATGCGAGAGGCAGGCCGGGGGCGTCCCAATCGATACATATGACCTTGCCGGAACTGCCCAGCGTGACGAAGGCCACCCGACCGTCCTTGCCGCCAAAGCAGATATTGGTCGTGAGGAAATCGCCCGTTTCGATCTGCTGAGGCGTTCCGCCCTCGGGAGGAAAGATCAATATGGCGCCTTGGCCGGGCGAAGCGCAGCAGATGCGCCCGGCGCTGTCGACGGCCAGGCTGTCGAGAAATTGACCAGGCCCGGCCCGACCGACGATGCTGTGCCCGTCCGGGGTGGGCGACGCCGCCGTGTCGATCATACCGGGCGCTGACAGTCGATAGCGCAGCAGATGCGCTTCATAGGTGAGCGCGACGTAGAGGGTGCGTCCATCTGGCGATAGGCCGACGCCATTCGCCCCGTCCAATGGTCCGGCGGCCAGTCGGATGTCCGACCCGTCGGCCTTGGCATAATAAAGGCCACCCCGCATTCGCGCCGCGCCGCGATCCCTGCCGAAATCGGTGAACCAAAATCCGCCCGTTTCGTCAAAGACGAGGTCGTTCGGTCCCCAGAAGGGGGTCGCTTCGGTGGATGCGTACAAGGTTTCGAAAGTGCCGGTGGCGGGATCGACGACCTGAATAGCGCCGGGCGGCGTATCAAGAGGCGCCTCGACCGGCAGGAGGCCGCCATCGGGCAGGATCATCTTTTTGAAACCGCCATTGTTGCAAACATAGATTCGCCCGTCGGGACCGATCGCCGCGCCATTGGGGCCGCCGCCCAGATCGGCCAGGGTGGTGCGCGCACCGTCCGGGCCAAGACGGGACAGGCGGCCGCCAAGGACCTCAACCAGTATCAGGCCGCCATCGGGCTGCGCGATTGGCCCCTCTGGCATCAGCAGTCCGCTTGCAAAGCAGGTCATCTCGTCCTCTCCCATCATGGCCGACGGCATCTGCGCACCGCGGCCCACCCTCGTGTGAATATTGGGATGATCGGACATCGGACCCACCTTTCGACAGGTATTTGAAGGCGCGAATTGGCGTCATATCTGCTGCACACCCGATCCATAGGGGAAATGCCGAGGGAGATAGCGACTTGGCTCGCGGCGGCGATCCTACGGAGGCGGAAGGCCGGCAACAGACCGGCTCTCAAACAGAACGGTCATCCTTTGACCATCAGGGAGAAGAAGAATGAGGGGAATATCGGGTTTCATTTTGCCATTGGGCCTGTTGCTGACGACATCAGAAGCGGCATTGGCGCAGTCGTCCAACGCCGCCCCGCAAGAGGGCGCCACCAGCGACATCGTGGTAACCGCGCGCCGCACCGCCGAGAATATTCAGGAGACGCCGGTTTCGGTCGTGGCCTTTGGGGCGGATTCGCTGCGGCAGGCCAATATCCGCGATACGCAGGATTTGCTGGTCAAGACGCCGGGCGTGTTCCTGGCGGGTTCGGGCGGGCGCGAAAACACCAATTTCTCGATCCGGGGCCAGTCCAAGGCGCTGGCCGGCAACAGCGCGCCCGGCGTCATCAGCTATTTCGCGGAAGTGCCGTCCCCTACGGTCGGGTCCAGCATTCCGACCTATGATCTTTCGTCCGTTCAAGTGCTCAAGGGGCCGCAAGGGACGTTGTTCGGCCGCAACACGACCGGCGGCGCGATCCTCTATTATCCGACGGCGCCGGACTATAAGCTGGGAGGATATGCCAAGGCGTCCTACGGCAATTACGACGCCCGGTTGCTCGAAGCCGCAGTCAATATACCGCTGACGTCCGACACGCTGGCCATCCGTATCGCCGGTCAGATCCAAAAGCGCGACGGCTGGACGAAGAATATCGGCATCGGCGGCGACCCGGACGATCTTAATTCCCGCGCGATCCGCGGGTCGATCCTGTTCGAGCCGAGCGCCACGTTCCGCAACACGCTCATTGTCGATTATTATCACAATGACGCGGTCGGTGGCGCATCGGTGCTGACGGATGTGCTGCCCGGTCCCAACGGGCTGACGGCGACGGGCACGGCCAATGCGGCGCTGGCTCAATTGGCGTTGCAGCGCGCGCGGGGACCGCGCGTGATCAATTCGGACGTCGATGCGTTCGAAAAGGTCGAGCGTTTCGGCATCACCAACCGGACGGAGTTCGATCTGTCCGATGACATCACCTTCATCAATATCTTCGGTTATCGGCGGACGAAGATCGATTATTATTCCAGCGTCGATGGACTGCCCACCTTGATCGCTGATGGAAGCGGCGCGATCCCTGCCGGGCTTCCGGTGACGATCGTGGGTGGGCGCCAGACATCCGACGTCCGGCAGATCAGCGACGAAGTGCAATTGAAGGGATCGGCCCTCGGCAATCGTCTCGACTGGCTGGTCGGGGCATTCTACCTGGACAGCAAGCCGCTTGGGCCGTCGGGCACCTATATTCCGGTCTTCACTCTACCCGGTATTACTGATGCTCGCTTCAACTACAGTTTTTACAGTGAAAAGAGCCGGGCGCTGTTCGGCAATGTCAATTATGAAATCGCCGACGGCCTGCACGTCAATCTGGGCGTACGTCACACCTGGGATAAGATCGAGGCCTGCGTCGGCGGCGGCCTGAGCAATCAGCCTGTCGTGTCACCGGAGGAATGCGCGGGCGCGGCGACAACGATCCGCAACTCGAGCGTCAACAAGACCTCGTCAAAGGCGCTGACCTGGCAACTGGGCGTCGACTGGAAGGCGTCGGACGCGATATTCCTCTATGCGGTCTCGCGCCGGGGCTATCGCGCTGGTGGCATTAACAGCCCGACGCTGGCCGGGCGGCTGGCGCAATTCCAGTCCTTCGCCCCGGAAAAGGTGACGGACGTGGAGGTCGGTATCCGCTCCGACTTCACCATGGGTGACGTCGAATTGCAGTTCAACGCGTCGCCCTTTGTCGGCTGGTATAATAGAGCGGTTTTCGATCATTCTGGTTCATAGCCGCACGATCTGAAGTAGTTGGCGCATTCCTGAGGCTGGAAGATATCGACGAGTTTGCCGATCAAGCTCCACAGGCCGCTGACCGTTCGCTCGCCCGCTTTGCGGAGCATGGCCTTGAGGCGGGAGAACGCTTTCTCGATCGGGTTGAAGTCGGGGCTGTAGGGCGGGAGAAAGCGCAGGGTTGCGCCTGCGGCCTCGATGAGCACTTGCACCGATGCGCGCTTGTGGCTCGATAGGTTGTCCATGATGACGACGTCGCCGGGCCGCAGTTCCGGGACGAGGACCTGAGCGACGTAGGCTTCGAACCAGTCGCCGTTGATCGGTCCATCGAGCACCATAGGCGCGACCATGCCGGTCATGCGCAGGCCAGCGACCAGGGTGGTGGTCTTGCGGTGGCCGTGCGGGAAGCCCATCCGCAACCGCTCGCCTTTCGGGCAACGACCGTGGCTGCGGGTCATGTTGGTGGCGGTCCAGGTTTCGTCGATGAAGACCAGGCGCTCCGGTTCGAGATCGAGTTGCCCCTCGAACCAGTCCTGACGCTGTTTCAGGACGTCTGGTCGATCTTGCTCTATCGCATGGCCTGTCTTTTTTTGCGCGTCAGGCCACGGCGAACAAAAAAGCGATGTAGCCCGGCCACGGAAACGGCCATGCCCTTGTCCGCAAGCGCCAGACGTAGTTCTTCGAGGGTGATGTCCCTACGCTCCTCCCAAATGGCCAGAATGTCCACTGCCCGCTCTTCCACCCGCCGCGAGCGCATATCCCCGCCGCGCGGCTTTGGGGCAATGTCACCCGTCTCGCGCTGCTGTGCCCGCCAACGGACCGCCGTTGATGGTGCAACACCGAACCGGGCCGCCGCAGCACGGCAACTCGATCCACTGTCCACCGCTGCCAACAGCCGAGTGCGCAAATCCATCGAAAGAGCCATCCATGCCGGCCTCCTTCACCAGCACGGATTCTGAATCAGAAATCGCGCCCGAAGGGAATCCCAGACCGATTCAGAACGGTCGAAAACCGCTCTAATGTGCAGGTGCCGATTTCGGGTCTCAACACACAGGCAAGTTGCAGTACGACCGCTCCCGGTGGCACGAACCCGCCAAGATCGCCCGACGGCGATTGCGACGCCAGTAACGATCCGAGCGGCGGGACGCTGCTGGTCAATGCCGGCAAGACGCGTGTCGCGGGCATTGACCTGTCGACCCGCATCCAACCGACTTCTACATTGTCATTCGACGCGGGGGCGACCTTCCTCGACTTGAAGTCGCGGTCGCTGACAGTGCCCGCCGCCCTGCAATCCTATCTTGCGGCGCTTGAGGTGCCGTTCAATCTGGTCGCGAAGACGACGGTGACTGCCGGGCTCCGCTGGACGCTCCCTGTGCCACTCTCGCTCGCAGAAACGGTAGCCAGCCTGGACTATTACCATTCGAGCAAAGTCCGCTCCTCTGATCAGGTTCTGCCCGCCTATGACCTGGTCAACGGACGGCTGGACCTGAACGGCGTTGGCGGCAGCAATGCCGACATCAGCTTTTTCGTGCGCAATCTGTTCGACAAGAAGTATCTGGCGTCTAGCAATGTCGGATCGGCGGCGCTCGGGATATTCAGTGGATTCTACGGCGCGCCGAGAACCTATGGCGTGGAGGTTCGCTATCGGTTTGGCGATTGAGGGCAGGGACTAAAAGCGGTGCGTCAGCCCGATCTTTCCGCAACGGCCGCCCGGTCCATAAAAGGCGGATGACGCACCGGCCATAATGGGCAGAAAAAGACGATAGAGAGGACCGTCGATGGCGCAGACCGAAGCCGATCAGGATCAGGCCGAAAGCCGCGAACAGCTCAGCCGATGGCTCGAGAATGTCCTGGGTTGTTCTGAAGTCGTGCTCGAAAAACAGCGGCGCTGGCGCCCGGTCTGGCGCGCCAGCGCGCAGCAAAATGGTGTGAAGCGCGACTTTCTGCTCAAGGGCGACCGCACCTGGCCGACCCATCCCTATCCGCTTGTGTATGAAATGCGCATGCAGCGCGCACTGCATGAAAATGGCATTCCCATTCCCGCCATATTGGGCATGTGCGACCAACCCAACACCATCGTGATGGAGTGGATAGAAGGCGGCCGGGATCCCGGCCTGGTCCAGGAGGCGATCGAAAGCGCGTCGGTGATGACCGAGGATCGGTGGGCCGCATCGCTGCGCTATATGGAGATATTGGCTGACATCCACAGCCTGCCCAGTCAGGCTTTCATCGAAGGCGGAGCCCATTTGCCGCAGGGTGCGCGCGAGATCGCCCTGCATAATTTTGAACGCTTTCATGCCATGACGGTCGAGCAGGGCATCACCGATCCGCTGCTGGAATTTTGCGCGCGATGGCTGCGCCAAAACTATCCCCGACATCGGGAATCCATCTCCTTCGTCACGGGCGATTGCGGCCAGTTCCTTTCGGACGGTGCCCAGGTTACCGGCATATTGGATGTGGAAATCGGTCATCTAGGCGATCCCATGCGCGATCTCGCGTGCTTCCGGGGGCGCCACCCGATTGAGAATATGGGCGACGTCGCCGCTCTGTTTCGTCACTATGAAACGGCGATTGGCGTACCGCTCTATTTTGACGCGATCGCCTATCACACCGTGTCCTTCCTCGCCGAAGCCATTTACGGCCCCTGTTCGGGATGCACGAAAAGGGGCGCGGCGGCGATTGGGTCGAGGCGGCGGTACAGGTGTCGATGATCGGACGGCGGTGCATGGAGGCGTTGGCCGAGATATTGGGCGTGACGCTCGACGACATTGCGCTTCCGCCGCCCGCCGCCGTCGACCAGAATGATCTGGCACTTGATAAATTGCAGGCGGAGATCGAACGTCTGCCGGAAAGCGGATCGCTACAGGGCTGGCAACGTAATATCCTTGCCTCGATCCCTCACTATCTGCGGAACCAGCTGCGCTATCGCGATTGGCTGCGGGAAGAGGATGGCAAGGACATCGAGGCGCTGCTGGGTACGGGCTATGCGGATGCCGCCGCGGGTGAGGCCGCATTGATGCGCTTCATCGAAAAGAGCACGCCTGCCGACTATGCCGCCCTGACGCGTTTCTTTCATCGGCGGATGCTGCGACAATGCCTAGTGATCGCAGGTCCCGATGCGCCTGCCGATCATCTTGTTCTGGTGCCCATGGAACCCTTGTCCCGGGGGGAAGTGCGTGGGCCTCTGGGTTAGGATACCTATCCGACGGTATGTGTCTTCTGCGTATGAAACGATAAAATTCAGAGGGTGGAATAACCGGTGACGGCCAAACAGGAAGTCACTTAACATACTGCCTGATATCGCACTGATCCTAGTTTTCAAGATCAGCTTTGCGGCCTTGGATCGGTGATGTAATATAATTATATAATATTTCTTTCTTGTTGCCTTAATATAAATGCATAAAAATAATAATAAATACCGTAATTGAATCCCGTTATTTAATAATATTAATAGTGGAGGGGATGAAATGGTTAAAATGTTCCGCGCAATTCTGATGGCCGGCACGGTTATGGGTGTGGGTGGTGCAGGCGTGAGCCACGCGGCAGAAGTGGTCGAGCAAAGTGCGAGCGGTGATGACAATAGCGGTGTGCGCGACATCATCGTGACGGCTCGCCGCACGTCGGAAAATCTTCAGACAGTTCCCGTTGCCGTCACGGCGCTCGATCCGACTGCGCTGCTTGAACGGCAGATTGTTGAAGTGGCGGATGTGGGCCGGGCGGCGCCGGGTTTGTCGGTGCAATCCGGTGGCACCGGCAACGCATCGCTCATATATCTCGCCATCCGTGGCAACGCGCAGAATAGCCCTAACTCATTTTCCGATCCGGCGGTCGGCATCTATGTCGATGGCGTCTATTATGGGCGGCCAATCGCCGGGAATCTCGGGCTTCTTGACCTGGCTTCGGTCGAAGTCTTGCGCGGAACCCAGGGAACCTTGTTCGGACGCAACACGACGGGTGGCGCCCTCAACATGACAACTGTGCAGCCGGACGGAAATTTTGGCGGCTACGTCACCGGACGTATCGGTAACTATGAAAGCTGGTCCATTGAATCCGCGCTGACCTTGCCGATTTCGGGCGATGAATTGTCCTTGCGCCTGGCTGGCCGCTATGGCGAGAGGGGCAAGGGTTTTGGGAACAACCCGATAAGAGGGGTCGATGCGGCCCGTATCGATCACGACATCGCGGGCCGTGCCACGCTGAACTGGGAACCGGCTGCGATCCCGATGACCGTCTCTCTGTCGGCCGACTATGCCAATATCAGGGATACGTACAATAATGTCGCTCTGCGCGGTATCAACCCGACCGGACCGGCGCTGGCGCTATATTCCCGCCAGTTCGACATTGCCAGCTTCCTCCAGACCAAGAGTCAATTCTACAGAACATATAATGATCCAAACACGGGCAACGCCAACATCGATACGCCATATAATTATAACAAGACGTGGGGTGTCCGTGCGACCATCGAATATGATCTGGGCGACGTTAAGATCAAATCGATAACGGCCTATCGCGCGGCCGATACCGGGGATGGTACTGATCTTGACGGTACGCCTGCCAAGATCGCATCTTATGCGAGCGACTATTCGCAAAAGCAGCGTAGCCAGGAACTGCAATTTTCCGGTAACCTGGGGAAACTGGAATTCATTCTCGGCGCTTTCTATTTTAAGGAAACGGGCGATGAGCAGTCCCAGTCGCTCGTGTTCCAGGATACCGACTTCGGTTTCAACCTGGCCCCGGCCAATACCAACCTTGCCACATACAAGTCGGAATCGAAGGCCTTGTTTGCCCAAGTCAACTACAGCCTGACCGAACGGCTGCGCGTGACCGGCGGTTTCCGCTATACCTGGGACAAGCGTTCGATTAATCGCATGGGCTATATTGGAGGGATCCCGGGCTTTTCCGGTTCGTTCGTCTCCAACGGCCGGCTGATCACGCTGCCCCCTACGGGGCTATGCGCCGTGGGTGCCAATGCAAATCTGGTCGCCCCCGGTCCGGATTGCACGGATCCGGTGACGGCCAAATTTGATTATCCCGCCTGGCTCGCCAGCATCGACTACGAGCTGGGAGACGGTAAGCTCATCTATGTAAAGACCGGGGGCGCCGCACTGGCGGGCGGTCTCAATTCGCGTCCGACCCCGCCCGATGCGAGTTCCTTTGCTCCGGAAAAGGTGAAGGATGCCGAGATCGGCTTCAAGGGCGACTTTTTCGATCGGCATCTGCGGACTAATTTCGCTGGATTCTACATTTGGCGCAACGGCGCCCAGAATGTCGTCAATGCCTTGGTCGGCGGTAATCTGACCCAGTTCGTTCAGAACGCAGGCGATGTGAAAGCCTATGGTCTGGAATTTGAAGGCACGCTCATTCCGTGGCAGGGCATGGAATTAAGCGGCGCCCTGTCCTGGCTTAAGGCGAAATATGCTGCGGGATCATTCACTGCGGCGGGCCTGGGCGGTACGGTGGATCGTAGCGGGGAGGTCGTTCCGCGCGCGCCGCGCTGGACCTGGAACATCGGCGCGACGCAGCGCTTCCCGGTCAAAGGGGGCGAAATTGCGCTGCATGCCGACTATGCCTACACTTCCGCCGTTTACCAGGACTATGCCACTGCGGATTTGACGACACCGGCGCTCAATGATGGCGTGAACGATGCGGCGGAGCGTGCGGCGGCTATCAGCTTCATCAATACGCAGAACAGCTTCAGTCGGCTCAAGGCCTATGGGGTGCTGAACGGAAGCCTGAATTTCAAGCTCGACGGCGGAATGGAGTTCACCCTTTGGGGCCGCAACCTGACGCAGGCAAAATATTATAACGCCATATTCAACGGTTATGGCACCTTCGGCACCGCGATCGGCTTTACCGCAGCGCCGCGCACATGGGGCGCAACGGTTTCCTATCGCTTCTGACATAGGGGCATGGGTGATGTGGCGTCGTCCACTTCACCCATGGATCTGATCGGCCTGCGTGGCGCGACTGTGCCAAGCGGCGGCCCGCAGATCGACATGGCGGGCGCGCGGACTGCGATCATCGTAAATCCCCCTTTGCCTGTGTTTCGCGCAATATCCGGGGAACCGACGGGGAGCCATATGGGAAGGAATATGTCTCCGGCGCGACATCTGTCGTCCCGGCGATGGTCGTGGCGCAGGCATAGGGTGCGGTGTTGGCATAACCTTCATTACAGTCGATAAAGATGAAATAGGATGAGTGATGCGCAATCCGTCAATGGTGGATGCAGGTCCGCAACCGATGGCGGAAAACGCATCGCTTTCCGCCGGCAGGCGATCACTGTTATCGTGGACAATTGTGGCGCTGTTTCTGCTCAATTGCCTCAATTATATTGATCGACTGCTCTTCTCGGTCGCCCAGGAAATGATCAAGGTCGACCTCCATCTCAGCGATTTTCAGCTGGGCCTGATTGGCGGACCCGCCTTCGCCATACTCTACACGGTCTTCAGTTTCCCGATCGCGCGCGCGGCTGACCGCGGTCGCCGGGTCGGGATCATCGCCATGTCGCTGACATTCTGGAGTGCAATGACGGCCTTTTGCGGAATTGCGGCCAATTTCGTCCAGATGCTCGTCGGGCGCGCCGCCGTCAGCATTGGCGAAGCGGGATGCACGCCGACCTCGCATTCTCTGATCTCTGACGCATTCCCCGCGCAACGGCGAACGACCGCCATCGCCATCTTCGCGGTCGCTGGCCCCTTCGGCGCCATCGTCGCAGCGGTGGGCGGGGGCGCTCTGATCGCCGCTTATGGGTGGCGCACGGCTTTCCTCATCTGCGGGATGGCAGGCATCGTCATGGCTCTACTGTTCCGCGCCACCGTACCGGAACCGCCGCGGAGCGAGCCCCGACCGCACCATAGCGCGTCATTCATCGACACCGGCCGCCAGCTGCTGGCCCGGCGCAGCTTCGCCCTGGTGGCCGTCGCGGGGGGCGTCGCCGGGATCGGCAGCTATGCCAATCAACAATATATGGTATCCTTTCTGATGCGCGGACATGGTCTGTCCCTGGCCAATGCTTCGGCATTGATGGGGTTGGTGATCGGTGGCGTCGGCATCGTCTTCACGCTGCTGGGCGGTCCGATGATGGACCTGGGCGCGCGTCGCTACCCGCGAATCAAGGCCTGGCTGCCCTCCTTCGGCTTGCTCTGGTGTGGGGCGCTATATGCCTTCGCTTTTCAGATTCCGACAGTCGGCCTTGCGGTGGCGTTGATGGTGCTCGGATCCATGGGGCAGCATTTCTACATGCCTGCCATGTATGCGCACGGGCAGGATGTGGCGCCCCCGCATATGCGCGCCATGGCCTCCGCCGTGATTATCGCCACAAGTTCCCTATTAGGCTATGGATTGGGTCCGCCGCTGATCGGCCTTGCCAGCGACATATTTGGGGAAAGCGCGCGGGTGTCGGCAGGCATCAGCCTTGCCGAGTGCGCCAAGCAGGCAGTCGCGGCCTGCGAGGCGGCAAGCGCGCAGGGGCTGCGCCTGTCGCTCAGCCTGGGATCCTGCTTCTTCATACTGGCCGCCGGTCTGTTTGCATGGGCGAGCCGATGGGTAGTCGCGGACGTGCACGATCATGATCGGCACTGACTTGCCATTCGCGATCGACAGGGAAATAATGGTCCTGCGCTTCAGGATCGAGCCAAGATTTGATCGATGGCGAGGAGGTTGAGGATGCGACATGAAGCCGATCTTGGTCTGCCGCTTTGTGCCCCGCACACTGCGTCGCATTTCCATGTGGAACGGCGGTTCCATGCGAATGGCATTTTCGCCGATATCCGTCACTTCGGATGGACCCAGAGCAGCCGATCGGTTTTTCAACCCGATTCTTACTATCTGGATTTTTCCATCGGGCCGCGCTGCCCCACTGCTCGTTTCTTCAACAGCGAACGCGAACTGGCAGACCCGCCAGGCGATGTAGTCTTCCTGCCCAAGGGTGGCGCATTTGCGACCCTCAGCGAACCGGGCGAACACAGCCTGCTGTGTCTGACATTTGAAAACGACCGGGCGATGCAACTGTTCGAGGATGACAGCGTCGCCGATCTGGCTGCATGTCAGGATGTTAAGATCGGTCGGGTGCGTCAGGGGCTTGCCCGTTTGGTGGAGGAATTGCGCAACCCGGGCTTTGGGCAGGATATATTGCTCGAAAGTATGGCGCTGATGCTCGTCGTCGAACTGTGCCGGCATTTTGGCCAAGCCCCATATGATGATCGTAGCGCACATGGACAGATGCCCGGCTGGCGTTTGCGTCGCATCAAGGATAAGATAGAGGCCGATCTGGCCGAGATGCTTTCGGTAGCCGATCTGGCCGCCGAAATTCGTACCAGCCCGCGCCACTTGATTCGGACTTTCCGGGCCACCACCGGCATAACCCTGACCGATTATATCGCCAGCCGCCGGATCGCGCGTGCGCAAGACCTGCTTGTCCGCGACGAGGCGATGATCAAGGTAATCGCCGGCAAATGCGGCTTCCAGAGCGCCGCCGCTTTCTCGGCAGCCTTCCGCAAGGCGACCGGCATGACGCCACGCGAATATCGCGAAGACCGTGGCGCATCGCGTTGAGCCCGCCTCTCAACTAATACTCCATCCTCAACCCATCTGTTGCATCATGTCCCCTTGGCGATGTTTGGGCGCTCCGGCGGTAGGCATCGGCATTGCGGGGAGCGCCCCGCCGTCGCCACAATCCGTCCCCGACAGAAAGGCGGATTTTCTCCATGACCAGCTATCTCGATCGACTGATCGCCGATCCCACCAGTTTCCATGACGCGCCCTATGCGCAGGCTTTCACGCTCAGCCGCGAGGAGATCGACAGGCTGCATTTGGAAGGCGCGCGCAAGCGCTTTGCCGAATTGCGGCCGGGCCTGTCGGTGCTGGACAAGCTGGCGCGGGAGCAGGGCATCGAGACCATCGAGACGATCGACGATCTGGCGCCGCTTCTGTTTCCGCACACCGTCTACAAATCCTATCCGATCAGCTATCTGGAGCGCAGCCGCTTCGACAAGCTCACCAAATGGCTCGCTGGCCTGACGACCAGCGACATTTCTCATGTCGATGCCAGCGGTATCGAGACGATCGACGACTGGATCGACCTGCTCGACGCGGAAACAGACCTGACCATCCAGCATACGTCGGGCACCACAGGTAAGCTGAGCTTCGTCCCCCGCAGCAAGAAGCAGTGGCGCGAGACGATCGTCCATTCCGGGGTCATCATCCGCGACTGGTGGCCGGACCGGGGTCGGGACATTGTGAAGGACGGGATGCCGATCATCATTCCGGGCTATCGTTATGGCGCGGCCGCGATGCAGCGCGGCAACGGCATCCAGGTCGATCTCTATGCCAAGGGCGAGGAAAACACCTTGTTCCTCTATCCCAATGCCCGGTTCAGCGCCGACATCGCGTCACTGGGCGGCCGTCTTCGCGCGGCAGAGGCGCGGGGTGAGGCGGGCATGATCGACATTCCGCCGGTCCTGCTGGAACGGCGGGAGGCGCTGCTGGAGCTGGAGCGGCGTCGGCCCGACGATCTCAAGCATTTCTTCAGCGAGGCGCAGCGACGCTTCGGTGGGCGCGACGTCTATGTGACGGCGATGTGGGCGATCCTCTACGACTGGGCGGAGGAGGGGCTGAAGCGCGGCCTCAAGAACGTCTTCGGCAAGGGCAGCGTGCTCCTGACCGGCGGTGGCAAGAAGGGCAAGGAACTGCCCGACGACTGGCGCGAGCGCGTGCTCGAGTTTCTGGGTTTCGATACCATCTATGAAATGTACGCCACATCCGAACAGATGGGTCTGTCGATGATGTGCGAGCATGGCCATTATCACATCCCGCCGATCCAGATCCCGTTCCTCCTCGACCCGGCGACGGGCAAGCCCTTGCCCCGCAAGGACGGCCTGACCGGCCGCTTCGCCTCGTTCGACCTGATGCCCAACACCTATTGGGCCGGGCTGGTGACGGGGGATGAGATTACGCTGGCGGGCTGGGAAAAGCCCTGCGCCTGCGGCCGCACCGGGCCGCACGTCATTCCGCCGGTACGCCGCTACAGCGAGAAGGAAGGCGGCGACGACCGCATCGTCTGCGCCGGCGCTCCCGAAGCGCACGACCGCGCTATCGAATTTCTTGCCGAACTGTCGATGTGAGTAGAGCCATGACTGATCCATTCCGCGTGCCCCTGATCATCCGAGGCCAGATTATCGATGATGCCGACATCGATTATGGCGGCCGCCGGGGCGGTGTCAGCTTTTCGGCGCCGGACATCGCCAGGCATGTCGCGCACCTGCCCTTGCGCACGCCTTCGGCCATGGCCGATCTCTATGCACTGAGCTTTGAGGAGATACTCGATTTCCTCGTTGCTTTGGGACAGCGGCTCGATTTCGGTCAGAACCGGCATTTGCAGGAGGCGTTTCGCCTGTCCTGCCTGACCTCCGGTCTGTCGGAGAGCATATTGCGCGTCCATTTCCAACATATCGGCGCGGCTTTCGATCGGACCGAAATGCGGCGGATGATGGAACGCTCCTGCGGCGTCGAATATCTGGAAGGCTGGGTGGATCAGGGGGCTGGCAGATTTTCCGGCCTCACCGCCCGCACGCGCGCCTTCGGTGCGCGGACCGTGCATGTCATCGCCGGCAATGCACCGATCGTGTCGATCCTGACGGTGATCCGCAATGCGCTGACCCGGTCCGATGCGATCATCAAGCTGCCATCCAACGATCCGCTGACGGCCTCTGCGCTCGTGCGCACCATGGTCGAGATGGACCCCGACCATCCGCTGTCGAAACATGTCTCCGTCGCCTATTGGAAAGGCGGCGACGATCAGGTGGAGTCGGCGATCTACGATCCGCGCGGCGTCGAGAAGATCGTTGCCTGGGGCGGGTTCGATTCGGTCAAGCATATCACGCGCTATCTGCAACCAGGCATCGACCTCATCACCCAGGATCCCAAGCTGTCGGGAACGATCATTGGTCGCGAAGCCTTCGCCGATGAGGAGACGCTGGGGCAAGTGGCGCGCCGTCTGGCGCTCGACATCGGCGCGCAAAATCAGGAAGGCTGCGTGTCCGCGCGCGTCATCTATGTCGAATGCGGCACGGACGAGGCCGGGCTGGAGCGTGCCAATCGGCTGGGGCAAATGACCTTCGACGCGCTCCAGCGCCTGCCCGATCATCTGAGCACGCCGCACAAGGCGTTTGACGGTGCGCTCAAGGCCGAGATCGACGGCATCCGCCTCAACGACGAGGATTATCGCATCTTCGGCGGCCGCGCCAACGAAGGCGCGGTGATCGTGAGCCAGGAAGAATATCCGGTCGATTTTTCCCGCACGCTCGCATGCCGGGTGGGCAATATCGTGCCGATCGACAGCCGGGAAACGGCCGTCAGCGCGGTCAACGCCTATACCCAGACGATCGGCATCTTTCCCGAAAGTCTCAAGGACGAGCTGCGCGACCGCCTCGCCTTTCAGGGCGCGCAGCGGATCGTATCGCTGGGCGGGGCTGCGACTATGCAGCATAATATGGAAAGGCAGGACGCGATCGAGCCGGTCCGCCGCATGGTGAAGTGGGTCACGGAAGAGCAGGCATCGGGCGAGATGCTGGCTGCGCTGGCAGGCTGAGAGGAGCGACGGACATGGTGAAAGCTGATCTGGTGATCCGGGGCGGCACGATCGTCGACGGGCAGGGCGGCGATCCGTTCGAGGCGGACATCGCCATCGTTGATGGACGTATCGCGAGGATCGGCGTTGACGTCGGGCGGGGGCGAGAGGAGATCGACGCCCGCGGCCTCCTCGTCACGCCCGGCTTCGTCGATGTTCATACCCATTATGACGGACAGGTCACATGGACGGACAGTCTGGTGCCGTCCACCGACCATGGCGTCACCACCGTCGTTATCGGCAATTGCGGTGTCGGCTTCGCGCCGTGCCGGCCGGAGGACCGCGAGGCGCTGGTCAACGTCATGGAGGGGGTGGAGGACATTCCCGAAGCGGTGATGGCCAAGGGTCTGCCCTGTTGGGGTGGACGGCTCCCAACGGCATCGCAATGTGCCAGAGTGAGTGCGTTGCAAGACTCAATCAAGGGAGCCGCCCGTGGAGCAAATTACCCGCATAGGCATGGATACGTCAAAGAACGTTTTTCAACTGCATGGCGTCGATGCAGCGGAGAAGCCAGTGCTGCGCAAGAAGTTGACGCGCCGAGAGATGATTCGGTTTTTCGAAAAGCTGCCACCCACCCTCGTCGCTATCGAGGCATGCGGCAGTTCACATCATTGGGCTCGTCTTCTCGGATCGCTCGGGCATGATGTAAGGTTGATCGCGCCGCAATTAGCGAAGCCCTACGTCAAGCGCGGCAAGAACGACGCTGCGGATGCCGAAGCTCTCTGCGAAGCGGTGAGCCGCCCAACAATGCGCTTCGTTCCGGTAAAGACTGCAGAACAACAGGCCGCGCTCATGTTGGTCGGGGTGCGCGAAAGGCTTATTCAGAAGCGCACCCAGCTCGTCAACGCTATACGAGGGTATGGCGCGGAGTTCGGCATCACCGCGGCGACGGGTGCATGTCGCGTCGTACCGCTTCTCGAGTGCATCGCGGAAGATGAAACGATACCCGAATTGGCGCGCGAACTTTTTGCGCTGCAGGGAAAGGAATATGCGCAGCTCCAGTGCGAGATCGAACGGATCGACGCGAAGCTGATGGAATGGCATCGCAACGACGAATGTAGTCAGCGACTGGCCAAAATTCCCGGCGTTGGGCCTATCGGCGCGACCTTGCTCATGATGAAAACGCCCGATCCGCATCTATTCAAATCCGGTCGGGATTTTGCGGCATGGATGGGCCTGACCCCCAAAGATCACTCGACCGCCGGCAAGACAAGACACGGCGTTATCACTCGCGCTGGTGATGAGCTTCTCAGAAGCACGCTCGTGGTCGGAGCCACCGCAGTCGTTCAGCACGCCCGCAATGGGCGAGGCAGGAATCTAACACCGTGGCTTATCGGCTTGATTGCACGAAAATCGCCTAAGCTCGTTGCGGTTGCCGTTGCTAACAAAGCCGCACGTGTCGCGTGGAAACTCATGGTGAGCGGCGAGCGATACCAGTGCGTCGCGCCGCCCGCGCTAACTGCGGTAGCAGCATAAGAATTAGCCAGGGACGATGAGCAAAATATCAATGCTATCGTACTGAGCTGATCCGTGATCTTGCATGAAGAGAGCAGATGGTGCGATCGATCGATCCGAGGCGTGTGACACTCCGTCAGTTCCAATGGCCATCACAGGCCGCTGCCTTGTTGGGAACACACACCGCGGAAACCATCTTGGCCAGCGGTCACGTGCGACCGCACCGAAAGGCCGGACATATGGAAGCAAGCGATCCGATCAAATTTTCCGTTCAGCCCTTGCAAGAGGGAGCCGTCCACATATGGAACTGGGAGAGCTTCCCAGACTATCTGAAATCCCTGGAAGCGCGCGCATGGGACGCCGACGTCGGCGCCTATATTCCCCATTCCCCCCTGCGGGTCTATGCGATGGGCCAGCGCGGGCTGGATCGCGAGCCGGCGACGGCGGCGGATGTGGCGCGGATGGCGCAACTGGTGGCGGAGGGGATGGCGGCCGGGGCGCTTGGCTTTGCCACATCCCGTTCGCTGGTGCACCGGCGCGGTGACGGGGCGTTCATCCCGTCCTTTCAAGCGGACAGCGACGAACTGGTGGCGATCGCCCGATCGGTCGGGGATGCGGGGCGCGGCGTGCTGCAGATGATCCCCAATCTCGATACCGCCGACTGGGCCAGCGATCTCGACCTCATGAAGCGCATGACCAGCACGTCGGGGCGTCCGCTGACCTATTCGCTCGCCCAATGGTCGACCGATCCGCAGGGCTGGCGGCGCACCATGGATGCGCTGGCCGAACATAATCGCAGCGGCGCGGCGCCAGTGCTGGCGCAGGTTTTCCCCCGGCCGATGGGCGCGATGTGCGGGTTGTCGACGTCGGCCAACGCGTTCAGCCATTGTGCAAGCTATCGTGCGATCGCCGACCGGCCGCTGGCGGAAAAGGTCGCCATCATGCGCGATCCCGCCTTCCGCGCCCGGCTGATCGCGGAGGAGCCCGACGAGACGCCGACGCCGCTGCATCGCTTGCTGCGGACATGGGACAATATCTATCCGCTGGGAGCCGAGCCCGATTATGAGCCGTCACCCGACCAGAGCATCGCCGCGCTGGCCGGACAGCGCGGCGTCAGCCCGGTCGAACTGGTCTATGATCTGATGCTGGAGCAGGATGGCCATGCGCTGATCCTGATGCCCTTTTCCAACTATGCGGAAAGGTCGCTCAACCCTGCCCTGGCCATGATGCGCGATCCCTACAGCATCGTGGGACTGGGCGACGGCGGCGCGCATTATGGCATCATCTGCGATGCCAGCTATCCGACCACGATGCTGGCCTATTGGACCCGCGATCGGGCTGGCGAGCAACTAACGATCCCGGCGGCGGTCAAGGCGCTGAGCGCGGACAATGCCGACTTCCTGGGATTGCGGGACCGGGGGCGGCTGAAGCCGGGATTGAAGGCCGACATCAACCTGATCGATCATGGCGCGCTGCACTTGCATGCCCCCCATGTCGTGCATGATCTGCCCGGCGGCGGGCGCCGTCTGGCGCAGCAGGCCACCGGTTATCGCGCCACGATGGTCAGCGGGGTCATCACCCGGCGGGACGGCGCCGATACCGGCGCGCGTCCCGGAAGGCTCATCCGCGCCGCCTGATCAAGCGCGCGGCCGGATGTTTGTGCCGCCCGTCAGCCCATGGCGGATGAAGGGTGAGGCGAGGAAATCATGCGGAAAGCCGAGCGGCGTGCGACTTACCGCGTCCAGCCGTTCCAGCTGCGCGGGCTCCAGCCTGACGCCAAGCGCGGCGACATTGTCTTCATATTGCCGCATCGTCCGCGCGCCCAGCAGCGGAGAGACGACTGCCGGATTGGCAAGGGTCCAGGCGATCGCCACTTGCGCCGAGGTGACGCCCATCTCGTCGGCGACGGCCTTCACCGCGTCCGCAATGGCCACCACGCGCGCATCGAGGCGGCCTGCCGCTTCGAGCAGGGAGCCACGGCCGCCAGCCTCGCCGGCATGGGCGCTGCCACCCGTCGCATATTTGCCCGACAACATGCCGCTCGCCAGCGGTGACCAGGGCATGACGCCGATACCCAGCGCCTTGGCGGCGGGGATAAGGTCGCGCTCGGCCGTGCGCTCAACCAGATTATATTCGGACTGCAAGGCCACCAGCTGGCTCCAGCCACGCAATTCCGCCAGGGTCTGCAACCGGGCCATCTGCCAGGCGGGAGTGTCCGACAGGCCAAGATAGAGGATTTTGCCCTGCCGCACCAAGTCGTCGAACGCGCGCAAAATCTCGTCCGCAGGCGTCATATCGTCCCAGACATGCAGGAAGAACAGGTCGATCCGATCCGTCTTCAGCCGCTTGAGGCTCGTTTCCACCGTCTGCACCATGTTTCGGCGGCTGTTGCCAGCGGCATTGGGATCGCCGACTGAGCGGGTCAGCGAATATTTGGTGGAAAGAACCAGCCGTTCGCGCTTCGCCTCCGCGAACTTGCCCGTCAATATCTCCGATGCGCCGTCGGCATAATAGCCAGCCGTGTCGATGAAGTTGCCGCCCTGGTCGACATAGCTGTCGAAGATAAGGCGGGATTCCTGCTCGTCGGCGCCCCATTCTTCGCCAAAGGTCATGGTTCCGAGCGTCAGCGGAGAAACGCGCAGGCCCGAGCGGCCGAGCAGGCGATAGCTGTCGAGCGACAGCGCCTGAAGAATCGTCTGTGTCATGATCTGGTTCAATCTTTCGCTGCTTCCGTGACGACCCAGTGCATCATCTTGTGCACGGGCCATCCCCCATCGTGCGGCAGGCCGCCGAATTTTCCGGTGTTGATGTTGCCGAGGCCGACGATGCGCTGGGCGCCCGCCGAGGCAAGCCCGTCGCGCACCTCGGCGATGCGGGAGGGGGGATAGACGCCGACCGACTGGGTCGCGACGGTGACATGCTGGATCGCGTCCGCAAGCCGATCGACGGTGACGACATTGACGAGCTTGCCGCCCGGATTGAACGACACCGGTTCGCTGGAGCGGATAACCATGCCCCGGCCGTCGGGCCGCCCGAACAGGCGATAGATGGGCTCCAGATTGCCCAGCATGTTCAGTTCCTCGATCAGCATGGCGGGGGGCAGCGGGCCGTCGGGTCCCGCGCCATAGCGGATGTCCTGGCCCATCGCCTCCACCAGCGCTTCGCAATAGCGGTCGACCTGATCGTCCGATCCCTCGATGAACTGGAAGCGAGCGCAACTGCACGCATCCTGGTTGAAGGCGATGATGTCGGCCGCGCTTCTTTCGGCGACGGTCGCGAGGGGGATGCCGTCAAAGGCTTCGCGACCGATCAGCGAGATGGACACCTTCGGATCGAAGGACATGATCTCGAAGCCCGGCGCGGCATATTGCATGGCATGGCGCACCGCCGCCTCGCCGCCCCAGACGGCGAGCTTGTCGAAATATTGCGAGCGCAGGATGTGATTTTCGATGCTGGCATCCCCGCCGCGCCAGTAAGCGGCGGAAAAGGACCGCGTCACCGGATGGTTGGGGCCGACATCGGCCATAGTCCGCAAAAGGGCGGTCGCGGTGAACATGTCGTTGGACGGCATTTTCAGCAGGTGGACGCCCTTGCTGATCGCCCCTCGGACGATCGTGACCGGCGGCACGATCGGGGCGTTGCCGGCCAGAACATGCACCATGCGCGGCGGGAAGGCGCGGATGTCGAAGGCCGTGCCCTGAATGTCGCGTCGCCCCCATCCATCCAGCAGGTCAAGCGATCCCAGCGACTGTTCAGCCTCCGCCTCGACCGCGTCGCGGGCGAAGAACCAGGCGATGTCGCGGTAGCAATTCTCAAGGATGCGCGCTCCCAGGCTGTTACAGCGCAGATTATAGGCGGCGGCCTCCTGAAGATGGATATTCCGGTCGAAATCGAGCGCCTTGCCGACCTCGACGAGAAAATCCACGATCTCCGCAAGCGGCGTGTCGAAGGCGGGACCGGGCTGACTTCGCGGCCAGATCAGCGAGTCCAGATCGATCGACGGGGTCATGACCGTCGAGCCGCTGGCCCGCGACCGGTGCTCCACGGCGGCGTCGAGTTGAACCGCGCCCTTGATCACATGGGGAACGAGCAGCCGATCATTGTCGGCGATGATTTCATGCAGCATGTCTGCCTCCTGTCGTTCAGGCCGCGACCGGCTGCGGTGCGGTGATCGATCCGCGCACATAGGAATCGATCGATCCAGCGCAGCTGAGCTTGTCCTCCCCCTCTTCCAGATCGGCGTAGCGGGCGATGGCATGGACGACCGGCGTCTTCACGCCTTCCAGGCCGGACCCGAATTCCACCTGCACCTTGTCGCCGGAGATGATGCCGCCCCACCGGCCGTCCGCCAATATGTCGAAGAACGCCATGCGGCCTTCGACCCGGCCCGCATCCTTGGTCGTGCCCAGCAGCGTTTCGCCCGGCTTGTCGAGGATGAGGGGAATGATCCAGGGCGGCACCGCATAGGATTCGGTCGGCTGGATCTTGGCGCAGAAGCCGCTCATTTCGACCATCGCATAGGAACTGGTTATGCGGTCCGGCGTGACGCCGAAAAATCCCATAATCTGTTCCTTATAGTCGGCTGGGACCGCTGCCCCCTTGGTGCCGCCGCCAAAGCTCATCAGCGTGTCGGGGTGGAAATCGCCATCCTTAATCCCGCGCGCGCGCAGGGCGTGCACGATCTGCCAGGCGACGCCATACATGACGCCGATATAGAGCGGGCGATCCCGGCGGCTGACAAGCAGGTCCATCCATGCGTCGAACTCGCCTGCCCGCGCCTGCTGGCGGGCTTCGACCTCCGCCTCGTAGGCGGCGACCTCGCCGGGACCGACCCTGCCGGCCGCGAGCAGGCGGCGCAGCTGCGCGGGACGCATGGCGTCGAAGGCGCGCATCGGATAGTCGCTCAGGCGATGAAATTCGCCCGGCGCCGCCCAGCGCGGGAAATGGACGTTGCAGAAGTCGATCATCTTGTGGGTGCCGCGCGGCGGCATCATGGTGAAGACCGAACGGCTATGATCGGGGACATAGGCCGGCGTCGACAGGTCGGCCGCCGCCAGACAAGCGGCGAGCAACAGGTCGCGGTCCTGCGTCGACTGGTTGAGGAAGGAGGATTTGCCCGACGTCCCACTCGACGCGAAGACATGGTGGCCCGCTGCCCTGGCGCGATCCAGCCATTCGTCGATGTCGCGCACGTCCGCAACGTCGATATTGTCGGTGGCATGGCTGCTCAGCGTACCGAGCCATATGTTCATATGCTTCCACTGGCCGTTGTCGACGAACGCTTCGGGATAGCTCTTATAGTTGGTGTGGGCGAACAGGAGCGGGACGAGGTCGGCCAGGCTGTCGATGCTGTCGACGCCAGCTTCCTTCGCCCGCTTGTCGAGCACCCTGATCTGCTGGCGGCGCTCCGCGAAGCGCTCCCGCGCCGCTTCCAGTTGCAGTTCGGCCAGATTGTCCGGGGCATTCCGGAACGGATCCGGTGATCGGGCAAGGGCTATCAGTTCGTCGACGGCGCTCATCAATGAAAACTCCTCTCAGCTTTGCCGCGAAGTATAGGCGACGCCCGATATTTGGCCGCTCGATTCACTGTTATGGGGAGGACATACTATTCTCAGAATGACCTTTCCGCCCGATGGCGTGCCGATCCCTCCATCAAAATCCAATGGCTATCTTTCGGCAGGGCAGAAGGGGACCGCCCCGCGCCATGATGCCCGCGCAACAGAGAAGCAGGGGGGTGACATGCCCGGTCCACTGGACGAAGCATTGGCGTTTTTTCGGGAAAGCGGCGGCTCGCGCGACGACATGCTGTCCGCCATGGAGCGCCGGTTTACGGCGGATACGCGTTGGGAAAATGTCGGCGTGGCGACGACTGTCGGGTTCGATGAGGCGAAGCAGTTCGTCGAGGGCTTTCTGGGCCGGATTCCTTTCGAACGCTGCGAGGTCGTGATCCATCATGCAGCGGCCGCGGGCCATGTCGTCCTGACCGAGCGCAGCGATATTTTCTACGGGCCGGACGGGCAGGAAATGCTCTCGCTGCGGCTGATGGGCGCGCTGGAAATGGACGGCCCCCATATCGTCGCCTGGCGCGACTATTTCGACACAAGCGGCTTTTGAAGGGGAATGGGGATGACCGATCGCAAGGCTGTCTGGGCGCAGATCGTCCCGATGCCGGGCGCCGATCTGTCGGCGCTGGCGCAGAGCTACGAAGCGGCGGGCGTGGAAGGGGTGTGGGCGCCCCAGATGTTCGGCGCGCCCTTCACGACATTGGCCGCCGTCGCCCCGGCCACGCAGCGCATCAAGCTGGGGATCGGCATCGCGCTGGCGTTCGTGCGCAGCCCGCTGGAAACCGCGTGCAGCGCCATCGACCTGGACCTCATCAGCAACGGCCGGGTGGTGCTGGGGCTGGGATCCAGCGCGCAGAGCCAGATCGAGGGATCGTTCGGCAGCGCCTATGGCAAGCCGCTCGCCCATATGCGCGAGATCGTGGGCATGATCCGCGCCATTGTCGCGCGCGGGCATACGGGGGAGCTCACAGAACTGGCGGGCGACTATCACCGCCTCGACCTCTCGCACTTCCGCCTGCTGCATAAGCCGGTGCGCGGCGACATTCCCATCGTCCTGCCGGCGGTGTTCCAGAAGGCCTGCGCGCAGGCGGCGGAAATTGCCGACGGGCTGCTCGGGCACCCGCTGTGGAACGATGCCTGGATCGAGCGGGAAGTGGCCGCCCAGATCAAGGCCGGGCTGGATCGGGTCGGGCGGGCACGCAAGGACTTCTCGCTCAACATTTCGATATTTACGGCGATTTCCGACGACAAGCGCGAGGCGATTGAGGATTGCCGAGGGACCGTGGCCTATTACAGCCAGTCACCCCAATATCTGCGCTATTTCGAGGAAATCGGTTTCGGCCGCGAGGCATCGGCGATCCAGGCCGCCTTCGCGCAGGGCGACATGGCGGGTATGGCGGCGGCATGCTCCGACGAGATGGTGGAAAGCATCGCCGTGGTTGGAACGGTTGATGAGGTGCGCAGCCGGGTCGCGCGGCGCGCCGCCCTGGCCGACGCGATTACGCCGGTGATCCCCCATTATGGCCTGTCGCCCGAAAAAAGCGCGATCTACACGCAGCGCATCGCGGAGACATTCTATGGCTGATCCCGCTGCTGTCGCGGCCATGGCGGGGGACGGGCTATACAACCGCCATTCGGGCCTGCAACAGGCCAATCTGCAATCCGCGCTTCCACTGCTGGAGGCGGCGGCGCGGGCCATTGGGGTCGGTTCTGTCGGTCCCGTCAGCATTGTCGATTATGGCGCGTCGCAAGGACGCAATTCGATGGCGCCGATGGCGACAGCTATCGATCTGGTTCGCGCGCACGACGCGCAGAGACCGGTGCAGGTCGTGCATACGGATCTGCCCTCGAATGATTTCACCTCGCTGTTCGGCCTGCTGGACCGGGATCCGGCGAGCTATCTGAACGGCCGACAGGGTGTCTTTCCATCCGCGATCGGCCGATCCTATTTCGATGCGATATTGCCGCCCGGCAGCGTCGACCTGGGCTGGTCCTCCAACGCGCTGCACTGGATGAGCTGCAATCCGGTCGATGTCGCGGATCATGGCTGGGCGATTTTCAGTCGGTCCGCACAGGCGCGTGCCGCCGTCGAGGCCGTGCTGGCGAAGGATTGGTTGGCCTTCCTGAAGGCGCGCGCTGTCGAATTGCGGCCGGGAGGACGCCTGATCTGTCAGTTCATGGGCAGGGGGCCCGACAGCCACGGCTTCGAATGGATGGCCGGAAATTTCTGGCAATCGATCGTCGACATGGAGGGCGAAGGACTACTCAGCGCCGATGAGACGCTAAGGATGACTGCGCCGTCGGCGGGGCGTTCACTCGATCAGATACGAGCGCCTTTCGATGCCGGCCTGGTGCCCGAACTGGAACTGGAGCATCTCGCCGCGATCCCGTCCCCTGATCCCTATTGGGATGCTTATCAGCGATCTGGCGATGCGGCCGAACTGGGGCGGCTGTGGGCAGCCATGATGGGCGCGGCCAACGGCCCCAACTTCCTGACGCGGGTCGATGCGTCCCGCGACCGGGACGCGTTGTTGGCCAGTCTGGTGCAGCGGGTCGCGACCCGTGTCGAGGCCGATCCTCAGCGCAGCCGTGCCTTTATCCTGATCCTGTCGATCAGGAAGCGTGATCTGCGCTGATGCCAACGTGCAGCAGCCGATCATGAATTAACAAGCGAGAGGAAGCAGAATGACCCGCCTTGCCAACAAGATTTGCATCATCACCGGCAGCGGGAGCGGCATCGGACGCGCCAGCGCGTTGATGTTCGCGCGGGAAGGCGCGACGGTGATCGTCGCGGACATTCGCGCCGAAGCTGCCGAGGCAACCGCGCAGGCCGTCGTCGACGCCGGCGGATCCGCGCGCGCGATGACCGTCGATGTCGGCGAACAGGGCGATCTGGAAAAGATGGTCAGCCAGACGATCGCGGATTTCGGCCGCATCGACGTGCTCTTCAACAACGCCTTGTACGTCAATCAGGACCACGCCATTCGCGACATGGATTTCCTGGCCTTCGATCCCGACATCTTCCTCGCCAATTTGAGGGTGAATGTATTGGGTGCCGTTCTGGCGAGCAAACTCGCGATTCCGCACATGCTGGAGCGCGGCGCGGGGTCGATCATCTCCACTTCATCGGGCAGTTCCATGGGCGGGGATATCACAGCCTATAGCTATGGATCGTCCAAAGCTGCGCTCAACTGGTTCGTGCAGGCGATCGCCGCCACCTACGGCAAACGGGGCATCCGCAGCAATGCGATACTACCCGGTCCGACGCAGACGCCTGCCAAGCTGCAATGGTCCACGCCCGAGATGGATCGGCTGTTTCTGGAGGTGCTCAACACGCCATTTATTGGGGAGCCGGAAGACATTGCCGCCATGGCGCTGTTCCTCGCGTCCGACGAGTCCCGCTACGTCAACGGCATGCTGTATCCGGTGGATGGCGGTCAGAGCTGCACCGTGCCGTTCATCAGCGTCACGCGGGCCTTGTCCCACGGATGAACGGCAAAATGAGCCAGGATGAAATCAGAAAATGGAGAGGATGATGAGCGCGGAACTGGAACGGAAGGTACGGGAATTTTGCGATGCCTGGGGCGATGGCAGCGATGCCAGCAGGCCCGACGTCGAGAAGATCCTGTCAATGATGGCGGAAGATGCCGATTGGCAGCTCTGGGTTCCCGGCGGTCCCGTGGTGAAGGGCAAGACGGCATTGCGCGCCGAGATCGAGCGGCAAATGGCCTTCGCCACGAACAACAAGTGCAATGAGGTGAACATCCTCTCCAACGACCGGATGGTGATGCAGGAGCGGTCCGATACCGCCATCATCATGGGACGGCCCTGTCCGCACCAAATGGTCGCCATCTATGAGTTTGACGACGCCGGGCTGATTTCGCGTTGGCGCGAATATCTCGATATGGCTGACCTCACGCGCAAGATGGGCATTGACGAGGCCGCGGCAGGCGGGACGGAAGTGCCGGCCTGATCGCGTCAGGTGCGAAACAGGGCGATCAGGACCAGGCAGGTCAGGATCGCCCAGCTCTGGAATCCCCAGAGCAGCCAGCGCGGCGCGTGCCGCAACTCCATAAACTCGCGGCCGACGAGCAGAACTTTCGTGAAGGCGATGACGAGGATGACGGAGCGAAGCAGAAAGGCATTGCCCAACGCCATCGTTTCGAATGACAGAAAGGTTGCGGCGATCAGCATCGCCCAGACCCATGTGATGCGGCTACGCCAGATCATGGCCATGAAACAGCTTTCCTAGAGCAGGTAGAGGAGGGCGAAGAGGATGATCCAGAGCAGGTCCACCAGATGCCAGAAGGCGCCGCTCCCCTCGATCAGGGCGACGCCCCCCTGCATCCGCCCGGCCCGGTCGAAGCGCGCCAAGGTGAAGCACAGCACGCCCAGCCCGATCAGCACATGCACTAGATGGATGCCGGTAAACATATAATAATAGATCGAAAAACTGTTGCTGTTGAGCGTGAAGCCCTGCGCGATCTTGGCCGAATATTCGAAGGCCTTGACGATCACGAAGCCGCTGCCGAGCAGGATCGCGCCCAGCAGCAACCGGCGCGCCCTGCCGTCGCCCCGGCGGACGGCCGCGACGGCCTGTGCTACGAACAGGCTGCTGGTCAACAACAGCAGCGTGTTGAGCAGGCCGAGGCGCCGGTCGAGCAGCGCCTGCGCACTTTCGAATAGCGCCAGTTCCTGCTGCCGGGCGAGCGCATAGGTGACGAAGAAGACGGCAAAGACGATGAGGTCGCCGCCGATGAACACCCATACGCCTTCCTCGCCCGGCACATGGCCGCGCGGAGACGAGGCAACCGCTTGCGATGCCGCCATTATTCGCCACCCAGCGCGTCGCGCTTGATCGCGCCGAGCATGGCGACAATCATCAGGTTGAACCAGATGCCGAACACGACGGCGGGCAACCAGAAGGCCAGGGCGCCATTCCAGGCGAAAGGTCCGGTCTTGAACAGGCCGATCGCCAGTCCGGGCAGCAGCAGCACGCCGGTCCACAGGTTCATATAGCCTAGCCAGCGCGGCAGGATGGGTTGCGCGCGGCGATCCCCCAGAATGACAAAGCCGGTCAGCAGCTTCTGCACGAAGGCAGGTACGGCGGGCATAACGAACAGCAGGAAGGCGATATCGCTCAGCGCGCTGACGACGGCGTCCGGCCGGTCGAGCCGATAGGCGGCCGCCGTGAAGATCAACCCGGCGAAGAACAGGGTAACGAAGCCGAAGGCCACGACCATCACGAAGGCCCAGGTCAAGGGCGCAATCGGCCCTTCGATCTTCTTCATGAAGGTGGCGATCGCGGCGAGGAAGGGGAAAAAGAGCACGGAAGAAGAGGCGATCAGGATGGCCCCGCCAATATGCCGATCTGGTGGCTGCGATAATAAGCTGCCGCCTCTGCGGCCGGCATGGACGGGTCGAGCGGCGGGAACATGTGCGCGACCGGCCATATGCCAACAAACATCATCGTCCCGGCTATTGCGCCCATATAGGTACATAGCTTCATCGTCATGCTCTTGGTCGTCATGCGCTCTCCCCCTCCACTTTCTTGTACGAGCGGAGAGTGTGGAGCGATCGCGCCAGGGCCACCCGCCCATGGATAGGGTTCCTGACGGCGGTTGCGCCTGCACAAGAGCAATAGTCCGCGACGACCGTCGGCGAATTCGGCGGCATAGAAGCATCGGAGAGGGTGATGAGCGATATCGAAGCGAACAAGGCAGTGGCCCGCAGCTACATGCGGGCAGTGGAGGAGGGCGATGTCGAGACGATCGAGGCCCTTCAGCATCCCGATTGCCAGTGGTGGATATTGGGTCATGGCGACATGAGCCGGGCCGACTTCATCGCCAGCGTGAAGGGCGGACTGCTAAGCGCGCAGAAGCGCACGGCCGAGGTGATCGCGATCACCGCTGAGGGGGATCGGGTGGCTGTGGAAGTGCGGGGCGAAATGGTCTTTCCGGACCGGGTCTATCGCAACGACTATCATAATCTGCTGATCATCCGGAACGGGCAGATCGTATCCGGCAAGGAATATATGGACACCCGGGCCGTGGCCGAGGCCTTTTCCGCCGGGGAGGGTGGGCAGTGACGACGGCCGCGCCGCTCAACAATTATGACGATGCCGCGGTCGGCCGAATCACCGCCTTTGTCGAGCAACTGACCGGCGGCAAGGTCGTCGGGCTTGAACGCCTCGTCCGCTGGCGCCCCTCCTGGTTCGTCGACGTCGAAAGGGAAGGGACGGTCCGCCGCCTGCACCTGCGTGGCGATCGGGGCGGCGACGTATCGATCTTCCCTGACCTCAAGCGCGAGGCGGATGTTATCGCCGTGCTGCACGGCCAGGGGCTGCCGGTGCCGGAGATCTACGGCTATCTCGCCGATCCGCCCTGCATTGTGATGGAGGCGATCGAAGGAACGCGCGATTTTTCGGCGCTTGATGCTGCGACGAAAAGCGTTATCGGCCGCGTTTATATGCAGGCCGTCGCCGCGATGCACCGGTTGCCGGTCGAACCCTTCATGGCCGCGGGCGTGCATCGGCCCGAGGGCGCAGAGGCGATCGCGCTGGTCGGCCTGGATGCCTATATGCCGCATTATCGGCGGACGAAGAGTCGACCCGAGCCGTTGCTGGAATTCGTCATCGGCTGGCTGCGCCGCAATGTACCGCGGCACCGCGATCGCGCCAGCTTCATCCAGTTCGATTCGGGCCAATATCTGGTCGATCAGGGGGCGATGACCAAGCTCTACGATTTCGAATTTTCGATGATCGGCGATCCGCTGGTCGACATCGCCACCATGGGGATGCGCAACAGCTATGAGCCGCTGGGTGCGCCGCTGCCGGAACTGGTCCGCTATTATGAGGAAGCGACGGGCGAGCCGGTCAATCATGACGCGGTGGTTTTCCACGTTCTGCAATTCTCGCTGCTCGGCACGATGCAGTTCACCGGGACGGTCGGCAAGCCATGCCCCGGCGATCCGCATTCGGTCTATCTCATGTTCGATCTCGCGCTGCGCCGCTCCATCTTGCTGGCGCTGTCGCACCTGACCGGCGATGCGCTGCCCGAACTGCGGCCGCTGGAACAGCGCACGGGCGACAATGCGCCGCTTCTGGCCAAACTGGTCGATACGCTCGGGACGTTGCCGGTGACGGGGGAGGCGGCGGAAACGCACAAGGCGCAGGTCGCCGAACTGATCGAATGGGTACAGCGCGCCGACGATCATGGGGCGGACATGGTCGCGCGCAACATCGCCGATGTGTCCGCGCTTCTCGGCCGCGGCTTCGAGCGCTGGATCGACGCCGCCGAGGCGCTGGAAGCATATATCCTCAAAGCCGGGCCGGAGGAGGACGCCGCGCTCATCGCTGTGCTCGCGACCATCGAGGGACGGCGGCTGCAACTGTTCGGACCGACCGCGCTGGGCGAGGCCGCCCGCCATGTCGTCCTGCCGGCGACGCGCTTCGACTGAAGGGCGGTCACCCTCTGCCATGGGACAGGTCAGGCCCTGTCCCTAGTGGCGATGTCAATATTAAGGACAGGAGCAGGATATGAGCGAAAAGATAGTACTGGTGACAGGCGCGACGCGCGGGCTGGGGCGCGGCATGGCGCGGGGCCTGGCTTCGCGCGGTCATGTGGTGGCGATCACCGGACGCGACGAGGCGCAGCTTGACGCGGTCGTGGGAGAAATCGAACAGTCGGGCGGCAAGGGCATCCCGCTGTTATGCGAGCACCGGGATGATGATGCGGTCGAAAGAGCGTTCGCGCAACTGGCCGAGCGGACGGATGGCAGGCTGGACCTGCTCGTCAACAATGCCGCCGCCGTTTACGGCCTCGACCTGGTCGCGCCGGGCGGCTTCTGGGAAAAGCCGCTCAGGTTGGCGGACATGATCACCATCGGCCTGCGTTCCAGCTATGTCGCGGCGTATCATGCGGCGCCGTTGATGGTGGCGGCGGGCAGGGGGCTGATCGCCAGCATTTCCTTCTATGGCGCGGTATCCTATTTTCACGGGCCGGCCTATGGCGCGGCCAAGGCGGGAACGGACAAGATGACCGCCGACATGGCGGTCGATCTCGCGCCGCACGGCGTGTCCGTCGTGTCCTTCTGGCCGGGCTTCATCCTCACCGACGCGGTGAAAGCCATGCCGCCTGAAATGATCCCCGAAGACCTGCGCGCCGCCATGCCCCATTGGGAAACGCCGGAATTTTCGGGCCTGGTCCTGGATCGCCTGGCGCAGGACCCGGACCTTGCCGCCCTTTCGGGCCAGGCGCTGATCGGCGCGGAACTGGCGGAGCGGTACGGCATCAGGGACACGGACGGAAAGCAGCCCCTGTCCTATCGGGCGACGATGGGCGCGCCGACGTCTTTCGTGCCGCCCGTCCGGCAGGGCTGAGAGAACAAAAATCAGGAGAGGAAAGGCAAAAGCGATGATCGATGCCGTGCTGGTCGTGCTGACCAAAGCCGTTCCGGGCCGGGAGGCCGATATGGAGGATCAGTACAGCAACATCCATATTCGCGATGCGCTGCGCTTCCGGGGATCGGTCACGGCACGGCGTTTCCGACTTGCCGGAGAGCAACCCTGTCCGCCCGACGGCTTCGACTGGCAATATCTCGCCCTCTACGACGTATTCGATCCGGTGCGCTTCAGTCGCGAGCATCTGGACAATGCGCTGACGTCGCGGATGCAGGTATCGGGCGCCATTGATGACAGCCTGCTCTATGACTTTCATTATTATCCGCTGCTCTTTCAGGACAATGATCCGGACGTCGGGCATTCCGGCGGCGTCATCCTGGAGGAACTGAACCCGCGGACGACGACGATTTCAGACGATTTTATGCGGAAAACTATTTTCGTGAAGCGGCCGCTCGACCCGGCGTCAAATCGGCTGCTTTCCTGACCTTTCGCACCTTTGGCCAGATGATCCCGATGACGCCCGACCATCGCTATGTCGCGATCTACAGAATCAACGATCCGGCGGCGGCCCTGGAAGCGTGGCGAGGCGCCGACACCCTGCTGGCGACCAGCGGCCTGTCCCAGCCTGATGGGATACGCATCACTCAATGGGATCCTGCGACACCCCGCCTTACCAAGGACGATGTTCAGCATCCGACCGCCGTCGGCCTGGCGGAGGAGGAGCGCGCCCGCGCGCATATGGGAGATCGGGTACGCACGGGCGGCGCGGAAAAGCTGGCGATGCGCTGATCTGTCAGGCGATCGGGGGATGATCGACAATGGCGCGCATCCGGCAATAGGCCGGACGCGCCGTCATCCGCCCGACATAGGCGGCGATGCTCTTATGTCCTTCCACGTCGACGGACATGAACAATCGCGTGGTGGTGAAGGGAAAGGTCATCATGATGTCGGCCGCCGTGAACCGGTCGCCCGCCATATAGGGGGCATGCGTTAGCCGGTCGTCGACAAGTTTCAGAAGGCGCAATGAATGAGCCCGACCTGCGACGCGGGAGGGATGATCCTGCGCGATGCCTGCCCGTTCGGCCATGATCTCCGTCACCAGCGCAGGCATCAGGGAGGATTCGGCGAAATGGAACCAGAAAAGATAGTCAGCATAGTCCGGAGCGCCGGGATTGGCGCGGAGCGCACCGTTCCCCTGTGTCGTGGCGAGATAGTCCATGACCGCCCCGCTTTCGGCGATGCGTTGTCCGTCGGCCTCGATCACTGGCGAAGAACCCAGCGGATGCAAAGCCTTGTAGGCCGGCTCCGCCGCGAGTGTTTCCAGACGCGCATAGAAGTGAATATCATAGGGACACTCTACTTCCTCCATCAGCCAGACCGCACGTTCAGAGCGGGACCGGTCGAGTTGAAAGATGGTGACGCTCATGAAGGGCTCTCCGCTTGAGGAGCGCCATAGATGCGCGGTTTATCAATTCCGCCAAACCTATCTTTGTCTAGGTATCGCCGGGCACCTGCCGTGGCAGCGTCCCGCTGCGGCGGAAGCCCGATGGTGCCGCGCCCATGACAGACAGGAGAGAAGATGCCCATGACGGATTTATCGGGACGGGTCGCTATCGTCACCGGATCGGGGGCCAATATCGGGGAGGCCTGCGCACGGGCCTTGGCAAAGGCTGGCGCGACGGTGATCCTGGCGGATATTGCGGCTGAACGGGCAGAAGCCGTCGCCCGGTCTATTCAAGCGTCGGGCGGGCAGGCGCAGGGGATGGCGCTCGACCTCGCGCAGGAGGACAGCATCACGGCGCTGGTAGCAGATGTGATGCGGCAGCATCAGGGCATCGACATCCTCCACAACAATGCCGCCGACACGCGGCTGGAGCAGATGGCGGCCGATGGTTCGCTTCTCGATCTCGACGCCGCGACCTGGGATCGCGCCTTTCATGTCAATGCGCGGGGCACGATGCTGATGATCAAGGCGGTCGCGCCACACATGATTGCGGGCGGCGGCGGCTCAATCATCAACACCTCGACCGGGGTGGCGCTGACCGGCGACATCAACAATCCGTCCTATTCCGCGTCCAAGGCAGCCGTGAACGCGCTGACCCGCAATGCGGCGGTGCAGTTCGGCCGATTTAACGTCCGGGTCAACGCGGTCGCGCCGGGCCTCGTGCTCTCCCCGCTGGCCCGGGAGATGATGACCCCTGAGCAGATCGCCATGATCCAGCGGCATGTCCTGCTCCCGCGCGAGAGCGTGCCGGAGGATATTGCCGGTGCGGTGCTGTTCCTGGCGTCGGATAGCGCGGCCTTCATCACCGGGCAGGTGATCGGCGTGGATGGCGGGATCGTTCATCATACGCCCTATGTCGCCGATATGCTGGAAGGCATGAGCCGGGCGCACTGAGCAGATAGAGGGCAGGATGGGCATCTTCACGCATGTCTGCCTTGGCAGCAACGATCTGGAGCGGTCCGCCCATTTCTACGATGCGGTGCTTGCGCCGCTGGGGATCGTCAATCTCGGTCCGTTTCTGGATCAGGGCGTCGGCTATGGGCGACGGCTGCCCGAATTGCTGATCCTGCGCCCGCTGCACGGTCGGGCGACATGCAGCAATGGTGCGACCTTGGGATTGAAGGCGCCGGATCGCCGCGCGGTCGATGACTTTCATCGCGCGGGTCTGGCTTCGGGCGGCAAGGATGCCGGGCAGCCGGGGCCCCGCGGCGCCGTGCCCCACGCCTATGGCGCCTATCTGCTGGACCCCGACGGCAACAAGATCTGCGCCTATTGTTTCGATCCGTCCTAGGCGGTTAGGTATCGCTGGTTGGCGCTCAGCGTTTGTCACGTGGATATAAGGAAGCGAAATGGTGGGATCCTTGGTTGGTCGCGTAGCGATCGTGACGGGCGCGGCGCAGGGCATCGGCCTGGAGGTGGCGACCGTGCTGGCCGAGAGGGGGGCGACCGTGATCCTTTCCGACATATTGGCGGATCGGGTGGAAGCGGCGGCGCATTCGTTACGCGGCAAGAATCTCCGTGCCGAAGCGGAGACGTTCGACCTGACCGGCGAGGACAGCATTTCCGCTGCGGTTGCGCGGATCGCCGGCCGGCACGGGCGGATCGACATCCTCCACAATAATGCCGCCTATCAGACGACCGAGCAGCGCGGGCTCGATCGTGATGTTGTCCATCTCGACACCGGCGCCTGGGACAGGGCCTTTGCCGTCAATGCGCGAGGGCCGATGCTGCTGTGCAAACATGCGCTGCCCATTATGATCGCCGGGGGCGGCGGGTCGCTCATCCATTCCGCGTCCGGTTTCGGCCTGTTGGGGGAAATGACGCTGACGGCCTATGGCGCGTCCAAGGCGGCGCTCATCAACCTCAGCCGCTTCCTCGCGACCCAATATGGCAAGCAGGGCATCCGCTCCAATGTCATCGCCATCGGCTTCGTCCTCAGCGAGACGGCAGTCGAAACGACGCCGCAAGCGGTCAAGGATGTGCTGCTCGACCATCATCTCAACCCCGAGTTGGGCAGCCCGCGCGACATCGCCCATGTCGTCGCCTTCCTGGCGTCGGACGAGTCCCGCTTCATCAACGGCGCGCTGATCCCGGTGGACGGCGGCTTTACCGCCCACCAGCCTACGATGGTCGATTTCCAGCGGCTGTTCGCCGCATCGGGGAGCAATCAGTTGTAGTCGGTCAGCGCGCCGTCAAAGCAGCGCGTCGACAAGCTTTGCGGTTTCGAGATCCTCATAGGCGGTGGTCAGCCGCAGATGATTCATGACGTTGATCTCCCAGCCATAATTGACAACGGGGGTCGTCAGCCAGCCGATATAGACGCCCCATATCAGGGTTCGCCGATATTCGGCCCAGGCATCGTCGAAGGCAGAAGGGCGTGCGACGCCTTCCTGCCCCAAGCGATCCAGATAATAGCCCAGAAGATCGCGCTCATGCGCCCGCCGGTCCGCAATGGAAAGGCCCGTGGTCACGATATAGTTGACGTCGTGCATCGCGTAGCCGCGCACCATGAGCTGCCAGTCGAGCAGGCCTGCCGTTCCGTCGGGCAGGCGGTAGCTGTTGCCGAGATGCGTGTCGCCATGCAGCAGCGTCTGGGGCAGGGTCGATTGATGTCGCTGAACCGCTTGCACACCCGCAAGCAGTTTGTCGGGCGTGGTGCGGAGCCGCTGCACCATTTCCCGTTTGAAATTTTCGGTCTCGACCTCATGCGCGATATAGGCGGGCGCGAGTTCGTTCATCATCGTTGCGACCGCGCCTTGGACATGGGTTTCGACCCAGGCCAGATCCGCGCCGAAGCGGGGTGATTCCCAGAAGCGCGCGTGCAGCCGGGCCAGCTGATCCAGCAAGGCCCGCACATCGTCCGGCCCGGTCCGCATGGTCGTGTTGGGGAAGGTCGCGCCCCGCACGCCCAGATCTTCGAGCAACAGCCCGAAATGCGTGGTGGAGGCACTGAAGTCGCCACCGAAACAGCGCGGCGCCTCGATCGCGAGTTCCGGCCGAATGCCCCGGTAGAAGCCCACTTCATTGGCGTAGAAGGGGGCCATGATCTCATCGACCGCCCGGGTCAGCTTGAGCACCAGGCGGTTGGGCAGGTCAGGGGCCGTGTCATCGCTATAGTCGACCTCAATCGCCACGCGCCCCGCCGTCGACACCATCTGCTCGCCATAGGTTTTGGCGTCGATGATGCGCATGTCGGTGACGGTTGCGCCCGTGCCCGCCGTGGCCAGTAGCTGATTGATATAATCGACGGTGATTCCGTCCGTGGATGTAGGATGTTTCAAGGCCATAAGCATACTCATCGGAACCGAAGGCTATCAGCTTGCCGGGACTATGACAGTGATGACCCTATCCAATTGCAGGTTCCTTGAACTGTGATGTGGCCAGTCTGATTGAAAAGGAGCCTGCGGGCTTTGATTCAGGAGAGAGCTATGCGTGAAGCTGCGTTGGAATTGCTCAACCGGACAATGGACGAGCAGTTGAAGCGATCCGAGCATCCCAGCGATTTTCCGGCCCTTCCTCCGATTCCAGCCGGGCGCTACACCGACCCGCATTTCGAAGCGCTGGAAAAGGACAGGCTTTGGAATCGCACCTGGCTGCTGGCCGGCATTGCATCCGACCTTCCCGCGCCCGGTTCCTACCGCCTGTTCCAGCACCTGGACCGGTCGGTCATTCTCACCCACGGCAAGGACGGTCAAATCCGCGCCTTTCACAATGCCTGCCGGCACCGCGGTTCCCCGCTTCTGCTTGAGTCACAGGGGCGCGCCATGCGCTTCATCTGCCCCTATCACGCCTGGGGCTACGACCTTGAAGGCACCCTCAAATCGGTTCCCAGCCAGCATGATTTCGCTTGTCTCGACAAGGCGGAAAACGGTCTGATCGAAGTGAAGTGCGATACCTATCGCGGCTTCATCTTCATCAATTTCGAGGACGACGCTGAGCCGTTGCAGAATTTCCTAGGGGAATTCGTGGCGCTGACGGAAGGATATCCGCTGGAGCGCATGGTGGTGAAGGATCATTTCTTCGTCGAAATGGCGTGCAACTGGAAAATCGCCTATCATAATTTCCTTGAGATCTATCATGTCAACACGGTCCATCCCACGACGCTGGCGCCGCATCTGGATTCGCGCAGTTTCGTGATCGCGCTTTATGAAGGCGGTCATATGCGGTTCGGAACGCGGAAGAAGGGCGGGGAGTCGCTGTTCAAGACCCCACCGGTCAAACCGGACGACATCGCGCCGGTATTTCTGGAAAATACGGTTGCGCTGCCGACCTTTCCCAACACATTTTTCTCGCTCGATCCGGTGGGGTTCAACCTGCAATGCTTTTGGCCGATGGGATCCGATCGGTCTGTCATGGAAGTGCGCCAGATGGGATGGGCGACAGACAGCGAGGAGGACAAGCTCTACTGGCAGGGGATGCGCACGGCGACCGAGCATATCCTGTCCGAGGATTTGTGCCTGTTCGAAAATATCCAGCAATCGCTGCGCAACGGGACGATCCCTTCGATCTGGGCCGGCTATCAGGAGCGCGCGCTTTACTGGTTTGAGGAGGAAATCGATCGGCGCATTGGGCCGGACCATGTGCCGGCCGACTTGCGCGTTCAGCCGCGCATCGCGTCCTTCATGGCGCCGCGCAGCGCCTGACAGCGCCTAAACGCCGCCGTTAAATCGATGCCCGTGCCGCGGTTCGAGCGCGGCACGGGCATGATCGTCATTCGCCCAACAATTTCCAGCTGCCCAGATCTTCGCCGGCAGCGAAGAACCGCTCGTTCATCGGCAGGCCGTTCTGGCCCCAATAGTCCATGTTCGCCACCCAGGCCTGGATGCCGTACATCACCCAGCGCGGGACCTGTTCCTTCCAGATGGTGTCTAGGTCGATGACATTGGTCGCGCCCTCTTGGATCAGGCAGTCGCGGTAATGGGCGATCAGGTCGCGATGATTTTGGCGACGCTCCTCGATCGTCAGCGATCCGACGGTGAAATAGGTAAGGTCGCGCCATGGCCGCCCGCGCCGGCCCAGTTGCCAGTCAACCCACATGCGCTCGCCATTGGGCAGGATGTAAGTGTTGCCCTGATGGCAGTCGCCCAGGATGATGCAATAGGGCGCGTCGAAGGCGCGCTCGAAGGCGACCAGCCGGTCATAGGCGCGCTCAACCCTGCGCGCGTCGTCCAGATAATGTCGGGGTGCGATGGCGCGGAAATTGGGGTCTTTCAAATTTTCTTCGATCCACTGCCACATGATGCGGACCTGATCATAATCGACCGGCACCGCCATGGATGTCGGCAGCCAGGGCGCCGCTTCGGGCGTGATCAACGGGCTTTCCCACAGGCCCGCATGCAGCTTTGCCAAATCCGCCAGCGCGGTCGCGACCCCGTCGACACCGGCATGCTGGGTCGAGTGGCCGAACGTGCCGCCCCGGTCGATAAGGTCTTCCAGCACGATAACGCCTCGCGCCGAGCCGTCATCGTCCCAGTCGGCATAATAGCATGTGGCCGTATTGGCTGTGAGCTTGTCCGTCAGGAAATGATAGAAGCGCGCTTCGAGCGCATGGATGTCGACATCATCGAACATGCCCGACCAGTTCGATTTGATGCACAGATTGCGCGGCAAGCCGGCGGCCCGCCCGGCATCATTCCAGTCCACCGCGACGCGCAATTTTGTGGTGTGGCTGTCGAACAGCTGCACGACCTCCATCGATTGCGCGACGACGCCCGGATATTTGTTGGCCACCAACGATCCCAGCCATGCGGCGTCGGGCGTGAAGCGACCGTGGGGCAGGGACGCGGTGCGGGCGGGATAGGGGCGGGGGACAAGATGCCGATCGATGACGGCAGGGGGGGCGATGGCAGGCTCGCTCATGCATTATCCTCTCTCTTTTGGACCGCGCCGCCGCTTTGCATCGGTGCAGTCATCCGGCACGATCCCGATGCGGAGGCGATTTTGATCGACGGAGGACGAATCGAGCCTGCCGTGCGGTAGGGGGATTGCGGCAGGCGCTACCCTTGCATCGCGCCGAAGCAGGCCCGCAATTCTGCGACGAACAGCGCCGGCTGCTCGAAGGCCGCGAAATGGCCGCCGGCATCCAGCTCGTTCCAATGCATGAGGCGCGGGTAGCTGCGTTCGGCCCAGCGCCGTGATGGACGGAAAATCTCCTGCGCGAAGATGCTGACGCCGACCGGCAGGTCCAATTGACGCGCCTGAAACGCATTGGCGCTTTCCCAATAGAGCCGCGCGGACGACGCGCCGCTGTTGGTGAGCCAGTAGAGGCTGATCACGTCCAGCATTTCGTCCCGTGTCAGAGCATTCTCCGGCACGCCCCGATTGTCTGTCCATGCCTGGAACTTCTCATAAATCCAGGCGGCTTGCGCCACGGGCGAGTCCGCCAGCCCATAGCCGATCGTCTGCGGTCGGGTGCCCTGCAGCTTGGCGTAGCCGGAATCATGTTCCTGATAATATTGCATCCGCTCGACCGTTTTGGCCTCGGCCGGGGTCAGGTCGGCAAAGTCGCTTTCCTCCGGGAATACCAGCGGCATGTTGAGATGGACACCGATACATTCGGGCGGCGCGGCCATGGCGATGGCGGTTGTGATCGCCGCGCCCCAGTCGCCGCCCTGCGCGGCGAAGCGGTCATAACCGAGGCGGCGCATGAGCTGGATCCAGCTTTGCGCGATCCTCTCGACGCCCCAGCCTGCGGCCGTTGGCTTGTCCGAAAAGCCGTAGCCTGGCAGCGAGGGGATGACGACATGGAAGGCTGGCGCGTCCGGCGCGCCATGGGCGGCGGGATTGGTTAGCGGGCCGAGCACCTTCAGAAACTCCAGCACCAATCCCGGCCAGCCATGGGTCAGGATCAACGGCAGCGCGTCCGGCCGGGGACTGCGTACATGGATGAAATGGATCGAAAGATCATCGATCGCGGTGGTGAACTGGGGCAGGGCATTGAGCGCCCCTTCGCACCGCCGCCAGTCATAGCCGTCCGCCCAATAGGCGCACAGATCGCGCAGCGCCGCCAGCGGGACGCCCTGACCCCAGTCGCTGACCGTCTCCGCCTCGGGCCAGCGCGTACGGCGCAACCTGAGGCGCAGATCGTCCAGTGCCGCCTGCGGAACATCGGCGCGGAAAGCCGTGACGGCGTCGCTCATCCGGTCATCCCTGCGTCAAAATTGCACGCCGAGCGCGGCGACGGTGCCCAGATCCTCGCCCGCCACGAAGATGCGCTCGACGATGTGCATGCCCTTCTGCCCCCATTCGTCCATGTTCGCGATCCACGCCTGCATCGCATAGGGCGGCCAGCGGCGATAATATTCCCAGAGCGTGTCGTCATCCGGCACGCCCAACGCCCCCGTTTCGACCAGGCAGTTCCGGTAGTGGCGCAGCAATTCGCGGTCATGGGCGCGCCGCTCCTCGATCGTGAGCGCTCCCAGAATGAAATAGGTGAAGTCGCGGATCGGCCGTCCCTTGCGGACCAGCTGCCAGTCGAGCCACACGCGCTCGCCATCGGGGCGGACATAGCTGTTGCCCTGATGGCTGTCGCCATGGACCAGGCACCATGGGCCCTGTTCCTTGGTCTGCGCGAAATCGATCAGTGCGTTGTAGACGCCATGCAGGCGCGAGAGATCGCCCTTGATCCAGCCCGGCAGGAAAGCCTGATAGTCCGGCTTGGCATGGTTTTGCTCGGCAAAGCCGTACATCATGGTCAGCTGCTGCGTGTCCACAGGTGTCGCCATGGAGACAGGCAGCCAATCGGCCGCGTGAAGGACCGGACTGTCCCAGAAGGCGCCATGAATGCGCGCTAAGCTGGCGACGCCGCGCGCGGCTTCCTCCACGCCCATATGGTCGGTGCTGATGCCGAAATGACCGCCCTCAATGGACAGATCCTCCATCACGACCAGTCCCTGGCCGCTGTCGGGGCGCGGATCCCATGCCTCGAAGTAGGAGCGCGGGGCGGGGAAGGCGACGTGGCGGCGGAAATCCTCATAGAAACGTGCTTCGAGGCGGCAGATGCCCTGGCTGTCGAACTGCGCCCAATTAGCCTTGAGGCAGACATTTCCGGGGATGCCGGCCGCCTTGCCGACGTCGTTGAGGGTCAGTTTCACCTGATATTTGGTGGTGTGGCTGTTGCGGAGGAATACCTCCTCCATCCCCTCGACCACGATGCCGGGATAGCGCGGTTGCATGATCTGGGTCAGCCATTGCGCCGTCACATCGTCGAGATGGGCGGGGATGCCGACAGGATTAGGTTTGCTCGACATCGCTTATTTGATCTTCTTGAGTTCGCGCAGCGCGCGGTTGGCCGCGATCCGCCCGGCAATGCCGGATACGCCCCCGCCCGGATGCGCGCCGGCGCCGCCGATCAGGAAGCCAGGGAAGGGCGGCTTGGGACCGCCGAAACCAGTGGCCGGGCGATGGACGCCCGAACGCAGCGCGCCGAAATCGATATGGGTCACGCAGCCATTGGTGACGTTGAGCCGCTTCTCCCGCTCCCGCGCGGTCTCGACGAAGCGGCCCACTTCCGTGTCCAGGCCGTCGTAAAATTCACCCAGATGACTGATGACAGATGTCATGGTCCGATCTTTGAGCGCGGGCGACCAGCCCTCCCGCGCGTCCACGGCGACGCCCGGCAGATAGACATAGGCGAGCGACCCGCCGGGAGGCGCCTGCGTCGGATCGGAATTGGACAATGGGCTCAGCGACATGGCGTGCCGGTGAGGGATGTCGCCGCGCCGCGCCGTGGCGAAGGACTCGCGCACTTCTTCCGGCGTGCCGATCAGGCCGACCGCCTTGTTGAGATCGGCGTCGTCATGCCGCAAATCCTGATGCTTCTTCAGGCGGAGCGGCCCGGACATGGCGATATTGGCAAGGAAGGGCGCCGCGTTCGAGCGGTTCGCGGGGGCATGTTCGATCCGCTGGGTCAGCGCCCGCGGAACGCCGCCGGGCGTCGTGAGCCGCATGGCGGTCCGGGGATCGCAGGCGGCGATGACCATCTTCGCGCGGATGACCCGGCCGTCCTCCAGCCGCACACCCTTCGCCGCGCCGTCATCGACGATGATCTCCGCGACGGGCGCATTGAGCTCGATCGTTGCGCCCGACGCCTCGATGCTGCGCGCGAGCGCGTCGGAGAAGGATTGCAGGCTGCCGATCGGCTTGCCGGTGCCATATTTGTGGGTGACGGCGAAGATCATGTAGGCGGCGGCATTGCCGTCGTCATCGACCGGACCCGCCCCCGCCGCGATGCCCAGCAGCAGGGCGATCGTCGCCGGATGCTCGAACCGTTCGCAGGCGATCTGGTCCGCCGTCGCCTTCGACATGGCGACCAGCTCGTCCTTCAGGCGGACATTGCGGACCGCGCTGCCGATCATCTTCGACAGGTTCTTCACGTCCGGCCGCCCCGGCTCCGCCATCATTAGCGGAAAACCGATGTCCATCATGACGTTCAGCGTCTTCATGAACTCCAGATAGGCCTTGCCATCATTGCGGTTGATGCGGGCAATATCCTCCGCCGTGCGGTGATAGTCGTAGAAGAGCGCGATCGAGCTGCCGTCGGGATGAAGATAGGCGTAGGTCGGATCGGGATCGACCGTGCGCAGCCCATATTTGGGCAGGTCGAAATCCTCGATGATGCCCGATTTACGGGCGAACAGCAGCTCGACGGCGCAGGGCGTCACCAGATGGTCGGGGGCTTCGGGGATCATATAGCCCGAACTGGTCATGCCGCCGACCTTGGCCAGACGCTCGACCACGACGACCTTCTTGCCGGCCTTGGCCAGATATCCAGCGGCGGCCATGCCATTATGTCCTGCGCCGATGACGACGACGTCGACCTGATCCGTCATTATCTCTTCCCCTTTTTTTTGCCCGGTCAGCCGTTCGCTGCGGCGGTATAGGCCTTGCCCCATTCGGCCAGCGCGACGAGGCGGGTCTTGCGATCGGCCTGGATCTGTGGGATTTTCTCCTCGTCCGGGCCATCGGGAACGATCACCAACGGTTCCTTGCCCAGGCTGGCTAGGGCGAGCGCGCAGACATCGGCCGGATCATAGGCAATGGAATAATCCATCCCGAGCCCCTCGGTCGCGCGGCGCAGGGTCGGCGTATCCATGATCGGGGCGGCGACGCCGACGATATCGACATTCTGCCCTTCCAGTTCGGCCCAGAGCGATTCGACGAAATTGAGCTCGAACGCCTTGGTCGCGGAATACATGACCAGCCAGGGCTGCCCGCCAAGGCCGGCGCCGGACGACATGACGACGACGCCACCCTTGCCGCGCTTCAGGAAGCGATTGCCAAAGCCATGCACCGCTTCCAGCACATTGGCCGCGTTCATGGTGAGCAGCCGAAGCGAACGATCGACGGGTTCGCCGAAGAAACTGTTGCCTGCGCCGTCCGCGCCGGCATTGGAAATGTAGAGGCCGATGTCCAGATCGGCGGTCGCCTCTACCAGTCGGCTTCCGGCGCCCTGTTCGGTGAGGTTGGCGGTGATGGCACGATATTCGACGCCATGCTCGGTTGCCAGCCGCTGACCCAGCGCATCGAGCGCTTCCTGCCGACGCGAGACCAGCACCAGATGGATGCCCATGGCGGCCAGCTGTTCCGCATAGCAGGCGCCGGTGCCTTCGGACGCGCCCGCGATGATGGCCCAGGGACCATATTTGTCGGCGAAAGCAGCGCGGTCAAAGGGCGGAAGGTCGATTTTGCGCATCGGGTGCAAGTCCTCTCTTGGTGCCGGCCTTACCGGCGCGGTTTGCGATTGCGCAGACCCTAGAAGAGGAGCGTCTGCCAACAGCCTATCGGGAGGCAGGGCGCGTCGAAACGAAAAGGCAACGGTCCGCAGGATGGCGGGACGGCCAAGACCAGTCGGACCGCGCTTGCGGTATAATGACAATAACGTCATTATACAGGGGAACGGGAGAGGAGCGATGATTCTGATGCGATCTGAAACGGTGGAAGAACGTCCGGCGTACGTGCGGCCCGTGGCCTTCGTGGCGGACCCTGTAGTCGTCGCCGCGTCGCTGCGGCCCTTGCTGGAGAACCATGCCGCCGCCTGCGAGCGCGAGCGGCGGATCGTTCCGGCGGTGATGGAGGCGTTGCGCGCATCCGGCCTGTTCCATATCACGGCGCCTGAACGCGCCGGTGGGCCAGGCCACAGGCTGACCACCCATATCGAGACAGTTGCCGAACTGGCCAAAGGCTGCGTCGGCACTGCCTGGTCCTATGGGCTGCTGTCAGGAATTACCGGAACGGCGTTCGCGCTGCCGCCGGCCATGACGGAGCGGCTGTTCCAGACCGGCGAGGAACTGTTTTGCAGTGCCTCCGCGCCTTCGGGCAAAGCGGTTGCGGTGCCGGGTGGCTATCGCGTGTCGGGGCGCTGGGGTTATGGATCGGGGTGCCTGCACGCCGATTGGGCGCTGAACGGCGTCATGATCGAAACGGATGCGGGTGTTGAACCGGCTCTGGCATTTCTGGATCTGCGCGACCCTGCCTGTTCGATCGAGGACAATTGGCATGTCGCGGGCATGGCCGGTTCCGGCAGCAACATGATCGTCGCGCGGGATCTGTTCGTGCCGGACAACCTGATCCTCTGGTCGTCGCGCACGCCGCCGGCCGAGGCGATCCTGGCGATGGAGGGGCTGGAGCCGCGCGACCGATGGCCGATGGAGCCGCTATTCCCGCTGGGCGTGCTCGCGCCGATGCTGGGTGCGGCGACGGCATTGCTCGAAGGCGTAGCCCAGGCGATGCCCAGGCGGCAGATAGCGGGCTGGACCTATGCCGGGCAGAGCGGTTCGGAGGCTCTGGTCGGCATGACCGGCCGCGCGGCGATGGAGATCGATTCGGCCTGGTTGCATGTTCGCCGTGCCGCCGGGATGTTGGACGAAGCGGCGCAATGCCGCGGGCTCACCGGCTTCGACAAGGCGCGGATCCAGGCCGATTGCGGCTATGCGATGGAATTGCTGCGCGCGGCGGGCAACCGGTTGATGGATGTCGCCGGGCCGGGCGCCTTCGCCCTTTCCAACCCCTTGCAGCGGATCTGGCGCGACCTGAGCGTCGGCACCCGTCACAATGCGTTGAACGGACAGCTTTCCATCGAGCTATATGGCCGGGCGATCACCGGTCTGCCATCCAATATCGCCCTGCTGCCCGATATCACGCCGGCCCCGACCTGGGCGAGACCGAAATGACAGGAGAAGCACATATCATGACACAACCGACCGCACAGGAAATCGCGACATTCCTGAAGGCTCAGGCCGAGATGTTCAGCGAGGGCCGTATCGACGATTTCATGGCGGCCTTCCGCGCGATCGCGCCGGGCGGATTCAAGGTGCAGGACCCGGCCACCGGCCCGGTGCAGGAAGGATGGGACAAGCTGGAGGCTCTGTGCGCGCAATATGTCGGATGGAAGCTGTTCGTCGAGGATGTGAAGGTGAGCGGCAACGAGGCGGTCATATATGTCCGCAACGAAGGCGAATATGAGGGGCATCCTGTCTGCGTGCACAGCATCGAACATTATATATTCGGGGAGGATGGCAGCCTGCTTGCGCGCTATTTCCACCCGATGCAATAGGGCGGCGATGTCCGACGCCGCGCCTGCACCCGCTGATGTCGATCCGCGCACGGCGGCGGCTGCGATCAGGCGCGCCCGGATGCGCGAGCGGCTGCTCGACGCCGTGCTCGACCTGTATCAGCCGGGGCAGGGCAGCGGTAGTCTGGTGATCGAAGACGTGATCCGCGCAGCGGACGTATCGCGCGGCAGTTTCTACAAATATTTCGAGTCCCTCGACGCTGCGGTGAATGAACTGGGCGAGCGGATGACCGCGGACCTGATCGCCGATTTCCGCAGGCTGTTCGACGATGTGACGGACCCGCTGGTCCGGGCGGTCGGCGGCGCGGCGATGGCGATGGCGCGGGCCTGGCATGATCCGCGATGGGGCGGCTTTACCTGCCGCGTCGACTATGTCGATTATTTTGCGCGGGCGAGCATGTTCGACCTGCTGGTGCGCGATGCGCTGAAGGCCGCGCGGGATGGCGGGCGGATGCAGTTCCGGTCGATCGACGTGGCAGTGGACCTGATCGTCGGCATGACCATCGAGGCGCGGCGGCGCCTGATGCTCCGGTCGGTCGAGCCCCGCGCCTATATCGACGAGATGGTCGAACGCACCTTCGCCGGTCTGGGAGCGGAACCAGCCGCCATCGCAGCGGCGAGCGTGCTGGCATGGGATATGATGATGCGGGCCGCGCCCGGCCTTGGCTGGTGGCGGAGCGGGGAGGGGCTTGGCTGACCGGCCGACCCGGACTGCAACCAGAGAGCATCGACTCCAGAAAAGGCCGAGGCGCTAGAGCTGGGTCCAGCAGGGCGTGCCGGCCTTGTTCAGCGGACCGCAGCTCGCGATGCGCGTCGCGCCGTTGGACGCGATCAGGACCAGCCAGTCGCCGCTATCTTCGCAGCGCAGCGCCCAGGCCGCGTTGGGGCCGATATCTCCCCTGAACAGGGATTTGGACGTGCGCGAACATGTCTGCCCTGCATCATGCATGAGCTTGGCAAAGGCAGCGCTGCGGCCGCTCGCATTCTGGGTTTCGATGGCGTTACTGTAGCTGTTGCGGCTGCTGCCCTGCCGCGTGATTTCGGCATAGCCGATCCGCGCGAGCAATAGGGCCGCGATCATCGATGTGGGTATCAAAGTCCACAGCATCGCCCGGCGAACATTGCCGCCAGCATGGCCGCAAGCGCGGCACCACCCGCCATAACCGTTCTGCGGCGTTTTGCATTTCGGGCATTTCATGCAGTGGCCCTATAGCGGTTCGCTGTCCCGACACCCTATCCTTGGAGAGGAACGGACCGTGTCCCCGTGCTGCATTCTATAGAATATGGAATCGCAGGATACAGCCTCCATGGACTATTGGGCATCGGCCCTTGACCGGCTTGCGTCGCCCGAGATTTTGCAATCCCCGGCGACGCGGCGCCAGGCCGTAGCGGCGGTGTTGCGATCAAGGATCGTGGCGGGTGTCATTCCGCCCGGCGCGCTGCTGCGGGAAACGGCGCTGGCGCAGGATTTGAATGTCAGCGCGACGCCGGTCAGGGAAGCGCTGGGCACATTGGCGTCCGAAGGGCTGGTGGAAGTCGAAACCCACCGGTTGAAGCGGGCGACGCCGATCGACCCTGACGTGACCCGCGACCTGATCCGTGTGCAGGCCGAACTGTGGCGGCTGGGTTATGGCTGGGGCATGCCCCGCATCGGCGCAGCGGAGATCAAGGCGCTGAAAAGGGCGATCGCGCGCTATAGCGCGGCATTGGCGAGCGGCGAATATATGGCCGCGATCATGGCCGGGCTCGATTTCCACACGATCTTCATCAAGGCCTCGGAAAGCCGCGAACTGTTACGGTCGACGCTGGACCGGCGCGGGCTGATCGCTCGCTTCATTTTTCTGCATGGCATCACGACCCTACGCGAAAGCGGCCTTCGCGAGCATGAGGCGATACTACAGGCGTTTCTAGCGGGCGATCGGGATGCCGTGCTGGCCTGCCTCGACCGGATGGCGGCGCGCCTGATCGCCCTGTGCGATGCCGAGGCCATGGCGGGCGCCGATCTGGACCGACTCCAAAAGGATTGACAATGGATTTCGAACTGCCCGAAGAATATCGCTCTTTCCGCGACATGGTGCGCCGATGGGTGAACAGTGAAGTGCCCAAGGACTGGGCGCGCGCGCTAGAAAAGGACGAGCATCATTATCCCTTCGCGCTGTGGGACAAGTTCACCGAAGCGGGTTTCCACGGCATCGGCATAGCGGAGGATTATGACGGGCAGGGCGGCGATGTCGTCATGCAGATGCTGCTGGCGCGGGAACTGGCCCGGTCGCTCGGCGGGCTGGCGTGGATATGGGGCATCACCAGCTTTGCGGGGTCCAAATCCATCGGGCTTTACGGATCGGCCGAACAGAAAGCGAAATATCTCCCGCTGATTGCGACGGGCCAGCTGAAGGCCGCGATCGCCTTTACCGAGCCGGGCGGTGGCACGGACCTGCTCGGCGCGATGGCCACCACGGCGGACCGGGTCGATGGCGGGTGGAAACTCAATGGCGAGAAGATCTGGTCCTCCTCCGCGCACGTCGCCGATTATCTACTGGTGATCGCGCGCAGCAGCAGGAGCGTCGAGAAGAAGCATCAGGGGTTGACCCTCTTCTGGGTGCCGACGAAGACGCCGGGCGTGACGATCACGCCGCTGGCCAAGCTGGGTATGCGATCGATGGGCAGCTGCTCCGTTCACTTCGAGGACGCGTTTGTCGCGGAAGAGCATGTTCTGGGTGAACCCGACAAGGCCTGGTACATGCTGCTGCCCACGCTCAACAACGAGCGCATCATGGTCGGCGCCTTCTGCCTGGGCGTCATCGATGGCGTGCTGGAAGACGCGCTCGACTATATGAAACAGCGCAAGGCCTTTGGCGGGATCATCGGCCGGTTCCAGAGCTTGCAACATTATGTCGCCGACATCGCGACCATGCAGAAGACGACCGAACTGATGCTGCATTATTGCGCCGACAAGCAGAGCCGGGGCGAGAATGTCGGCGTCGAGGCCAATATGCTGAAGCTCATGGCGTCCGAAAACGCCAATGCCGCAGCGGACATGGGCATCCAGATATTGGGCGGCATGGGCTATTCGGCGGAGACCGACATGCAGCGTTACTGGCGAGACAGCCGCCTGTGGCGCATCGGTCCCATCACCAACGAAATGGTGCGCAACGGCATCGCGGAAAGCCTGGGGCTGCCGCGATCCTTCTGAAGGACAGGTGCCTTGCGGGTGGCGGGCGGCCCAATGTCCGCCCGAAATTTCCGGCAAAGACGACAAGGAGAGCAAGTGCGATGATGTTTCCCGAGCAACCGATCCCCGATCATGTTCCGCCCGAACTGGTGAGCCGGGATTTCCCCTTCATCTTCGGCATGACGACGACAGAGGATCCGTTCGACGATCTGGCGATGCAGGTGCATGAGGGGCCCGACATCATCTATGCCGCCCACGCCTATCCGGGGGGCACGCCCGCCTGGGTGCCGCGGCGCATGGCGCATTTGCGCGAGATATATCTCGACACCGATCATTTCTCCTCGACCGACTTTTCGCCTTACTCGAAGCTGGTGGGGGGGAACTGGATCAACTCGCCAGCGGAACTTGATCCGCCTGCCCACGGGCCTTTTCGCCAGATGGTCAACCCGGCCTTCACGCCCAAGGCGATGGCGGCGCTGGAAGACAAGATCCGGCACTATGCGGTGGAATATATCGACGCCTTCGCCCCGCGCGGCCAGTGCGAGTTCATGGGCGATTTTGCCTTTGAATTCCCCATCAAGGTGTTCATGGAACTGATGGGCCTGCCGCACGATCGGATGAGCGAGTTCATGGAGTGGGAAATGAACCTGCTCCACAATCACGACCTGTCCAAGATCGCGGAGGCGACGCGTAGCGTGCTTGCCTATCTGGGCGGAGAGATTGAGGACAGGCGGGCCAATCCGCGCAATGATCTCATCAGCTTCGGCGTGCAGGGGCGGATCGATGGTCGGGCGCTGACCGACGACGAACTGCTGGGCTTCATGTTCAATCTGTTCATTGGCGGGCTGGACACGGTTTCGACCAATATGGGCCTACACTTCCGGCATCTGGGCAGCCATCCGGAGGATCAGGCCCATCTGCGGGCCAATCCGTCGGAAATCCCGCACGCCATAGATGAGCTGATGCGGGCTTATGGCGCGGTGACCACCTTCAGAACCTGCAAGAAGGAAACCGAAGTGGCCGGCATCCGCTTCATGCCCGGCGACAAGGTGGCGATGTCAACCACGCTCGCCGGCCGCGATCCGGCCGAGTTCGACGCGCCTGCCGAGGTTCGGCTCGACCGGCGGCCACGGCATGTCGGTTTCGGCTTCGGCATCCATACCTGCGTTGGCATGCATCTGGCGCGGCGCGAGCTGCGGATCGCGATGGAGGAGTTTCTCGCCCGCATTCCCGACTTCCGCATCGCCCCCGGCCATCAGGTGGAATGCCATCTGGGGATGATCCAGCCGGTCGCGCTGCCGCTGGTGTGGACGCCAGCAAGCTGAACGGGGAGGAGGCGTTCGCCTTGCGGCGGACGCCTCGCCCGGCATCAGAGGTCCAGGCAGGCCTCTTCGAAATCCAGCCGGGGGTTGCGGGGAAAGAGCCCGTCCGGGTTGCCATAGCCGATATTGCACAGGAAATTGCTCTTCCACCGGCCGTCCGGGAAAAATTCCGCGTCGGTGCCGACCTGATCGAAGCCGGACATCGGGCCGCAATCCAGGCCTAACGCCCGCGCCGCCATGATCAGATAGGCGCCCTGGAGCGTCGAGGAGCGCGCCACCGTATCCGCAATCAGCGCTGCCTTGCCCTCGAACGTGCTGCGCATGTCGCGGGAGGGGAAAAGTTTGTCATAAAATTCGTAGAACCGGGTGTCGCCCGCGACGATCACGGTGCAGGGCGCCTGCATCACCTTGTCCACATTGCCCGCGCTTAGATGGGGTTTGAGGCGTTCTTTGGCGGCGGCGGAACGGACGAACACGAAACGGCCCGGATTGCTGTTTGCCGTCGTCGGCCCCCATTTGGCGAGATTGTACAGGCGCCGGACGGTCTCGTCCGTAACCGGCCGGGCGGTCCATTGATTATGGGTGCGAGCATCGCGGAACAGCAGGTCCAGCATGGCGTCTCTGGCAATATCGGTCGTGTCCGGCATGATCGCTCTCTTATCCTGTGGTGGCTTCGCCGATGCCCCGGTTATCCCAGCCTGCAGCTTCGCGTGCAAGAATGGCATCGGCTTCGCCACCCAGCTTCGCCATGTCGGCATGCTCCCAGATGCGATGGGCGCCTGTGGCATAAGCGCGCCCATTGTCCCGATAGAGCAAGGCATCGACGACGTTCGCGCGCAGCTTGTCGATGCGGCGGACAACACGGCCGGGCGTGCCCATGACAAGCGAATGGGGTGGGATCACGCTGTCGGGCGGCAGGAAACTGTGTCCGGCGACGATCGAGCCGTGCCCAACGACGCAGCGCTCCATGATGGTCGCGCCGATACCGATCAGGCAGGCAGGCTCTATGGTGCAGCCATGGACCACCGCGCGATGGCCGATGGTGCAATAATCGCCGATGATCGTGGGATCGTCCCAGCCGATATGGATCATCGCATGATCCTGTACGCTGGCGCAGCGCCCGATCGAGACATGCGCCCGTTCGGACCTGAGGACGGCATAGGGCCAGAGGCTGCAATCGTCGCCCAGCCGCACATCGCCGAAAATGCGGACGGTAGGGTCGATAAAGGCAGGCGCGTCCATGGGATCAGCGGGTGATGACGATCTTGCCATGGGGACTGCCGGCCTGCGCCGCCCAGGCCTCGGCGGCATCGGCAAAGGCGTAGCGGGTTGTGTCGACGGTCAGGCTCCGCGTCATCGCCATGGCGATCAGCCGGTCATAGGCGGCGCGGCGCTCGCTGGCGGGGCGTTGCCCGGTGCCGACGCCGATATGGCTGCGGAAGACGAGATCGCGTAGGGACAGCGTGACCGTCGGTCCGGCCTGCACGCCAATGCTCATCATGCGCGCGCCGGGCCGCGTGGCGCGCATCGCCGCTTCAGCCGGCGGACCATAGATGATGTCGAGCACGACGTCATAGCCACCTTCCGAGACCGCTTTCAGCGCCGCCTCGTCATCGCCCTCGCCCAACAGGGCGATCGCATCGGCATGACCGGCGGCCTGCATGGCCTCCAGCCGTTCGCGGCCGCGCGCCGCCGCCACGACGCGGCCCGCGCCCAGCAGCCGGGCGACCTGCGCGCCGATCTGCCCGACAGGGCCGGTCGCGCCGAGAATGAGGACGGACTCGCCCTTCGCGATCCGCGCCTCTTCCAGAGGGATCAGCGCGCCGGTGCCGGAGATGGCGAGGGCGATCAGCTGGTCGTCGGAAAGGCCGTCTGGAGCAGGCCAGATTTCCTCCTCGGCCACAAGCGTGCGTTCCGCGATCGCGCCGAAGGGCGGCCTGCTATGGCCGAAGTAGACGCGGCTTCCATCATCCAGATGCCCGACACCCTCGCCGCCGGGCACATAGGGCGCATCGACGGGACCGAAAAAGCCCTTCGCGCGCATGAGGTCCGTGGGCCCGATTCCGGCGGCCGCAACGTCGATGACGCGATGGCCGGGCTGCGCGGTCGGTTCGGGATGATCGGCCAGCGCGAAGCCGCCATCGCTGTCGATCAGGGCGGCCCGCATGGCATTCCCCTATGGTAGTGATGGATGCGGCCTGGCCGCGGAGAAGAGAAGGTCGCCCGTTGGGAAAGGGGCGACCCTTCTTTCGACCTCAATAGGCGCCCGGGGGAGAGATCGGATCGGCGCCGGTCAGGTTCCGGCCATAGATTTCATAGCCGATGGTCGGGATATTCTGGATGTGCCGCAGCGCCATCGAAATGTCCCGCCAGTAGCGGTTGATCGGCTTGTCCAGCGCAAAGCCGGAGGAGCCGGCCTGGAACATCAGCGACTCGCTGGCGCCATGAACCAGTTCGATCATCTGCGCGCCGCCTGCGCGCTGTTTCGCCTTTTCCGCCAGGGTGAATTCTTCGCCCAGACCGACGCGATCCAGCTTGGCAGTCAGGTCGAACAGGATCAGCTTTGCGGTGTCGATCATCGCCGCCGCTTCGCCCAGATCGCGCATATAGGCGCCTGACTTGGTGCGCGGGCCGATAATCGTCGTCAGCACCGGCTTTTTGGGAGCCTCGGCGGTGACGATCTCCAACATGGCCTCGACCGCGCCGATCAACTGAGCGATGCCCGTGGTGCGGACGACCGGGACGGCGGGCAGCAGATCGGAGGGCGCGCCGAAATGGCGCTTGGTCCGGTCGATCTGGCCGGCGCGTTCATCCATCAGCACCATCTGGGCTTCGGGAATGAATACATCCTTGGCGACCGCCGTGTCGGAGCCGGTCCCCTGCATGCCCGAAACGAACCATGTGTCCTGGATGGTCATGCTGTCCATCGGCAGATAGCACATGCTGATGCCCGGAACGACCGGGCCGTCATACCCCTCCAGCACGACGCCCTGCTGCGCCCATTTCGACTGCCGCGACCCGGACATATAGGGCCATGAGCCGTTGATGATCCAGCCGCCGTCAACCTTGCGGGCCTTGCCCGGCGGGTTGTAGGCGCCACAGACCGGCTGGGGACCGTCGCCGAACACAGCGTCCTGCACGCCGTCGGGCGCAAGGCTGGTGATCCAGCTTGTGCCGTTGATGATCTGGATCACCCAGCTGATCGCCGGATCGCCCTTGGCGATTTCCATCTGCACCCGGCAGAAATCTGTCGGGGAAAGGCCCATGCCGCCCAGCCGTTGCGGCAGCAGCATGCGCAGGAATCCCTCTTCCTTGAGCATCTTGTCGACGGCGGGCGTGGGGCTGCGCCGCTTTTCGCCCTCGGGCGCTTCGCCCTGCAGGAAAGCGCGCAAGCTGCGCGCCTTTTCCACCATCGCGTCAGCGACAGCCTTTTCGGCAAAACCGCACTGGATCTCATTATCCACCTTGGGGGCAGTAGCCATCAGTTCATCCTTTCTCATGTTCGCTATGGTGTCCGGCGATCTGCAATGCCCAGTCGCACAATCGATCGGGGGCGCTGTTCCAGATGGCCAGCCAATCCGGGGTGGCGGGAATGATGAGCGTGCTCAGTTGCAGGCGGACCATGGTGTCGCAGAAGGCGTCCCGGTTGACCCGCTGGCCGATCAGGCTGTCGAAATGGTCGAAGACGGGCGCTAGCGCACGCTGGACGGCGGCCTTGTGGCGGCCGAAATGACTGCGCAGGAAATTGAGATGGAAGGCAGGTTCGACCTCGAAAATGCCTTCGGGCGAACGCTCGATCGTAAAGCGGCCGTAAAAGCGCATCACCGCGCGAAAGCGCTCGATCGGTTCGGCGATGCCTTCCCCCGATTCCACAATGCCTTTTTCAAAGCTGCTGCAAACATATTCGCTAAAGGCCGCCAGCACTTCTTCCTTGGATGCGAAATAACGGTAGAGCGTGCCGCGCGAAACGCCGCTGCTTTCGCTGATGTCGCTCATCGACAGGCGCCGCGCGCCGATGGAGTTGATCGCGCGCAACGTGCCGTCCATGATCTTCTGGATGCTGCCGGACTGATCCGTCGCGACGATTTCACTCCAGTCGTTGTGCGGCATCAATTTCATGTTTGTGCTTCCATCTCGGCGAGGTTGTGCGGAACGCTGACATAGCCCGGCAGATGCTGGCCGCCATCCACATTGATCAGCTCGCCATTGACGAAGCGCGACATCTCGGACGCCAGGAACAGGACGACGGGGCCGATGTCCTTTTCGGGATCGCCCGCGCGTTTGAGCGGGTTGCTGGCGGTCGCCATCTCAAGGAAGCCGGGGACGTTTTGCGCCAGGTCTGCGAACACCTGCCCCATGCCGGTCGGCGCGATGGCGTTGGTGCGGATGTTGAAGCGGCCCCATTCGACCGCGGCGGTCCGGGTAAGCCCCAGGATCGCACCCTTGTTCATATTATAGTCGGCGTGGAGCCAGGCGCCGGTCTGGGCGTCGATCGAATAGAAGTTGATGATTGAACCGCCGCCGCGCGCTTTCATATGCGGGAAGGCGGCGCGCATGGCCCACCAACTGCCCCAGGTGCCGATCTCCAGCGTCCGCTGGAGCATCTCGTCCGTCTTCTGTTCGAGGAGGACGTTCGGCGAAAGCTGCGACGCATTGTTGACCAATATGTCCAGCCCGCCAAATTCGCCGACGGCGCGCTCGATCATCGCTTCTACTTCGGTCTTGACGCCCATGTCGGCGGACATGCCGACGGCGCGGACGCCGAAGCTTTGCGTGATGTCCGCGGCGACCGTTTCAGCGGCGGCGCCATCCCGGCCGGTGATCAGGAGATGCGCGCCCGCCTGTGCAAGGCAGCGGGAAATCCCGTAGCCCAGCCCCTTCGCGCCGCCCGTGACGATTGCGACCTTGTCCTTCACCAATCCCGTCACGCTGCCGCTCCTGTCATCTGCTCGCTCAGGGCACGGTCCATGTCCATGCGGTCCTGGCAATAATCTTTCGTGAAAACATAGCCGCGGATCGCTCCCTCCGCGTCGATATAATGATATTTCAGCCCGCGCTCGTCATTGGCGACTTCCTGCCATTGCCCGTCCACGCCGACAGGCGCGGGCAGCAGGACGACAGGATAGGCGGTGGTCTTGACCTGGACCGACAGCGGCGGAAAGCGGATCTCCGTCGGCGTGCCCAACGCACTGGGTGCGATGGCGCGGGCCGCCGCCATGATCGGGGTGACATAGGCCACCAGTCCCTGCGGATATTCGGCGCAATCGCCGATGGCATAGATGGCAGGATCGCTGGTGCGGCCGGTCTGATCGACCTTGATGCCGCGCGCGACCTCCAGCCCGGCCTCCTGCGCAAGCGCGATATGTGGGCGCAACCCGACGGCGGACAGGACCGCCGCCGCCTCGATCACCAGGCCGTCGTCCAGTTCAGCCCTGATCCCCTTTTCGCCCTTGTGGATGGCCAGAACCTTGCGGCCCAGATGCCATTCCACGCCCTTTTCGGACAGGGCGTCGCGGATCATCTGACCAACCCCCGGCGGCACGAGTTGGGCGAGAGGATGGCCGAGCATGTCGACGACCACCGGCTGATAGCCGCTCGCGGAAAGGTCGTTGGCAAATTCGGTGCCGACGAGGCCACCGCCCATCACCAGCACGCGCGCGCCGTCCGGCAATCTTTCGCGAAATTCGCGATAATTGTCGAGATTGTTGACCGCAAGCGCGCGGTGCGCGGCGTCCCCGTCGATCGGCGGGCGAACCGGATCGGCGCCCAGCGCCAGCACCAGCCGATCGTAGAAGATCGGCCCGCCGGTCGTCAGGACGGCCTTGTCCTGCCGGTCGATCGCTTCAACGATACGGCCGGCCCGAAGGTCGAGCTTCAACTGCGCGACCATCTTTTCCGCCGGCGTGGTGATCAGCGTATCGGCGACCTTGCCCTTGGCGAATGCGGTCGACAAAGCGGGCTTGGAGTAGAAATGCCCGTCATCCTGCGTGACCAGCGTCAGCCGGGCGTCCGGCGCGAGCTTACGAAGCTCACGCAGAACGCCATAACCGGCAAGGCCGCTGCCGACGACCACGATATGCGGGGTTCCCGTCACCTAAGCCGCTCCGGTCAAAGGAAGATGGCGAAGTTGGACATGCCCAGCGTCGACTGGTCGACGATGATTTCACGGCTGGCCAGCTTGTAAGCACCGTCGACCAGCCGCCAGATGTCGCGGCGTTCGGCGCTGATCGTCTCGTTATCCGGATTGTCCAGGCGGCTGCGCTCGACATAGAGGTAGCTCACCACCTCGTACTCGCCAGCCGTTTCGCTCTCGGCGACGCGGACATTGGTGACGAAGCGGCGCGTGCGCGATGGTGGATCTTCGGCCCAGGCGCTCTTCGCCAGGCGACCGGTCCGCATCAGGATGGAGCCGTAATTCTCGTCGAAATGCTTCATCGTGCGCACCACGTCGCGGTCCTTGTTCGGGCCGTTGCGGGTGAGGCGAAGGGGCGCGGTATAGCTCAGATCCTGCTCGAGATACGCCACCCAGTCGTCGAACCGGCGTTCGTCGAGCGCGGCGGCTTCGTCATAGAGGGTTTCGAGCAGGCGGTTATAGACTTCCGACCCGAGCGGCACCCGCTTGGTGGAGACAAGACCGCGCAGCACGCTGGTCTTGTCGATGGCGGCGGTCGCGTAGTTCACCATGATATCTGTCCTCTCTCGTCGCGACGGCTCACGCTTCGGCCATCAGATTATAATAGGCCATCCACCAGGCCCACTGCGTGTCGTCCTTGGTGAAGCCGGGATAGAGATCGCCGCCGCCGACCCAGCCTTCGGGACGCTCATGGCCGTGCAACGCCTGATATTTGAGCGTGACGGTCTTGCTCATATGACCACGCGAGTTGCGCATGATCTGCGGCCAGGTGTCGGCATCGTCCTGCTCGATCGTGCCCGATGTGCCGGTCGACCAGATGGCGTTCTGGAGCATGTCGCGCTTCACGTCTTCCGGTGCGTCCTTTTCCGCGAAGATGAAATTCACGAACTCCACCTTGTCCGGCCCCTTGGGCACATAGGTGTGCAGCGACAGGGCGCCCGACGCGCCGCCATCCGTGCGGGGGGCGAAGATGAAGGCGATCAGAATGTTCGGGAACATGCCGCCCACCTGGGGTGGGATGTTGGCCAACTGCTTGACCTGATCCTCCGACAGATTCTTGAACAGCTGCGGGATCAATTCCTTGGTGATGCCCGGCGGCGGCAGCAGGTGGAGCCGCTCCTCGGTCGACTTGCCTTCGAAGCTGACGTCGGCGAACATCTTGAAGGTCTGGGCCGCCTCCAGGCAACGCAGCGTATGGCCCTGCGGCACCGAAAGGTCGACGCCATACATGCCCGGCGCGGTGTCATAGATCGACTCGGCCGTGCCGCCCATGATGCCGCCTTCCATCAGCGAACGATGCAGGGTCAGGGTATGGAAGCCGTCCGATCCGGACTGTTCGCCGGGAATCTTCCAGTTGCACGGCAGCACGAAACGCTGCGGCGGGCCAAGCATCTCAAGGCCGTTGTCCGTACGGCAGAAAAGCTGATCAAGGTAGAATTTGGCGTCGCCCAGATAATCCTCGAACGACAGATCCTTGTTCCAGGTGGCGAAGATCAGGCCGCCATAGAGATGGACGCGGGCCTTCTTCAGTCCCAGTTCGTCCTTGGACCGCTTGTTGCCGTGCATCTGCTCCTTTTCGATCGGCGCGCCGATGAAGCTGCCGTCCGCGCGGAAGGCCCAGCCATGGTAAATGCAGCGATGGGCGTGGGCATTGCCCGCTTCGGCCGTGCAGACCTTCATGCCGCGATGGGGGCAGACGTTCAGCATGACGTGGATTTCGCCACTGCGGTCGCGCGAGACGATCACATTGTCTTCGGCCATGTCGCGCATGACATAGTCGCCGGCCTTGGGAATTTCCGACTCATGGCCAAGGAGCAGCCAGGTGCGGGCGAAAACCCGCTCCATCTCCAGCTCGTACAGCTCCTTGTCATTCATCACCCTTAGCGACACCTCGTTCATGTCGCGGTTGATGAGATCGTCAAGCGTTGTTCCGTCGCTCAGCGTCAGCCCGGCATTGTGCAGCATGTTGCTCTCCTGGAGGATTTCCTTGATTGAGTCGTGTTATACATATTGAACTAAATCTGTTCAAGGTGTAATGTTCGGCCAAGAAGGAGAGGCAGGATGAGCCAGAAACTGAAAGTGGCAATCGATAAGGCGGCATGCTGCGGTTATGGCGTGTGCGCCGAAATTTGCCCCCAAGTGTACAAGCTTGACGCCAATGGCATCGTGTATGTCGACGACGAAATCGTTCCTGAAGGACTAGAGGAGCAGGCCCGGGAAGGCGCGGAGGCCTGTCCGCAGTCCGCCCTTGCCGTCAAAGCCGCCTGAGTCGACCCGAGCATGCTCGGGTATTGGGCGCGGATGTCCTGTCAGAGGATAGGTTTTCGGGGCCCATCCGCGGATGCACGGTCTTTTGACAGGCAGAGGAGAGGATCGCTTTGATGGGGCAGGCCGAGATTTTATACACACCGTTCACGATGGGCTCGCTGCACCTGCGCAACCGGTTCGTGATGGCGCCGATGACGCGCAATTTCTCGCCGGGCGGCATCCCCTCGGACGGCGTGGCGGGCTATTATCGACGACGGGCCGAAGCCGATGTAGGCCTGATCATTACCGAAGGGGTGGGCGTGGATCATCCCGCCGCCGTGGGACGTGAAACCATGGGGGGTGGCGCTTCGCCCGTCCTGCATGGCGACGAAGCGCTCGCGCGCTGGCGCACCATCGTGGACGGCGTGCATGCGGCGGGCGGCCTCATCATCCCTCAGTTGTGGCATCAGGGCGTCATACGCGTGCCGGGCACAGGCTATCATCCCGACGCGCCCTCGGCGCGCCCCTCGGGTATTTGGGGGCCGACCGACAAGGCGATGGTCTCTCCCGACTATCTGGAACAGGTGCGCGTGCCCACCGCCCCGCTGACCGACAGCGAGATCGGCGACCTGATCGCCGCCTTCGCCCGCAGTGCGGCCAACGCGAAGGCGGTGGGTTTCGACGGCGCGGCCCTGCATGGCGCGCATGGCTATCTGATCGACAGTTTCCTGTGGCGCCATACCAATGTGCGGGAAGACCGCTGGGGCGGCGGGATCGCTGAGCGCGCGCGCTTTGCGGTCGAACTGGTGCGGGCGATCCGGGCCGTGACCGCCCCGGACTTTCCGGTCATCTTCCGCTTTTCCCAGTGGAAGCTCCAGGATTATGACGCCCGAAATGCTGAGACGCCTGCGGAACTGGAAGCGATGCTCGCCCCGCTCGTCGAGGCGGGGGTGGATATATTCGACGCCAGCACCCGCATTTTCACGGCGCCGGCCTTCGAGGGTTCCGACATGGGGCTGGCGGGTTGGATCAGGAAGCTGACTGGCAAGCCGACCATCGCGGTCGGCGGCGTGGGCCTCAGCAAGGATCTGCAATCCTCCTTCGCGCAGCCGACCGTCATGACCGACAATCTGGCGCTGGTGGCCGACAGGATGGCGCGCGGCGAATTCGACCTGATTGCGGTCGGCCGCGCCCTCCTGATGGACGCGCAATGGGTGGCGAAAATGCGCGATGGCGGCGCGGTCAATCCGTTCCGGCTGGACGCCTACGCCACGCTTGACTGATGGCAGGACGCTCCGGCACGGGCCGGGGCGTCAATGGCTGTCCGCTGCGGCATAGACCTGAATGCGCGCGATGTTGGTGCGTTCGGACTGTTGCGCAATGACGGCGACGGCTTCGGCAATGTCGCGGGGTTGCATCGGCGGGATGAAGCTGTCCCAGGACGGCTGCCCCCTGGCCTTCATATCCTCGAAAATCTCGGTGCTGGTCGTGCCCGGCGCGACGATCCCTACCTTGACGCCCGATCCGGCAAGCTCGACGCGAAGACAGTCGGTAAAGGCCTCCAGCGCGCGCTTGAGGCCGCCATAGACGCCCACGCCGGGTGCGGTGATGTTCGCCCCGATGCTGGATATGTTGATGATCTGGCCTTTGCCGGCCGCCTTCATTGTCCGCGCGAAAAGGGTGCTGGCGCGCACCACTGCCTCATAGTTGATCGCGATCATGGGGCGGAGCTGGTCGAGGTCGAATGCGTCGATCGGCGCGGCATGCAGCATACCGGCATTGTTGACCAATATGTCGGCCCGGCTGAATCGACCCAAGACGAAATCGTGCAGCCTTTGCGGCGCGTCCGGATCCGCCATATCGGCTGCGTACGCCGTGCTGCCACGGCCCAGTTCATCGGCCAGTGCGGTGAGGCGATCGGCGCGGCGTGCGACCAGCACCAGGGTTGCGCCCGCTTCAGCAAGCGCACGGGCGCTGGCCGCGCCGATGCCCGACGATGCGCCGGTGACGATGGCGATTTGCCCTTCCAGATTCTCCATGACGTGGTGTCCTCTTCCCAGATCAGACGAGACGGACGAGCCGCTTGCCGTCGTTTTCGCCGCGATAAAGACCGGCCAGCGCGGCCGGGCAGGCCTCGATCCCCTCCAATATGTCCTCGCGCCATGTGAGGCGGCCCTGCGAGATCCATGTCCGCAATTGGGCCGTCGCTTCGGCATAACGATCGAGATGGTCGAAGATGACGAAGCCCTCCATGCGGGCGCGCTTGACCAGCAGATGCCGTTCGACGCGCGGCCCCATCGGCCATGGATCCCAGCGGTCGATCGATGCCGTTCCGCACACTATGACGCGCGCGCGTTGGGCCAGATGCGGCAGAACCGAATCGCTGATCGCCCCTGCGACATTGTCGAAATAGATGTCGATGCCCTCCGGCGCGTGCTCGGCGATCGCTGCCTCCACATTCCCGGCATGATAATCGACGGCGTGGTCATAGCCATATTCCTCCACGCAGCGCCGCACCTTGGTCGGCCCGCCCGCGATTCCGATCGTGCGGCAACCCAGGATGCGGGCGATCTGGCCGACGGCCGAACCGACGGCGCCGGCCGCCGTCGATACCGCGATGGTCTCGCCCGCGCGGGGCTGGCCGACGAGTGTGAGCGCGAGATAGGCCGTCATGCCGTTGATGCCCAGAATGCCGAGCGATGCCCGCATCTCGGCCGCGGTGGTGCGCTGCACGACCTGATCGGCTGCGACGCAGGCATAGTCCTGCCAGCCGAACCAGCCGGATACATGCTCACCGACAGTATAGTCGGGATGTGCGGAGGCCACGACCTCGCCCGAGGCGAGGCTGCGCATGACCGACCCGATGGCGACGGGCGCGGCGTAATTGCCTGCATCGGCGATCCAGCCGCGCATGGCGGGTTCGATCGAGAGATAATGATTGCGCACCAGGATCTGGCCCGGCGCGGGCTGTTGGATCGGCGCATGCCCGATCGCGAAATTTTCGGCCTGCGCGATTCCCGCCGGACGCGACGTCAGCAGAACCTGACGGTTGAGTTCAGTCATCCAGCCCTGCCTTGACCATGGTGAATTTCCGACGGGAAATCTTCCAGCCGTCCGATGTGCGGACCAGGCAATCGTCATAATAGCCGGCCGCGCGATGGGTGACGCCGCCTTGGGCCGCCTCCGGCAGGATTGCGTCGACATAGCTGCGCGCGTGCACCTGGTCGTCGCGCTTCTCTATCACGATATTGGTGATGCGGTGCAGCGTCGGCCCCATGTGGCGGTGCGCTTCGGCCATATATTCGGCGATTTCGCGCGGCCCGCGCCAATGTCCGAAGCTGCCGTAATCGGTCTCGCAATCCTGGGCGAAGCAGGTCCGGAAAAGCGGCCAGTCCCGCGTGTCGATGCCGGTGGCGTAACGCAGCAGCACATGTTTGATCGCGCGTTCATCGTCGGCGCCGACGGGCAAGCGTCTCACCAGACTGCCATGTGCAGACATGTTTTTCTCCCCTTGTTTCTCGAAGAAACATAAATCCCCCTTGGCCAATCTTGCCCGCCAAAGGATAGGATTGGGCGGCATCTACCCGCGACTCGTCGCGTTTGCTTGGCTGGTGCCGGGGCGCCCGTTTCTCGCTCCCCGCTATGGCTTAGGCAGGGCATAGGCGATCAACGCGTCGCTCGCACCTGACAGCATGGCGCCGTGTCCGCCCGCTGCGATGACCACGAACTGTCGCCCGCTGGCATTTGACCAGTAGGTGGTGGGGGAGGCGTTGCCACCCGCCGGCAAGCGCGCCTTCCACAGCAGCCGCCCGGTGGTGGTTTCATAGGCGCGGAACATATGCTCCTGGGTCGCGCCGATGAAGGTGAGGCCGCTCGCGGTCGCGACCGATCCGCCGATATTGGGCACGCCCATGGGGATGGGCACGAAGGTCGGCAGGGCCAGCGGGCCACTGTCGCGCGAGGTGCCGAACAGTCGGCTCCACACCAGCTTCCCTGTTTTCAGGTCGACCGCGTTGATGCGGCCATAGGGGGGCTGCTGGCACGGAATGGCGAGCGGCGAGAGGAACGGCGCGATATGGGCGGCATAGGCGACGCCCATCTGGGCGACGGGGCCGCCGACATCGCTCATATGGGCGGCGGTCATCGGCCTGATGCCCTGCCGGTCCGCAACGGCGCGAGGGATCAGGCGGTTATAATTGCCGACCTGATTGTTGTTGACGATCATCAGGCCGCGCCCGGGATCGACCGATACGCCTCCCCAGTCGATGCCGCCCAGATAGCCGGGCCAGGTGAGGGTTGGATGTTCGGTCGACAGCGGGGTCATGTCCCCGTCGAAACGGGCCTGGCGGAAGCGGATGCGGCACATCGCCTGGTCGATCGGCGTCAGGCCCCACATTCCCTTTTCCGTAGGGCGCGGACCGCCGAAACTGGGCATGCCAACCGAATAGGGCTGGGTTTTGGAAAGGCGTTCGCCCGGAACGGCGCCCTGCGGGACGGGGCGTTCCTCCACCGGCAGAATGGGCTTGCCAGTCGCCCGGTCGAGGAAGAAAATTTCTCCACGCTTGGTCGGCTGGAGCAGGCCGCGCACGCCGCCGGGCAGGTCGACCAGCGTGGGCTGGGCGGGCACGTCATAGTCCCACAGGTCATGATGGGTCGTCTGGAAGGACCAGCGCACCGACCCGTTCTCCGCATCGAGCGCCAGCACGGCGCTGGAATAGCGATCGTCGTTCGCGGTCCGATGTCCGCCGAAATAATCCGGCGTAGCGTTTCCTGTCGGCACATAGACGAGGCCCAGCCTGTCGTCCGAACTCATCGGCGCCCAGCTATTGGGGGTGCCCGGCGTAAAGACGCCGCCGGGCGGCGGCAGGCCGTGATCGTCGGGCCGACCGATGTCGAAGGCCCAGGAAAATTTACCCGTGACGGCATCGAACGCCCGGATCACGCCGGAAGGCTCCCTGATTTTCTGACCGTCCATCACCCAGCCGCCCAGAACCAGGCGGCCGCGAACGAGGGTGGGGGGCGAGGTCACGAAATAATAGCCCTTGTCGACCGTGCCCAGTCCCGCTTTCAGATCGACCTGGCCGCTCTTACCGAAGCTGGGGCATAGCCCGCCGGAGGCGGCGTCGAGCGCGATCAGCCGCGCGTCGAGCGTCGCGGTGTAGATGCGTTCAGCGCAATAGCCATGGGCTTGCGGGACGCGGTAATAGGTGACGCCGCGGCAGACGAGACCATAGACGCCGGCGAGATCGGTCTTGGGTTGGTGCCGCCATAATTGCCGGCCCGTTTCGGGATCGAGCGCGATCACATCATTATTGCCCGCGCACAGGAAAAGGCGGTTGCCCACCTTCAGGGGGTTGACCTGAAAGGCAGTGCCCTGCTTGCCGTCTGTCAGCTTGCCGGTGTGGTAGGTCCATGCCCTTTCGAGATTGCCGACATTCGCGGGCGTGATCTGGGCCAATGGCGAGTAGCGCGACCCGCCCCGGTCGTTGCCATAGGCGACCCAGTCGCCGTCGGCCGGGCTTGCCGGTCCCGCTCCCCAGCGCGCGCTGGCAGCTGGGGACGAACGATCCGCCCAGAAAGCGCTGCCGATCCCACCCATGAAGAGCAGGAGAAGAGCCGGCCACAGGACGCGGCCGCCGGGCAGGGGGCGGCCAAGACCGACATGCTGCCGATAAAAGGGCGTGAGCATGTACAGGCCCATGGCGACGGGCATGGCCAAGCGAGGCGCCAGCGCCCAGCCGTCCAGTCCGACTTCCCAGAGCGACCAACCCAGATTGGCGACGAGAAAGGCCCAATAGAGGGTGATCGAGAGCGGCGAACGGCGCCAGCCGAGAAACGCGGTGACCGTCATGACGAGGCCGGACACGCAATACCAGATCGACCCGCCGAGCAGCGCGAGCTGGCCGCCCAGCCAGAGCAGCGACAGACCTGCGAGTAGCAGAAGCAGAACGAACAGCATGTTCAGAAAGCGGCGCATCGAGCTCCCCCTCGAAATCCGGAAAGGCGTGGCAGGAATTCAGGCGGGCAATTGGGCCGCCAGCCAGTCCGGCACATTCATCCGATAGCATTTCTGTTCGTAGAGGCGGCTGATCTTCCAGCCCTGCGCGGTGCGGACGAAGTCGTGATGATACCAAAGGCCGAAGACTAAAGTATCGGTCGTTTCGCCATTGCTGACCGTCATCGGATTGTAGCAGGCGGTTTTGGTCTGCGCCCGGTCGCCCGCGATTTGATATTGGGTGGTTGACACAGCATGTTGAAAGGCGAGAATTGGCGTCAGACTTGCCGAGAGAAATGCCTTGATGTCCGCAAGGCTTCCGACGACGCCCACCATTTCGGAATAGTCGATCACCGCGTCATCGGTAAAATAGCGGTCCAGCGTGTCCCAGTCGCGCGTATCCACCGCATAGCAATAGCCTACGATCAGGTCCTGAATTTCGAACCGGTCCGACATCTCCTGCAGGGTCAGTGTCATGGCCTCTCCTCCGTCTCACGTCATTCTATAGAATCGCTGCTTGCACAGGGGAGGAGGTTCGCCGCCTTCCATTAGGTAGGTGCCGAGTGCGGTGGCTAAGGGGAAGAAACCACAGCCCTCGGGATCGATCCCGCGGACCGTTTTTTGATCAAGGAGACTATTATGGGCCTCGCCCCCTTCACGGAAGCCGATTTCGTCCTGTCCAAGGAGAAGCGGGCAGACATCACAGCCGGGCTGACCGAGCGGCAGGCGTTCATGGTCAATCACTGGATGGACCTGCATGAGGTCATCAATCGCGGCGATTGGGATGGAATGGACGCATTTTTCAATACCGACACGATGACCTACGACAACCCGAACCGACCCGACCTTGGCACCTATCATGTGTGGAAGACCTCGCCGCAGGGTCTCTACAAGACCTTCCCGCCCAGCATCTATCGCACGCTGAAGGCGTGGGGACGCGGCGAGGACGAGATCTGCGTGCTGTGCCATCATCATGGCAAGCATACCGGCGGCCCCTATATGGGCGTCCAGCCCACCGGGAACGACCTCAACGTCCTGTGGTTCTCGTGGCTGCGTTTCCGGGGCGACAAGATCGATCACATCTATTCGATCTCCGACGTGCTGACGATGCTGAAGGATCTGGAAGTCATCGACGTTCCCCAGCCCGTCGACCCCTATAAGTGATCGACAGGCCGAACCGGCGCGGCGAGGGCGCGCCGGTTCGGCAAAGGAGGACGTCGGTGTTTGGCATGCAAGGATGAGCAAGGGCATGAAGCGCTCGGTCGAACTGAAGATCGATGTCAGCGAGGCGGCAGCCCTGGGCATGACCGCCCATGTGGCGATCACGGTTCATCTTCCGGATATGACGGCACTGGCCAATCCCACGACCGTCTGCTTCGCTTTCCCCGGCGGTGGCTATTGCCGGCGCTATTACAGCTTCGACATGCCGGATGGATCGGGCGGCGGGGAGGCGGGTTTCCATTGCGATCGCGGGTGGATTTTCATCGCCTGCGATCATCTGGGATTTGGCGAGTCCACTATCCCGGAAGGCAATGCCCTCAATCTCGATAATGTGGCGGCGGCCAATGACGCGATGGTGCGCCAGGTCATGGCCCGGCTGGAAGCGGGCACGCTCGTCGATGGACTGGACCCGATCGTCGACGCCACATGCCTTGGCATCGGCCAGTCGATGGGCGGATGCTTCACGGTTGTCGCGCAGGGCAATCACCAGACATTCCACGGCATCGGCGTGCTGGGCTATAGCGGCGTCCATACTGTCGTGCCGACCCGGCCGGGCCAGCCGCCGGCCTCGTGGCCGTGGATTTCGCGCCGTTCATCGCTCGATGCGCCGCATGTCCTGAACGCGGCCGCGCTGGCGCAAGCGCCGGGCGTGAAGCTGGGCGACGCCGAAGCGCTCCAGGCGGCGGCAAGGGCAGGCGAGCATCCCTTCCAATGGTCCTTCCATCATAATGATGAGCCTGCGGACATCGTCACGCTCGACATGATGGCGTCCGCCGGGCTGGTCGATCCGTTGCCCGAATGGCGTTCGGCGACCACGCCGCCTTGTGGCGTCTACATGGTCGCGCCGGGCGCGGTGGCGCTCGAAGCAGCGGTCGTACGCGTCCCCGTGCTGATCGCGATGGGCGAGCGCGACGTTGTCCCCGATCCCTTGGGCGAACCCCGGGCCTATAAGAGCGCGGAAGACATCCAGCTCTTCATATGCCCCCAAATGGCGCACATGCATAATTTCGCACCGACCCGCGTCCGCTTCTGGGAGCGCATTCACAATTGGGGCGATGGCGTCGCGGCGCAGCGGCGGCTGGGTTGAGCGCGGCCGCCGATATCAGAGGCTGAAGCCGCCATCGACGATCAGGGTCTGGCCAGTGATATATTGCGCCTTGGCCGAAGCCAGGAAGGCTACGGCCTCGGCAATATCCTCGCCGCTGCCGAAGCGTTGCAGGGCAATGCGTTTGCGCTGCGTTTCCCAGATTTCCGGCGAATAGAGCGACGTGAGGAACTCTGCGCCAAGCCCGGCGTCGATGATTCCCGGAGCGACCATGTTCGCCCTGATGCCGTAGCGGCCTTCCTCCTTGGCGATGGCGCGGCCCAGCGCTTCCATTCCGGCCTTGGGCACGGAGGACAGGGCGTCGCCGGGGGGAAGCAGTAGTTTGCGACCGACACGACGGTGACGAAATTGCCAAAGCCCTGGGCGCGGAAATAGGGCAGGGTGGCGGACACGATACGGGTGAAGCCGACCAGTTCGATCTCGATGACTTCACGCCATTGCTCCTCGCTGATCTGGCTGACGAAGGGCTGGGCTATGTCGACCCCGCTGGCGAAGACCATCGTGCCGATGGCGCCGAATTGCTCGACCGTTTCGCGGATGCCGGTCTCTATCGAGGCGCGATCGGAAAGATCGCAGGCGACGGACAGCGTCTCGCAAGAACCGTTTGGCAGGGACGCTGCGACCGCCGACGCCTTTTCACGGCTGGACCGATAGCCGATGGCGAGTTGATCCCATTCGGTCGACAGGCGTCGGCAGATCGCGCTGCCAAGGCCGCCGGTTCCGCCGACGACGAAGGCCGCGCCTTTCGTCATAGCGGCAGATGAAGTGCGAGGTGGTGGAGCAGGCGATCGGCAAAGGCGTCGTTGCGGTCGCCGGTGAACATATGGCCGACGCCGTGGGCGATCTCGACCTCCAGTTGCGGGGCGAGCGAACGAAATTGCCGGACGCTTTCATCCGACACGATCTCGCTCAGCTCTGCTTTCACAAGCACGAGAGGCGATTGCGCGCGGCGCGCTGCGGCGATGAGCGCTTCCCCTTCCGACGGGGGATGCAGAAATTCCGGCGCTGTCGTGCGGGGATCCCAGTGCCAGAACAGCCGCCCATCCGTTTTGCGCATCGATTTGGCCAGGCCCGACACGTCAGGCAGGCGTGGCTGGCCCAAGTGGGCTTGGAGCGCGTCGGCCGCTTCCTCCAGCGACGCGAAACCGCTGTCGCTGGCGCGGAAAAAGTCGCGGATGTCATCAACGCCGTCATCGACCATATAGGGCGCGACGTCGGCGAGCATGATGAGGCGCACCAGATCGGCATGGCGAGACCCACCGACCAGCGCGGATTGGCCACCGCGCGAGGCCCCCACCAGCGCGATCGGCCTGTCGAAGGCCTGGATGATGGACTCGACATCGCGGCCATAGGCTTCCAGCAGATAGTCGCCGTCGGCGGCCCATCCGCTTTCGCCATGGCCGCGCAGATCGAAGGTCAGGCCGTAATAGCCGGCCCGCGCCACCCGCTTGGCAGACCCGGCCCAGGAACGGCGGCTCTGGCCGCCGCCATGGAAGAAGCATACGGGTGGCGCGGCAGGGTCGCCATAGGCGTCCGCAACCATCTCCAGCCCGTCACCTGGCACGCCTATCCGCGTGGGAACAATCATACCGGGCTCCTGTATTACTCAGCGGCGACCGGCGGAACGATTTCCGCGAATGACGGATGCTCACCGGGGCCCTTATAGGCGAATTTGCCGGGTGCATGGTGCCACTTGCCGTCGTTGCGGCTCTCATAGGGCGAAGCGACCTCGATCAGCGCGCCGTGTGTACTCTTGTGGCCGACCCAGCTCCATTTCTGCCATGTCATGTCCGGATCGTTGAAGGTCTGACCGCCGCCGGGTAGGTGCAGCCCTTCGGCCCGCAACTTTTCCATTGCGCCCGGCACATCGTCGGTCGCATAGCAGAGGTGATGGACATGCTCGCCGACCTTTTCGAGGCGATCGCCCATGGGGGTGCCAGGGGCTGGTTGAATGAACTGGATTTCCGTGCCGCCATTGTTGACGAACGTCGCCCACCTCATGCCGGCGTCGTCGCCGCTGGAAAATTCGTCATATTTGACTAGGCGCTCTTCCAGCGACGCAGGATCGAGCACGCGCAGGATCTTGGTCCAATCCTCAATCGCCTTGTCCAGATCGCGCACAACCATGCACACATGAGCAAAAGGTCCGCTAGGCATTGATATTCTCCTCTGATCTATTTAAATTTCCACCAATGCAGTGCCGGAATTGACCGTGCCGCGGCCATCGACATCCAGCGAGAATTCGCAGGTCACGATATTGCCTTCGATCATGGTGATCCTGCCCGTCACCACCGCACGGTCCCCGCCATAGACATTGTCCAGAAAGCGCGAATCCATCGATTTGATCCGTCCGCCGGGAAAGGCGCGCATGAGCATGTTCATCATATATGCAACGTTGACTGGGCCCTGGTTGATGACCCGGTCGCCCAGCCCTTTCGCCTTCACCACCTCGACATCGAGATGGATGGGATTGGGGTCAGCCAGGAAAACCGCCCACTGCTTCATAGCTTCCGGGCTGACGCTCTCGATCGTGAAAGGCGGCAGCGCGTCTCCGACGGCATGGCTCATGCGGCGAACTCCTTGCGGGGCAATACCCACACATTGTCTGTTTCCAGCACCTGCATTCCGTCGAGCAGGTGCAGGCGCAGACGGTAGGTCAGCACGTCCATGACGCCCAGCTTACGACTGCGTTTGCGGACCAGGCTGAGTATCTCGCCCGTTACCTTGTAGCTTTCGCCGACTCTCAGCGGTGCGTCCAACCGTACGCCGCTGCTGCCCATCATCGGGCCATCCTCGACATCGAATTCACATGCTTCGCAGACGCCCGCCACCGTCTTGCCCATCGCGACCTGGGTGGCGATATAATAGTAGATGGGATGAGCGCTGCCGTCGGCGGCTGGTTCGACGCCGGTCGACCGGCACAGCGCGGCATTCTCTTCCGTCGTGATGGTAAAGACCTTGTCGCCGTCCAGCGAGGTGCCGGCGGCTGCGGGGGCAGGGGGAAGATCGTCAAGATCGCTCATGGTCGGTCCTTAGAAAGAACGCGGTAGGCCGAGGCTCTCGGCAATCGTGTTGCGCACCATTTCATTGCTGATCGGCGTCATCCGCAGGATGCGATGGTCGCGCCAGTAACGCTGCATGTCGGTTTCCGCCGAATAGCCCATGCCGCCCAATATCTGGATGCCAAGGTCTGCGGCTTTCACGGCATTTTCCGTGGCGACCATCTTGAGCATGTTGGCCTCGGTTCCGCACTTCATGCCGTTGCTCTGCATCCAGGCGACATTGTAAAGCAATAGCTCGGTCAGCTTCTGCCACGTCGCGATATCTGCGACATAATGCTGCAAAATCTGGAAGCGGCCGATAATGCCGCCGAACGCCTTGCGCTGCTGCATATATTCCAGCGCATCTTCCAGCACACCGTCGATCGCGCCCAGACATTGCGCGCCGACCATGATCCGCTCATTATTGAGTGTGGGCAACATCGCATACCAGGCCTGTCCAGGCTCACCCAGCACGTCTTCGTCGGGAACGAAGACATCCTCATAGTGAACCTCGCACGATCCCATGGCGCGCATGCCCAGCTTGGGCAGGAGCGAGGCGGTGATGCCGGGCGATTTGGCGTCGACGAAGAACATGGTGAGGCCATGATGCTTCTTTTCGGCATTTTTATCGGTGCGGGCAAGGACGAGCAGCCTGTCGGCGGCTTTGGCCCCCGTGGTCCACATCTTGGCGCCGTTCAGCTTCCAGCCGCCGTCGACCTTTTCGGCATGGGTCTTCATCGCGCCCAGAACGTCGGTGCCGCCGTCGGGTTCGGTCATCGACAGCGAGACGCGCAGCTTGCCCTGCGCCATGGGGCGCAGCCAGCGATTCTTCTGCTCCTCCGTGCCGACCGCGCCGATCGTCTTCGCCCCGCCGAAGGAGGTGAGGCCCCAAACCCACAGCAGGCCGCCGGCCGTCCGCGCGAATTCGCGGGCGAAGATCATTTGCATCATGACGTCGCCGCCCAGGCCGTCATATTCCTCGGGAATCCCGATGCCGAAAAATCCCTGCTCGGCGATCTTGTCCCACAGCGCATAGGGATAATTTTCTTCGTCGGCTTCCAGCGCGCGCATCCAGTCCTTGGGCGCTTCCGCATCGACCCAGCGGCGGACAATGTCCCTGAACGCCTGCTGTTCCTCGGTGAGTGAAAAATCCATCGTCGTTCCCGTTAGTGGTACTGCGATTAAGCGCCGGGCAGACGCATTGCGAACCTATCCAACTATAGGGCAGGCCGTCGGCAGAAGCTGAACAATTGGTCCACCATCATCCTCAACTGGTCGGGGATAGGCGCGTTTTCGATTGGATCACCTTCGCCGCCGATGGTGTTGATGGCGATGCCCAGTGGCGTCGGCCAGCCTCGCAGCGCATGGGTAATGACCCGCAGTTGCTGGAGCGTGGCGACCGCGGCCTGCCAGCCGGCCGCTGTTGCCACGCAGCCCACGGGAAGACCATCGAAATAGCAACGCTCGTCCCGGCTCATATCCTCGACATAATCGAGCGCATTCTTCACAAAGCCGGAGATCGCACCATGATAGCCTGGTGAGCCGATGATCACGGCATCCGCCGACCGCAGGATGTCGACATAGTGTCGTGCCGCATCCGGACGATCCGGATTTTCGGGCGCATAAGACGGGAAGTCGATGTCCGCTCCTGCAAGCAGCGTCGTGCGTGCGCCGCGTTCCTCCGCGATGGCGAGCGCCTTGCGAAGCGCCCGCTCGGTGGAGGAATAGGCGCGCATTGTGCCGCCAACGGCGACGAAATGAAGTTGGGTCATATCAGATCGACAATCCTCCCTCGACAGGGATGACCGATCCGGTGACATAGGCGCCCGCCCGCGAGGCGAGATAGATGGCTGCGCCCGCCAGATCCTCTGGCGTACCGACGCGGCCGCGGGGCACCATCGATTCCACCATCGTGCGCATCTCGCTGGAGGTAATGACGGTCATCTCCGATTCGAAGAATCCGGGTGCGATGACGTTGACGGTGATGTTGTCGCGGCCCAGCCGCTTGGCGAGGCCTTTCGCCATCCAGTGGATGGCGCTCTTCGAAGCCTGATAGGCGTAATTTTCCTTGGGGCCGACCTTGAGCGCGCCGACCGACCCGATGTTGATGATCGATGCAGGGCGCTCCGCCGTGCCGCCTGCGCGAAGCAGGGGCAGGAATTTTCGAAGCGTGAAGAAAGGAGCCTTCAGGTTCAGGTCGATCACCGGATCCCATTCATCCTCGCCATAATCGTCGATGGGCGCGTCGGCCATGGTCCCGGCGTTGTTCACCAGGACATGCACGGCCTGTTCTTGGGTGGACACCGCCGCGACCAGAGCCTCGATCCCAGCAAGTGTCGAAAGATCTGCGACCAGGCCGGTACAGCGGCCGCCAGTCGTAGCAGAAATTTCCGCCGCGGCCGCCGTCACCTTGGCCTGCGTCCGGGCACAGATATAGACTGTGGCGCCCGCCGCAGCCAGGCCGGTCGCGATATGGCGGCCGATGCCGGTCGACCCGCCGGTAACGACGGCGACGCGGTCCTGTACCGAGAACAGCTCGGCGGCATTCATGCCGGAGCTCCCGCGCCGGAAATCTTCAGAATGAGGTCGGTCGTTCCCTCCGGATCGCCCACCAGCAGGGCGTGATCGCCCGGATGGTCATGGATGGTCCAGCCCAGTTCGCGCGCCCGGTCGTGCATCGCCGTCATCACCGTGACGGCCGCCGCGATATAGTCGACGGGCCGGTCGATCGCCTCGGCGCCAACGGGAATGACGCAGGCGGTCGCCTTCATCGGCTGGTCCGACAAATTGTCGAGCAGCCATTTCTCCCGCGCCGGGTCCATGAGATGGGGATGCTCCTTGGCCGCCGCCCGCTGCATTTCATGCACGCCCGATCCTACCGGGCCTTCGCCTGCTTCGAGCATCGCATCCAGCGCGGCGAGCTGGTCTTCCGGGACATAGCCCATGAGGGATCCGATCCGTTCCCCCGACCGGGGCACGATGGCGTCAAGATAGATTATGGATGCGATGCGGTCGCCCACCTCCGCGATCACGCCGGGCGCGACCGTGCCCGCATAGCTGTGCGCGACCAGCACGACGTCGCGCAGATCCTCATATTTGAAGACATTCACGATATCGCGCACATGAGTCGCATTGCCCACATCGCGGCCGATCAGATGCTCGCGCTCGCCAAAGCCGGTGAAGGTCGGCGTGTAGACCTTGTGGCCCCGGCCTCCAGAATTTCACGGACATATTTCCATGTCCAGCCGCCCATGCCGCCGCCGTGAAGAAGTACGAATGTGGTCATGACGATCAGGCCTCCGCCGGTTCAGTGTTCTGGATGAATTCGGGGAATGGATCGGGTCCCCACAGGAACATGCTGTCCTCTGGCGCATGGTTGGCGGCCGGCCAGTCGACGTCATGCGGGATGAAGTCAATATCGGCCGAATATTCGCTGAAACTGCCCCAAGGATCGCGCACATAATAGAAATAATTGGCGCCCAATACATGCTGGCCCACGCCCCAGTTGGGGCCATAGCCGGCCCGGGCCATGGTCGCGCCGCCCAGGCCCACTTCCATCACCGACCCGACGTCCCAGCTATTGTGATGCATGCCCCGCCGATCGGACAGGACGAGGGCCAGCAGGTGATGATCGCTGCCATGGGGGCCGTGCAGGAAGGCGACGGCCGGCTCGCTCTTGTCGGACAGGCGCAGGCCGAGCGTCTTCTCATAGAAGTCGATCGCGGCATTCACGTCGGTCGCGAAGATGGCGAAATGCGAAAGGCGGCGGGGGTGAACCTTGGGCGCTTTGCTGTTAGGGATCGCGCCGGATTGGCCCGGCGCCGCGCTGACGAAAGTGAAATGGCTCTTTTCCGATGGCGTCGCCTTGTCTGCGACGCGGACGTTGATCGGCAGGCCATCGAAGCCTGCGAACCAGATGCCGTCGGCTTCCGCGCCTTCGGGCGGATCGATCCGTGTGACGCCGCAGCCGTCGAGATGAGCGGCAAAGGCGTCCGCTTCGTCCGGATAGATGCCGAAGCTCAGATAGCGCAGCCGCTTGGCGTCGCCGCCCTGGCTCAGCACGGCCCAGCGATGCGGATTGCCGAACGCATATAATTCCAGCGTGTCATCCCGCTCGCGGACGTCAAGTCCGAAGAGCGTGTAGAATGTCCGCGCGGCTTCCAGATCGGGCACTTCGACCGCGAAATGATCGATGGAATGGACGCCCAAACTATTGGCGCGGCGTCCCGACGGGCTGTTCTGGTTCATCCTTCGCTCCTTGGCTGGCCGGGCGCCGACAGGACGGCGCCGGCCTTTCGATCATGCTGCCTTGATGGGGTTCACCAACAGGCCGATCTTTTCGATTTCCACTTCGCACACATCGCCATCCTTCATGAACAGCGGAGGCTTGCGGGCAAGGCCGATGCCCGACGGGGTTCCCATGACCAGAACGTCGCCCGCTTCCAGCGTGAAGCAGGTGGACAGGAGGGCGACCGTGTCGACGACATCGAACACCATGTCGGATGTGTTCGCGCTCTGCACCACCTGGCCGTTGAGGCGGGTTTCGATCTTGAGCCCGGCGCCGCCCGCAGGCAGCTCGTCGGCCGTTACCAGCCAGGGACCGAAGGCGCCGGTATCGTCGAAATTCTTGCCGACCGTCCACTGCGGCGTCTTGAGCTGATAGTCGCGGATCGAACCGTCGTTGAACACCGAATAGGCGACGATATGCGACAGCGCGTCGTCCTTGCTGATATCCTTGCCGCCCTTGCCGACGACCGCGACCATTTCCGCCTCATAATCGAGTTGATCGGAACAGGGCGGTTTGATGATCGGTGCGCCATGGCCGATCAGGCTCGAATTGAAACGGCCGAATACCGTCGGGAATTCGGGCACGGTGAATCCGCCTTCGGCCGCGTGATCCTTGTAGTTGAGACCCAGGCAAAGGATCTTGGGCGCCTTGACGAGGGGCGGCAGGAAAGTGAGGTCTTCAACCTGAACTTCCTCGCCCTCTGCGCTGACTTTCGCGCCGGCATCCGTCAGGGCGCTGCCGCCGCTGGCGATCAGCGCATCCAGATCATAGAGTGCAGCGTCGCCGAACAGCGCCTTGACGCCCGCGCCCGTGTCCACTGCCAGACCGACCGCGCCGTTCTGTGTCACCTTGGCCAACCGCATATGCAAACCTCCTGAGAATCTGTCCAACCCACCGAACCGCAGGCATGGAATTGAATGAAATATATTTCAAGATATAAAATACATCCTGTCGAATTGCCATGGGTGACGAAGCTGATATAGCTCTTGCGATGACCAAAAAGCTGAGCCTGACCGAACGCGCCTACCGGCAATTGCGCGACGATCTCCTGACCTGTCGGCTGGTGCCCGGCGCCAAAATCAACATCAAGGATATCACCGAAACGCAGGGCTTCAGTCTCGGGGCGGTGCGCGAAGCCCTGTCGCGGCTCACGTCCGAGGGCTTTGTGACGCAGGACGATGCGCGGGGATTTCGGGTGACGCCGATATCGATCGGCGATCTGACGGATCTGGTCAGGGTCCGCAGCGATATTGAGGGGCAATGCCTCCGGCGCGCCATCGAGAAGGGAAGCCTGGACTGGGAAGCCTCGATCGTCAGCGCAGCCCATAGGTTGAGCAAGACCCCGACCCGCGACCCGCGAGAGGCGGCCCGTCTGAACGAGGATTATGCCGACGCCCATGCGGCCTTCCACCACGCCCTGGTCGCCGCGTGCGACAGTCCATGGTTGCTCAAGATGCGCGACTGGCTCTATGCCCAGTCGGAACGCTATCGCTATCTCACCGTGCCTTTGGCCCATGGCGACCGGGATTTGGTTCATGAACATGCGCAGATCGTCGACGCGGCGCTCGCGCGGGACGCCGACCGCGCCGAGGCGCTGCTGACGGACCATTTGATGGCGACGGCGCGGCTGCTGATCGACCCGCAGAATGCGCGGGGCGGGACCGATATCGAATGGGCGGCTGGCGCGGATCGGGCCCTCTGATCCCATATCAGCTCTGCCGGCTCTGACCGGTGCCACCGCCGCTGGCGGGCATCAGCATGTTGCTCATACCGCCATCAACCAGCAGGTCGACACCGCTGATGTGGCTTGCATGAGGGCCGATCAGAAACAGGATCGCCTGCGCGACATCCTCGGCCACGCCGAGTTTGCGCAGGGGAATATTGGCTTCCCGCTGGTCGCGCCGCGACGGATCTTCATATCCCGCAGCGGTCATCGGCGTGTAGGTGGGGCCGGGCGACACCGTATTGCATCGGATACCGTCCGGACCCCATTCGATGCTGAGCTGGCGTATCATCATCAGCAAGGCGGCCTTGCTGGAGGAATAAAAGCCAAGCGCGGGCGTAGGCTGGGTGGCCGACATGGACGCGGTCGCGACGAAGGCGCCCTTGCTCTCTTTCAGGTGAGGATGGGCCGCCTTGCCCAACAGCCAGGACGAGCGGGTGTTGATGGCGAAGATGCGATCGAAATCGCTGATCGGCAGTTCAACCAGCGCGCCGCCCATGATGATGCCGGCATTGCTGATGACGGCGTCGATCCCATCCATATGCGCGAGCGCCGCCGCGACAATCCGGTCGCCGCAATCCGGTTCGGCCAGATCAACCACGCAGGTCGCGGCGGCGGGGCCGACCGCATCGGCCACCACCTGCAGATTGGCGGCATCGCGATCCGCGAGCAGCATCCGGTGTTCACCCGGAATCATCGACCCGGCCGCCAGCAGTTCGGCGCATGCTCTGCCGATGCCGCTTGCAGCACCCGTGATGATCACCCGCATGTCACTCTCCCTACACTTTCATGGCGTCGATGCGCCGTGTTTCAGTCCTTCAGGCCCAGTTCGTCCATCAACGCGCCGCGCAGCTTGAACTTCTGGATTTTCGATGCCGACATCGGCCATTCGTCGATGAATCGGATATGCCGCGGAACCTTGAAGGAAGCGAGGCGCTGCCGGGTATAGGCGATGAGTTCCTCCGCCTCGACCTCCACATCGCCTTCGCGTTCGATGTAGGCCGCGGGGATTTCCGCCAGCCGCTCGTCAGGCAGCCCGACGACCTGCGCGAGACGAACCGCCGGATGGGTGGCCAGCACCGCTTCGACCTCGGCCGCCGCGACATTTTCCCCGCCCACTTTCAGCATATCCTTGAACCGGCCGTGGAACATGACGTGGCCATGTTCGTCGATCGAGCCGATATCGGCGCTATGATACCAGCCATCGGCATCGAGCGCCTCTGCGGTCTTCTGCGGGTCCTTGTAATAGCCGTCGAACAGATTGTAGCCGCGAATGAGGATTTCGCCGCGTTCGTCCACGCCCTTTTCCTCGCCGGTTTCGGGATCGACGATCTTCATCTCTATGCCCGCAAGGGGGAAACCGAGTTTCTTGAAGCCCATTTCCGGGTCCATCGCATAGCCGCCCGTGGTGACGATGCCGGTTGCCTCGGTCATGCCCATGGTGCCCACTTGGAGCATGTTTGGGGCTTTCTCCCGATAGGCCTGGCCTACGCGATCAGGCATGAAGGCGAAGCAGCTATTTTGCAGGCGCACCGACGACATGTCGGTCTTGGCCCAGTCGGGATGGGTGATCATGGCCTGATGGAAAGTGACGAAGGGCAGGAACATCATCGTCACCCGTTCATCCTCGATCTGCCGCAGACTCTCCCCGGCATCGAAATGCGGCTGGCCGATGAAGGTGCCGCCCACGTCGATCGCGCCCAGCATGCAGAGCATCGCAGCGATATGGAATAAAGGCAGCGGCGACCAGGCGCGCTCGTCGGGCTGGAAGGACCAGCGATAGCGAGCGAGATTCGATGCCTCCCGAGTGACGGCCTCATGGCTGAGCAGGCACCCCTTCGGGTTGGCCGACGTCCCTGACGTATACAGGATCATCGCGGTGTCGCGGACTCTGACGGTCAGACGGGATGCATGTACCTCTGCTTCCTCCACTTCCTGCACCGCCGCATCGAAGGTTGCCTGATCGACGAAACCGGGGACCGAACGGCCACCCAGCATCACGATCCGCTTGAGCAGCGGCGCGCCCGCAAGCGTGAGTGAGGAGGAGTCGGCGGCATCGGGCAGGTCGGGGAAAGCCTCAACCAGCCGCCGACCGAAATCGATATGCTCGCTGATCATATCATTGGTGATGATCGCCGCCAGATCGGCATTGTGCGCGACATAGGCCATCTCGGGCGCCTTGTACCGTGCGTTCATCAGCACTGACACGGCGCCGCACATCGCGTTGGCGAACAGGGTTTCGACAAATTCGATGCTGGACGGCAACAGGATGCCGACATGGTCGCCGCGCCGGATGCCCAGCGCCTTCAGGCCGCGTGCGCGCTTCAGGACGCTCTGCACGACATCACCATATGTCTTGCGTTCTCCCGGAAATACCAATGCTTCCTTGTCGGATGCCTTGTCCCACCCTTTGAGAAGCAGATCGCCCAGAGTGGTTGCAGAAATACGGAATGGGGCGCAATCTTCGCCTTGTGTGACCACGGATGTCCGCTCCTAAAATGCCGGTCAGCTATCGATGATGATCAGATTGCAGCCATCGCCTCTGCCTGCGCCTTTCGTTGGATAGGTGCAGCTTTGCCTTCCGGGTCCAAGAGCAAGGGCAGAGATTTTGTATCACTGTGCGGGAATTCACGATGGAAGCCTATGTCTACGATCATGTCCGGACGCCGCGCGGGAAGGGCCGCCCCGATGGCGCGCTGCACGAGATCACCTCTGTCGAAATGGCGACGCAGCTGTTGAAGGCGCTCCAGAGCCGCAATGATCTCGACACTGGACTGCTCGACGATGTGATCATCGGCATGGCCCAGCCCGTCGGTGAACAGGGCGGCGTGCTGGCGCGCGCGGCGGTGTTGCAGGCCGGCTATGCCCAGACGGTCGCGGGCCAGCAAATCCATCGCTTCTGCGCCACCGGCCTGGACGCCGTCAGCCTGATCGCGGCGCAGGTTCATTCGGGCATGATCCAGGCCGGCATCGGCGGTGGCGTCGAGTCGATGAGCCGCACGGTCATGGGGTATGACTCGGGCGCGTGGACGTCGGATCCGTCGGTCGCCTTCAGCAATTATTACGCCCCGCAGGGCATCGGCGCCGACCTGATCGCTACCCTGGACGGCTACACGCGCGAGGATGTCGACAATTTCGCCGTCGAGAGCCAGCGCAAGGCTGCCCATGCCTGGGAAAACGGCTATTTCAAAAACTCGATCGTGCCGATCAAGGATGTCCTGGGCGACGTGGTGCTCGATCATGATGAGCATATGCGGCCCGGCACCACGCTGGAAAGCCTCGCCAAGCTCAAGCCCGCTTTCGAAGGGTTCGGCAAGGCCGGGTTCGAGGCAGTGGTGAAGGCTAAATATCCCGAAATTGAAGAGCTGAACTATGTCCATCATGGCGGCAACAGCTCCGGTATCGTCGACGGCGCCGGACTGGTTCTTGTCGGGTCGAAGGAATTTGGGGAAAAGGCAGGCCTCAAGCCGCGCGGTCGCATCCGGTCCTACGCCAATATCGGGTCTGAGCCGACGATCATGTTGACGGCGCCGGCGGCGGTCTCTCGCAAGGCGCTCAAGGCGGCCGGCATGACCGAGAAGGATATTGATCTCTGGGAACTGAACGAAGCCTTCGCCAGCGTGGTGATGCGCTTCCAGCGGGAGCTGAATGTCCCCGACGACAAGATCAACGTCAATGGCGGGGCGATCGCGATGGGTCATCCGCTGGGCGCGACCGGCGCGATGATCCTGGGCACCGTGCTGGACGAGCTGGAGCGGCGCGACGCGGAGACCGGCCTTATCACCCTGTGCGCGGCCAACGGCCTGGGCACGGCTGCCATCATCGAGCGCGTTTGAGCGCGAACAGAACTTTAGAGCGGGACATCCCATGAAGACTATGCGACTGGAAAAGGCCGAGGACGGCTTTGCGATCCTGACCCTCGACGCCGAAGGCTCGATGAACGTCGTCAACGACGCTTTCATCGCCGGCATGGAAGCGGCGACGAAGCAGATTGTCGTGGACGAAAGCATCAAGGGCGTCATCCTGACGTCGGCCAAGAAGACGTTCATGGCCGGTGCGGACCTCAAGCAGCTGGTGAACGGGTTCGGCACGCTGACGCCGCAGGAAGCCTATGCCTTTTCGAAGCGCGCCACCGACATGCATCGTGCCATCGAACAATCGGGCAAGCCCTGGGTGGCGGCGATCAACGGCCTGGCGCTGGGCGGGGGTTTCGAGCTGGCGCTGGCGTGCCACCGGCGCATCCTGGCGGATGATGCCAAGGCGCAGGTCGGTTTGCCCGAAGTCAATGTCGGTCTGCTGCCCGGATCGGGCGGCACCGTGCGGTTGGGCATTATCGCAGGCATGAAGATCGCGCTGGACCTGCTGCTGTCGGGCCGCTCGGTGGGGCCGCAGGAAGCGCTCAAGCTCAAGATCGTGGACGAGGTCGTCCCGGCGGACAAGCTGATCGACGCGGCCAAGGCGTGGCTTGCGACCGGGCCGGATCCGGTCAAGCCCTGGGATGTCAAGGGTTGGACGCCGCCGCAGAAGAAGGGCATGACCGTCCCTGAGGATTCGGCCGCCTACATGATGTATACAGGTGGCCTGGCCAAGGGGGGTTACAATCAACCTGCGCCCGCCGCGATCCTGAACTCGGTGTTCCACGGCTTGCAGTTGCCCTTTGACAAGGCGCTGGCGGTGGAGGGGAAATATTTCGCCAAGCTGCTGACCGATCCGGTCGCGCGCAACATCATCCGCACCACCTTCATTTCGAAGCAGGCGGCCGAAAAGGGCGCGCGTCGTCCCGAAGGCTTCCCGAAGTTTGAAGCGAAGAAAGTGGGCGTGCTGGGCGCGGGCATGATGGGCGCGGGCATTGCGTTCGTGTCCGCCAATGCGGGTATCGACGTCGTTCTGATCGACCGCGACACCGCGACCGCGCAGAAGGGCAAGGACTATTCGGCCAAGGTGCTGGGCAAGCTGGTCGAAAAGGGCAAGCTGACGCAGGACAAGGCGGACGCCGTGCTCGCCCGCATCACCCCGACCGACGACTTCGCGCTGCTCGATGGCTGCGACATGGTGGTCGAAGCGGTGTTCGAGGATACGGCGATCAAGGCCGAAACCACGAAGAAGGCCGAAGCGGTGCTGCCGGCACAGGCCATTTTCGCGTCCAACACCTCGACCCTGCCGATCTCGCAGCTCGCCCAGGCGTCGCGGAGCCCGGACCAGTTCATCGGCCTGCACTTCTTTTCGCCGGTCGACCGCATGGGGCTGGTCGAGGTCATCATGGGCAAGCAGACCAGCAAGGAGACGCTGGCCAAGGGCCTCGACTTCATCGCGCAGTTGCGCAAGACGCCGATCGTCGTCAACGACAGCCGTGGCTTCTACACCAGCCGCGTGTTCCAGATGCTGATCCACGAAGGCGCGGCGATGCTGGCGGAGGGCGTTCCCCCCGCGGTGATCGAAAACGCGGCCAAGGCTGTCGGCATGCCGGTCGGGCCGCTGGCGCTGCTGGACGAACTGACGCTCGACCTGCCGCTCAAGATCGTCGACCAGGCGATCGCCGAGGAAGGCGATAAATATACGCCACCCGCAGGCACTGCCGTCATGCGGCGGATGAAGGACGAGATCGGCCGGTCCGGCCGGAAGACCGGCGGGGCGTTCTATGATTATCCCGAAGGCGGCAAGAAGCATCTGTGGAAGGGCCTGGCCGATCATTTCCCGGTCAAGCAGGACTGGGATGTCGAGGAACTGAAGAAGCGCTATCTCTATGCGCAGGCGATGGAAACCGCCCGCTGCCTGGAGGAAAATGTGCTGGAAACTCCGCAGGACGCCGATCTGGGTGCGATCTACGGCTGGGGTTTCCCGGCCTGGACCGGCGGGACGATCAGCTACATTGACACGATCGGCATTAAGAAGTTCGTTGAGGAATCCGATAGGCTCGCCCAGCTTTATGGCCCGCGCTTCCTGCCGTCCGCATGGCTGCGCGACAAGGCGGCAAAGGGTGAGGATTTCTACACGCCCGCGAGCGAAACCAGGGTCAAGGAGCCAATGCCGGCATGAAGCGCCTGATTTTCGAGCAGGAGCATGAGCAGTTCCGCGACTCCGTCGTCAAGTTCATGACGACGGAGGTGGGCGCTCACGCCGAACGTTTTCGCGAGCAGGGCATGGTCGACCGTGAGCTGTTCCTGAAGGCGGGCGAGCAGGGCTTGCTGTGCACCTGGGCGGACGAGAAATATGGCGGGGCGGGGATCGACGATTTCCGCTTCGAGCAGATCATCATCGAGGAGAATATGCGCCACGGCGACATAGGCTTCTACATCAACCTGCATAATGATCTGGTCGCGCCCTATATCGCCAAGCTCGGCACCGACGAACAGAAGGACCGCTGGATGCCAGGCATCGTCAGCGGCGAGAAGATTCTGGCCGTCGCGATGACGGAACCGTCCACCGGCAGCGACCTGGCGGGTATGCGCACCAGCGCGGTGGACAAGGGCGACCATTGGCTGTTGAACGGCGCCAAGACCTATATTTCCAATGGCATTTTGGCCGATCTGGTCGTCGTGGCCGCGCGGACCGACCCCAATAGCCGCCACGGTCTGGGCCTTATGGTCGTCGAACGCGGCATGGAAGGGTTTGAACGCGGGCGCAAGCTGGCGAAGATGGGGCTCAAGGCGCAGGACACGGCCGAGCTCTTCTTCAACGATGTCAGGGTGCCGAAGGGGAATGTGCTGGGCGATCCGGCCCAAGGCTTCAAATATCTCGCCCGCTTCCTGGCGCAGGAGCGGCTGGTCGCGGCCATCGGCTTCATGGCGACGGCGCAGACCGCATTCGACATCACGCTCGACTATGTGAAGGAACGCCGGGCCTTCGGAAAGCCGATTGGCGCGTTCCAGAATACGCGGTTCAAGATGGCTTCGATGCGGGCCGAACTGGACGCGCTTCAGACCTATGTCGACCAGTGCGTGATGCTGCTCAACGCGGGCGAGTTGACCGCAGAAGACGCGTCGGCGGCCAAACTGCTGACCAGCGAACTGGAAGGCCGGGTGATGGACGAATGCGTCCAGCTTCATGGCGGGGCGGGCTATATGGAAGAATATCGCATCAGCCGCATGTATACTGACGCCCGCATCAGCCGCATCTTCGCCGGAACCTCGGAAATCATGCGCGAAATCATCGGTCGCGGACTGGGCCTGGACGAGCGTAAGCTGTCCTGACCGCAAAACCGGGGGTGGGTCGAATGCTTGATGTCGAACGATTGCGCGGCTTCCGGGTGCCGGAAGCACAGGATGTTTGCGATCCGCGATCCGCTATTCTCTACGCGCTGGGTGTCGGCGCTGGGCTGGGCGCGATCGATGAACGGCATCTGGTCTTCGAACGCGATCAGGCCGTGTTGCCGACCATGGCGCTGGTTCTGGGAACACCTGGCTTCTGGCCGATGGCGCCGGAACTGGGCTGGGACTGGCCGCGCATCCTGCATGGCGAACAGACGCTGAAACTGTTCCGGCCGCTCGAACTGGGTCAACTGGTGAACGGCCGGATCGAGATTGTCGGTCTCGCCGATAAGGGGGTAGGCAAGCCCGCCCTTGTGCGGGCAAAACGCGTGATCACCACGCCGACGCACCGGCTGATCGCCGAGATGGAGGAAGTGTGGGTCTTGCGAGGAGCGGGTGGTTTTGGCGGGCCGCGTGATCTGGACGGACCGGCGCCGGTCGTCATGCCGGATGCGCCCGCGGACGCCTGTCTTGACCTTCCGACGGCTTCCAATCAGGCGATGCTCTATCGCCTGACCGGCGACCGCAACCCCCTGCATATCGATCAAGGCACGGCGCAGGCGGCGGGTTTCGATCGGCCGATACTGCATGGCCTTGCCACCATGGGTCTGGTTGGGCGCGCGTTGATCCATCTGTGCTGCGGCGGCGATCCGGGTTTGTTGACCGACATGCGGGTGCGTTTCACCGCGCCGGTCTGGCCGGGTGAAACGGTTCGGACGGAAATCTGGCGCCGGGGCGACGCCGTATCGTTTCGGGCTAGCGTGCCTGACAGGAATAGCATCGTCATCGATGGCGGCGAGGCCCGCATCGGTGGTTTCAAGGAAGAACGGGACGTATTGAAGTGAATATATTGGATGGCAAGGTCGCACTGGTGTCCGGCTCAGGACGGGGCATTGGGAAGGCTATCGCGCTGAAACTGGCAAGCGCCGGCGCCCATGTCGTGGTGAACGACCTGGACGAGGATGTGGCAAAGGCGACGGCGAGTGAAATCGAAAGCCTTGGCGTCCGCGCCGTGGTGTGCGTGGGCGACGTGACGGATGCCGATTTCGGCGACAAATTTGTAGGAGCGGCGGTCGCGCATTTCGGCACGATCGACATCATCGTGAACAATGCGGGCTATGCCTGGGACTCGGTTCTTCAAAAGACGAGCGACGAGCAGTGGATGGCCATGCTCGACGTTCATCTCAATGCCCCTTTCCGTATATTGCGCGCCGCGCAACCGGTAATCGCCGCCACGGCGAAGAAGGAGGCTGCCGAACATGGTCGTCCCACACGCCGCACGGTCATCAATATATCGTCCGTGGCGGGTCTTGGCGGCAATGCCGGTCAGTCGGGCTATGCGGCGGGCAAGGCGGGGATCGTCGGTCTCACCAAGACGGTGATGAAGGAATGGGGGCGACATAATGTCACCGTCAACGCGGTGGCTTTCGGCGCCATCATGACGCGCATGACCGCGGGCGAGGCGGGCAGCACGACCATCAGCGTCAAGGGTCGGGACATCAAGGCCGGCGTCAGCGACGAAATATTGGAAGCCATGGAAAAGGGCATTCCGCTGGGCCGTGCCGGCACGCCGGAAGAAGCCGCCGGCGCCGTCTACCTGCTCTGCCTGCCCGAAGCCGATTATATCACCGGCGAGGTGATCGTCGCGGGCGGGGGCTGGAAACTCTGACGATATGATGGGCGGGCCTTGGCGCCCGCCCTCGGTCAGGCGGGCCAGCCAGGCGTGCGGCCCTGCATCGCCTGAAAGATGGCACGCATGGGATCGGGTACGGATCCGGCGCCGATGCCAGTGCCGAAATTGATCCCCCGCCGCTCATATATCCGCCATCCCTGGGCCGTGCGCCGCAGCCTGTCCTCATAGCCGCCCACGGCCAGAAGGTCCGTCGGGCGCAGCGGATCGGCACCGGGGATATCGAACCACTGCCAGGCCATGACTCGGCTGGCTGCGCGCGCTTCGTCGCCATTCACCTCTATCACCACATTGGTGATGTTGTGCGAACAGCCCATTAGAGCGCCCTGATAACCCATGCACTGGGCATGGATGGCTTCCCGTCCCACGGAACGCGCGCTGCCAAAGTCGATCGATCCATCCTCCGTGAATACTTCCTCAGCAATACGGTGAAACTGCATCGAATCTACCAGATGGGCGTAAAGATAGAGGCATTCCTCGATCGCGAGGCGGTCCGCCAGCATGGCGAGGTCGATCATCATGGCGAATAGCTTTCTTTACCTGACGTGAGCGTGGGGGGCTTATTTCAGCCGCAGCCAACGACCCCGCCGTCGACCGGAATCTGGGCGCCGGTGACATATGCGCCCGCGCGCGAGCACAGGAAAATGACGATGCCGGCGATATCGTCCGGTGAACCCAGGCGTTGGAGCGGAATATGCGCCAGCAGGGCAGGATCGACCTGATCCTCATCCCGCATATGCGCCGTCATTTTGGTTGGGAAGAAGCCGGGAATGACCGCATTGACGGTGATGTTGCGCGCCGCCAAATCGCCGGCCAGATCGCGCGTCATCATATGGACCGCAGCCTTGCTCGCAGCATAGCTGTACGCGCTGAGCCGCTCTGTCTTCATCCCCGCGACCGAACCGATGTTGATCACCCGCGCCGGATCGCCAGCCTTTCCGGACGCGCCGAGTTCGGGCAGGAGTTCCCGGACCATGGTGAACGGCGTCTGGACGTTGACGGCCATCACGCCCGGCCAAGCCTTGTCGGGGAAGCTGTCGATCGGCCCGCCCCAGGTCTTGCCCGCATTGTTGACCAATATATGGCATTCGCCGACCGCTTCGCGATAACGGGCGACGAGGTCGACCGCCGCCTCGGGCGTTGACAGGTCGGCGGGGAGGGGGATGCACGATCCCAGCGCCGCCATTTCCCGTGCCGCCTCTTGGCAGATGTCGACCTTGCGGGATGTGATCGCCACTGTCGCGCCAGCCCGCAGCAGACCTTCGGCGATCATGCGGCCCAGACCTTGCGCGCCGCCGGTAACCAGCGCCTTTTTGCCAGTCAGGCTGAACAGATCGCTCACATCGTCACCACGACTTTGCCGAACTTGTGCTGGTCGCGCAGATGCAGAAGCGCCTCTTTGGCCTGGGCAAGCGGATAGGTCGCCTCGATCACCGGCTTGATGGCATGTTGCTCGGCAAAAGCGAGCATTTCCTTGAAGTCCTGAGGATCGCCGACCTGGCTGCCGACGATGCTGGCGCTCTTGAGGAAGATGTCGGTGGCGTTGAACTTGATCTCATTGCCGGCGGTGGACCCGTAGATGACGATCCGCGCGCCCGGATTGATCGCGCGGACATAATTGGCGAAGCTCGGCGATGGCGCGCCGTCCAGCACCACGTCGATGCCGCCGGTGAGTTTGCCGACCTGCTTGCGCCAGTCGGGATCGGTGTACAGCAGGCCGCCCTTCGCCCCCATGGCCACGGCACGATCGATCACGTCCTGGTTTTCGCCGGTGACATAGACATTGGCGCCCTTGGCCACGGCGAAGGCCAGGCCGAATGTGGCCACGCCGCCGCCTACGCCGCTGATGAGCAGCGTCTCTCCCGCTTCCAGCCGTCCCTTGAACATCAGCGCGCGCCACGAGGTCAGCGCCGTCAGCGGCATGGCCCCGGCTTCCTCGAAACTCATGAAGGCCGGCTTGGGCGCCAGATTGTCGACCGGAACGCAGATATATTCGGCGATCGTCCCAGCGAAGGGCATACCGAGCAGGCCGAAATCGGCGGCCGGCGCGTGGCGGTTCGGCCCCCAGTTGCGTGCAGGATAGAGCACAACCTCATCGCCCTCGCGGACGCCGGTGACGCCTTCGCCGATCATGTCGACCACGCCCGCACCATCACAGCCCAGCGTGATCGGAACCGTCATCCCGGGATATTGCCCGTGGGTGATGAACAGTTCACGATGGTTTACGGATGCGGCCCGCACCGCGACACGCACCTCTCCCGGACCGGGCACTGGCGTGACGACTTCCGCCACCACGACGGATTCAGGGCCGTCGATCCGTTCGAGATAAAGGGCCTTCATGGTCAACCTTTCCTAATATCCTGCTCGGCGCCGCGGTCTGTATGGCAACACCGGCTGCATAACGACCTCAGCTTCCTGGGCGGAAAGCTGGACATTTTTCCATGTCATTGGGAACCTATCTGCCGATAGGAAAAAGGGATTGCGTTATAGATTTATCGCGCAGAATATATTTCGCATAACAAACGAATCGCGCCAAGGGCGTTAGGAGAGAAGAGCATGACCGTCGTGCCCACAGCTATCTTGCCACCGCGTTCGACTCATATGCCGATCCGGCGGGCCGCATTGGTAGCGCTGACGGAGAGAGTGGGGCAGTCGCGCATGACCGCAGTGTCTGCACCAGCTGGGAGCGGAAAAACGACCGCAATGCTGTTCTGGGCGGATGAACTCAGAGCGCAGGGGCGCCCCGTTTTGTGGCTCGCGGCCAGGGCAGGCATAAAAAATAAGCGGTCCTTTCTCCAGGCGCTCAAGGCCGCAGGTATTGCGGCCGGCATGCCGTGGGACGCACTGGACAGTGACGCCTCCGACGAAAGCTGGCTATCCGCCCTCGCGACGATGGGCAGTGCAAAGCCGGTCATCATCGTGGATGACGCGCAGTTTCTGGCCAAGCCCATTCTGGAATTTTTGGCGCAACTATCGTCGAGCGCGCGCGACGCATTGACCATCATCATCGCCGCGCGCGGTACTGTCGGCCTGTCGTTGGCGCGAATGCGTGCGCTCGGATTCCTGGTCGAAGTGGGCGTCGCCGATCTGTCCTTCACCTTGGCGGAAGCGACGGAACTGGTCACGCGGTCAATCGGGTCGCCGGTGGATTCGCGCGACCTTCAGGACATTGTGGGCGATACCCAGGGCTGGGTTTCCGGCATCGTTATTGCCTGCGATCTCTATCGCCGCACCAGCGACAGCGCGGTCAAGCTCCGGCTGACTGGTCTGCGTCCCGAATTTGCCGAATATTTCCATGATGAAGTGTTAAGTTTGCAGCCCGACGACGTCCGCCGCTTCCTCGTCGACACCTCGATCCTTGATGAATTGACGCCCTCCGCTTGCGCCGCGGTCACCGGCGACGAAAATGCGCGCGCGATGCTGGACCATGTCTTTCGTGAAGGCCTGTTTCTGAACGCGATTGATCAGGAACATAGCCGCTATGCCTATCACCGGCTGTTCCGCGAAATGGTGCTGGGCCGGCTGATCGATCGGGCGCCGGACCGCGCTGCCGTCATGCATCGACGGGCGAGCGAATATTTTGCCGAAGCCGGCCAGCTTGCCCTGGCGATCGAACATGCGCGGCTGAGCGGGGACAAGGCGTTTCTGGCCGACCAGTTGGATCGCTTGGCCGAGGGGCTGACCTATTCGGGCTATCTCTACCGCATCGACGAACTGGGCGCGGAACTGCCCTGGCCGATCCTCGCCGAACGGCCTAACCTGCTCCTGGCTCTGGCCTGGAGACGCATCCGCCAACTGGCCTTTTCATCGGCCGACAGGCTGATTTCCGCTGCGCGGCTGGCCTGTGAAGCGAAGCGCGAGGCGCAGTCCCTGCCCGCGCACGAAATCGAGCAACTGGACCTGTTGATCCGCCATCGTTTCGTCATGCTTGCGGCGGCGCGAGACGACATGGTCAGGGTCGAGGCTGATTCGGAGCCGCTGCTCGCCGAACTGGCCGATAGCCATGCCTATCTCAGCTGCACCTTGCTGGCGCAGCTCATGTCGGCGCGGCGCGAACTCTATCATTTTCAGGACATGCTCAAGCTGGAGGCGGAAACCAGCCGCGCTCTGTCGCGTCCCGGCTCGGCCTTCGCATCCATCGCCCTGAAGGCCTCGGTCGCGCCGACCATGATGGCGCAGGGCAAGATTCCCTTGGCGCAACGCTTTCTGGAAGAGGCCTTTGCGTTAGCTGTCGAAATCCATGGCGCAGGTTCCGGTCTGGCCGCGCTTCCTGCGTTGCCGTTGGCCGAACTGCTCTATGATGCAGGCGACCTGGAGCAGGCGGCGGAGCTGGCGGACCAATATCTGCCAGTGGTGCGGCAATGGGGATTTTCCGATCAGATGGCGTCGGGCTATCTGGTCAGCGCGCGCCTGCGGGCGGCAAGGGGCGATCTGTCCAGCGCACTTTCGACGCTTAACGATGCCCATCTCGTGGCGATCGAATGCGGGCTTGATCGTCTGCGCTCCTTCGTCGTGGCCGAAGAGGTGCGGCTTTTGATCAAGGCGGGGCAGATCGACGAGGCGGAGCAGCATTTCCTGGCGGGCGATCCGCAACTGGACGGCGAACCCATTCCCACCCTGCACCCGACGCGGCGCAATGAAAATATCGCGATCGCCTGGCTCAGGATCGAGATGCAGCGTCATCGGCTGGGCCGAGCGCGCAAGGTCGCCTATCGGTGGCTGGAATTCGTCAAGCGCGCGGGAGCGGTCCGATCCGCCGTAATCTTCGAATTGCTGCTGGCGGAAATCGCGGTGCTTCAGGGCAACCGCTCCGAGGCGCGCAGGGCCGTTCGCGCTGCCGTAGAGATGGCCGAACCGGCCGGCTGGGTGCGGGTCTTCGTCGATGAAGGAGAAGTGATCGCGTCTCTCATCATCGAAGCCTATTCGCAGGGGCCGGAACTGGAAACGCCGGCTGATCGCTTCGCCGTCCGCCTTGTGTCGATGTTGAGGCGGGGACCGCAGATCGAAGCGGATGAAGAAGAGGAGGATGATTTCGGCCTGACCGGGCGCCTCGCCAACCGGGAAGTGGACATTTTAACGATGGTGAGCGGAGGACTGCGCAACAGGGAAATCGGCGACCGTCTCGGCCTGACCGAAGGCACCGTCAAATGGTATATGCAGCAAATCTACGACAAGCTGGGCGTGCGCCGTCGGCCACAGGCGGTTCTGCGGGCGCGGCAGCTCGGCATCCTGCCCTGAAGCGCCCGCCGCTTCCTATCGAAGGATAGATTGCGCGGTTCGCGCAACCTGCGACCGGCGCAATCTGCGCGAAAGGAAATATCATGGCAAAACGCAAGGTCATCATCAGCTGCGCGATTACTGGCGCAATCCACACGCCCTCCATGTCGCCCTATCTGCCCGTGACGGCGGAGGAGATCGCGGGATCGGCGGTCGGCGCGGCGGAGGCGGGCGCGGCCATCATCCACCTGCATGCGCGCAATCCCGTCGATGGGCGGCCGGACCAGAATCCCGAGCTGTTCGAACCCTTCCTCAAGGTCATCAAGCAGCGCAGCGACGCCGTCTTGAACCTGACCACGGGCGGGCACCCCTCCATGACGGTGCAGGAACGGATCCGTCCCGCCCAGACTTTCGCCCCGGAAGTGGCCAGCCTCAATATGGGGACCATGGGCTTTGGTCTGTTCCCGATGCTGGATCGCTACAAGTCGTTCAAGCATGACTGGGAACCCGCCGCGCTCGAAGCATCGCGCGACCTGGTGTTCAAGAACACCTATGCCGACATCGAACATCTACTGACGACCTTGTCGCCGCTGGGCACGCGCTTCGAATTCGAATGCTATGACACCAGCCATCTCTATAACCTGAAATATTTTCTCGATCGCGGCCTCGTCAAGGCGCCGCTGTTCATCCAGACCTGCTTCGGCATATTGGGCGGCATCGGCAGCCACCCCGACGATATCATGCATATGAAGCGGACCGCCGACCGGCTGTTCGGCGACCAATATGAATGGTCCGTGCTGGGGGCCGGTGCGCGTCAGATGAGCATCGTCGCCATGGCGGCATCCATGGGTGGCAATGTCCGTATCGGTCTGGAGGATTCGCTGTGGGGCGGCCCGGGCCGGCTCGCCGAGACCAATGCAGAGCAGGTGAAGACTGCGCGGCAGATCGTCGAAGGCATGGGTCTTGAAATCGCCACGCCCGATGAGGCGCGCGCCATGCTGGACCTCAAGGGCGCAGACCGGACGAATATCTGATGACGGAAAAAAGCGGGCCGCTGGCCGGTATTCGCCTGCTGGAGATCGACGCGATCGGTCCCGTACCGCTCGCGGCGATGCTGCTCGCCGATATGGGCGCCGAGATCGTCCGCATCGCCCGGCCGCCATCGGCCGCGGCGGGGGACTGGGATGACGTCGGCGGCGACATCCTGCACCGCAGCCGGGTCGTGACCCATCTCGATCTCAAGCAGGACGCCGATCGCGAACAGTTGCTCGCGTTGATCGAGCGGGCGGACGGACTGATTGAGGGATACAGGCCCGGCGTCATGGAACGCCTCGGCGTCGGTCCCGATGTCTGCCTCGCGCGCAATCCGCGGTTCGTGTTCGGCCGAATGACAGGCTGGGGCCAGTCCGGGCCGCTTGCCCTGCGAGCGGGCCATGACATCAATTATCTGTCAATCACCGGCGCGCTCCACGCGATGGGAGAGCGACAGGGTACGCCGCCAGTGCCGCTCAATCTGGTAGGCGATTATGGCGGCGGCGCCATGTTCTTGATCTTTGGTCTGTTGAGCGCACTGCTGGCGGCGCAACGGACGGGCCGGGGGCAGGTCGTCGACGCCTGTATCACGGACGGCGTCGCGTCGTTGATGAGCCTATTCTACGCATGGCAGCCCAAGGGTTTGTGGGAAGATGCGCCCGGCTCCAATCTGCTGGACGGTGCGGCGCCCTTCTACCGCTGTTACGAATGCGCCGACGGTCGGCATGTCGCGGTGGGATGTCTGGAACCGAAATTCTTTGCCCAGATGGTGGACGGATTAGGTCTCTCCGACAGATGTTATGACCAGAATGATCGTGAAGGCTGGCCTGCGATGCAGGTTGAATTGGCCGCGGCATTTCTGACCAAGAGCCGGGATGAGTGGGCCGCTCTGTTTGCTGCGAGCGATGCTTGCGTGACGCCGGTTCTGTCGATGGAGGAAGCGCCCCGGCACGCGCATAATGAAGCGCGGGCGACTTTCGTACAGCGTCATGGAGTGGTCCAGCCATCGCCGGCGCCCCGCTTGTCCCTCGATGCGGGCGCCATTGGCGAGCCGTCCGTCGCGTCGGCGGCGGACCTGATCGCGGCTTGGTCTTAAGGCGCGGATCGCGCCAGGACAGCGGCATTCACCTTCGTAGAAAACTTGCTTGGATCAGGACGGGGCGTTCGTCAGGACGCTGGCTGTATCGAACGGCAAGACCGCAGCGCGGCAGCCTGTCGCGCCGCTGCGGCGCAAATGCCACATCGAGATCAATTATTTCTGGTCGATATGAATCCTGTCCAGCGATAGGTGGTAAATCGCGACTAAAGTCGATTTTGCCACAGGCGATCAGGCCTGCGTCGCACGCAGGTCACACGGAAAAACTGATTAACTGGGAGGATATTTATGCGATTGGCCGCACTGAAACTGGCATTGGTTGCGAGCGCCGCAGCGGTGGCATTTCCCTCATGGGCGCAGTTCGTCGCTTCGGCCGCGCCGCAGGCGGATAGTGCGAATGCCGGTGACATAGTTGTCACGGCTCGCCGCCGGGAAGAACGACTGCAGGACGTTTCGGTTTCCATTTCCGCCTTTTCATCAGAGGCGTTGGAACGCAGCACCGTCCAGACGGTAAGCGATGTTAAAACGATCGCCCCCGGCTTCACCTTCTCCTCCGAAGGGGGCAAGGACAATGTCGCGCTGACCCTGCGCGGCATTGGCCAGTTGCCCCTGGGCGAGGTGACTCCCGGCGTTGTCATCTATCTCAACGACACCCCTTTGCCCTCGGTCGGATCGAACGTCCCGACTTATGACATTGGCAGCATTCAGGTGCTAAAGGGGCCGCAGGGGACGCTGTTCGGCCGCAACACTTTGGGCGGCGCGGTCGTGATCGGCAGCCAGAAGCCGAGCTACGCCTTCGAAGGCTATGTCGAGGGCACCTATGGACGCTTCGATTATCGCGAACTGGAAGGCGCGGTGAATATTCCGATTATCGAGGATAAGGTCGCTTTCCGCGCTGCAGGCCAGATCCGCCGTCAGGATCCCCGGACGATCGCCTTTGACGGCGGCCCGGGATTCGATAATATCCATCAGGACGCCTACCGTCTCTCGCTGCTGGTCGAGCCGTTCGAGGGCCTCAAGAGCACCACCATCTATGAATATTTCAAAGGCGACGAACTCGCCGGCGGCCTCTATCTGCTGCGCGAGAATTTCCCCTTTGCCGCGCTGGGCCTGGGGGTTGTCGAGCCACAGGTGCAGGCCGCTTTGCAGGCACAGAAAGCCAATCGTCGCGGGTCGTTCGACGGCGGCATCAACGGCGGCGCGGCCTATCGCAAGACCACGTCGATCACCAATGACACGTCCTTCAGCTTCGGCGATCTGACGCTACGCAACATTTTTGGCTATCGAAAGAATTACAGCTATCAGTTGATCAACACCGGCGGGCTGCCGCAACTGCAAATCCCCACGGGTCTGCCGTCTCCCGCGCCCTCGGCCGTGCCGTTTACCCTTTTCACGGCGTCTTCCGTGCTGGATCGGCAATATCTGACAAATGAAACCCAGTTGCTGGGCGATTTTGGGTCGTTCAACTTCATCGTCGGCGCCTTTTATAATAATGATAAGCCTCACGGCCCCAGTGGATCGCAGTTCACGGCATTTTCGTTGGGCGGAGTTCCGGCGCCTGCGGTGTCAGCCCATGTCCGCAACAAGAACTGGGCGGTCTACGGTCAGATCGGTTATGAATTCACCGACAAGCTGAAGCTCAATCTCGGCGCGCGCTACAGCTGGGACAAAGTGTCGGCTTGCGGCGGCACCATCGGCACGGCCTATGTCGACGAATCCACCTGCCTCAGCACGGCAGCCCTGGGTCTGGCCGACGGCGTCGGCACCGTATCCAACAAGGGCGAGGAGCCGAGCTGGACCATCGGCCTTGATTATAAGGCGACCCCGGACTGGCTGCTCTATATCGTGTCGCGACGGGGCTATCGGGGCGTCAATGTGAACACGCCGCTCTTCGAAACGCCCTTTACCACAGGCGGCACGAACCCGGCCTGCGTGGCGACCGGGGGCGTCTGCGCAGACCTTCGTCCCTTCCAGAAGACGGGGGAGGAAACAATCACGGACGTCGAGATCGGCTCCAAATATGACTATCATGTCGGGTCCGCGCGCGGGCGTCTCAATCTGGCCGCCTATTACAGCAAATATAAGAATGCGCTTCAGTTCCTGAACACGCAGACGACCGTCCCGAACGGCACGCCGGATTCGCCGACCAACGGCTCCCTGGCCGCCAACGTCGCCGATCTGCGGATCTGGGGCGTCGAACTGGAGGCGTCCATCAGCCCCGTGCGCAGCCTCACCGTCGGTTTCAATGCCGCCTATACCAATGTGAAGGTGGAAAGCCTGACCATTCCTGCGGGACTGCCATCGACCATCGTGCTGGGCGAGGGCCAGATCAACAAATATTCGCCCAGTTTCTCCGGCACGGCCAGCGTGAGCTGGACCCTGCCGGTCCGCCCGGCTGACGGCGATGTGGTGGTCAACGCCGACCTGTTCATGACCGACGATTTTGGCGGCCAGAATGGCGAAAAGCTGCCGGGTTACCAACTGGCCAACGCGCGTCTGGATTGGCGCGGGATAGGCGGCACGGGCCTTGATCTGGGCATTTATGTGAAGAACCTCTTCAACGAGAAATATTTCTCGGCTTCCAGCGTTCTTCTGCCGTCCTTCCCCACCAGTTCGGTCTATGCCGGCGATCCGCGGACGTGGGGCGTCACGGCCAAATATACGTTCTGACGCACCCGTGAGAGGGGAGGGGTGAGCGACCTGCCCGCCTCCCCCCCTCTACAAGGACAGGTTTGCAGCGGGACGGCAGGGCGTAGGTAGTTCTGGAGAGGATGACCATGAAGCTCGGCATATGCAGCATGTGGGGGGATCGGCTGGACGGATTTCGCGAAGAGGTCCGTCTTGCCGCCGATCTTGGCTTTGAGCTTATCAGCGTGGGCGATTCGCCGGCGGGTTGGCACGAACTTTACGTGTCGCTGACCCTCGCCGCGCTTGACGCGCCGAAAGCGACTTTGACGCCACTGGTCACCTCGCCTTTCATGCGACATCCGCTGGTGACGGCCTCCGCCCTCAGCACCATCGACGATCTCTCCGGCGGGCGCGTGGCGCTGGGCCTGGCGACGGGCGGGAGCACGGTCATGGCGATCGGCCGCCCGCCCGCCACGCAGCGGGAAATCCGCGCCGAGCTGGCGGTTCTGCGGGACCTGTTCGCCGGACGGCCAACGCAGATGAACGGCGCGCAGATCACACCGCTCCGTTTCGCGCGCCCGATTCCGATCTATTATTCCGCTTTCGGTCCCAAGGCGCTGGCGCTGGCGGGTGAGCAGGCCGACGGCGTCATATTGTTCGCGGGCGAACGCCATCTCGATGCACTGAAGGACCGGATCGACGCCGTCCGGGCCGCGGCGCAGGCGGCGGGCCGCGATCCCCTGTCGATTGATATCTGGGTCGTTTCCTACGCCTCGATCCGTCCCACCCGGGCCGAGGCCGTTGACGATCTCAAGGCGTTCATCGTCGTCAATGGCATGGCCTTCCGCACGCCCGAAACCTTGGCGCTTGTCCCGACGCAGTTTCGCGGCAAGATCGACGCCTTGCACGCGCGCTATGATCCGACCGAGCATGTGGTCGTGGGCGGCAGGAATGTGGCCCTGATGGAGGAATTGGGCTTGACCGAGTTTCTGGCGGACTTCGATACGCTGGCGGGACCGGTCGATGCGGCCGTGGACATGCTGCGGCGCCTGGAGGCGATGGGAGTCTCCACCTTCATCGCGGCCTTGCCTGGGCACGCCGCGCCGCTAGAAACCATTCGCGGGCTTGCCCAAGCGCGGAGTATGATGTGACACTGGATCTACTGCATCTCAGCGAAGACGAAGCAGCGGGCATCGCGACGGTGCTGCGATCCCGGTCGCTCGGCGACATGATGGAGGCGGCGGAGGCGATGACGGTGGCGGCACATGGCCGTCGCGTGACCTATTCGCGCAAGGTCTTCATTCCCCTGACCAAATTGTGCCGCGACGTGTGCCACTATTGCACTTTCGCCACCACCCCGGCCCGCGCAGGCGAAGCCTATCTTGGCAGGGAAGAGGTTCTGGCCATCGCCCGCGCCGGCGCGGCGGCCGGTTGCCGGGAAGCCCTCTTCACGCTCGGCGATCGGCCTGAGGCCCGCTATGCCGCCGCGCGAGAGGCTCTCAGCGGGCTTGGGCATGACTCGACCCTGTCCTATCTGGCCGAAATGGCAGAACTGGTGTTCCGCGAGACGGGCTTGCTGCCGCATCTCAATCCCGGTCTGATGAACGGCGAGGATTATGCGCGGTTGCGGCCTCATGCCGCCTCCATGGGCATCATGCTGGAAAGCAGCTCTGATCGCCTGTGCGCGCGCGGCGGCCCGCATTTCGGATCGCCCGACAAGACGCCCGCCCTGCGCCTGGCCGCCATTGAGGAGGCCGGACGGGCGCGCGTGCCGTTCACGACGGGCCTGCTGATCGGCATCGGCGAAACCCGCGACGAACAGGTGGAGGCGCTGGTCGCCATTCGCGATCTGCATCGCCGCTACGGGCATATTCAGGAAGTCATCATCCAGAATTTCCGGGCAAAGCCGGGGACGCGCATGGCGGATCATGCCGAACCGTCGCTCGACGATCATCTCTGGGCCATCGCCGCCGCCCGGATCATCTTGGGGCCGCAGATGACGATCCAGGCGCCACCCAATCTCCACGACCGGGTCGATCTGGCGCCGCTGATCCGGGCCGGCGTCAATGACTGGGGCGGGGTGTCGCCCGTGACGCCCGATCATGTGAATCCGGAGGCGCCCTGGCCGCATCTGGAGATATTGGAGGACGCCACCAAAGCCGCAGGCCGCATATTGATGCAGCGGCTCGCGATCGGCCCGCGTCATGCGCTTGCTGCGCGGGATTGGGCTGCGCCAGCCATCGCCGCCCAGATCCTGCGCGCCATCGACGGCCGGGGCTTGCCCAAGGTGGATGAATGGTCCGCGGGACATGGCGATCCAGCACCCGACACCATGGTGTTGGAGCCGGTTCTCGCCTCCCGATCGATCCTGTCCATCCTTGACGCTGCGGAGGAGGGTGAACGGCTGAGCGAAGCGGACATCGTAACCCTGTTCGATGCCGACCAGGATGATTTCGCCGCCATCGTCGACCGGGCCGACCGGTTGCGACGACAGGCCGTGGGCGACACGCTGACCTATGCGGTCAACCGCAACATCAACTATACCAACATCTGCCTCTATAAATGCGGCTTCTGCGCCTTTTCCAAGGGGAGCACTAAGGCCATGCGCGGCCCGGCCTACAGGCTCGACATGGAAGAGGTCGGACGCCGCGCGGCCGAAGCCTGGGATCGCGGTGCGACCGAAGTCTGCCTGCAGGGCGGGATCCATCCCGATTATGACGGGCATACCTATCTCAATGTCCTCAAGACGGTGCGCGAGGCCGCGCCGGATATCCATATCCATGCCTTTTCGCCGCTCGAAGTGACGCATGGCGCCCGCACGCTCGGCCTGCCGCTGGAGGATTATCTGGCGCGGCTGAAGGAAGCGGGGCTGTCCACGCTGCCCGGGACGGCGGCGGAGATACTGGACCCTGAGGTTCGCGATATCATCTGCCCGGACAAGGTGACCGCGGACGAATGGATCGAGGTGATGCGCGTGGCCCACGGGGTGGGCCTGCGCAGCACGGCCACGATCATGTTCGGCCATGTCGAGGAATATAAGCATTGGGCGCGCCATCTGCTGCGCATTCGCGGATTGCAGGAGGAGACGGGCGGCTTCACCGAATTCGTCCCGCTGCCCTTCGTCCATATGGAATCACCGATATGGCGCAAAGGGCTGGCGCGATCAGGCCCCAGCTATCGAGAAGCGGTGTTGATGCACGCCGTGGCGCGCATCGCGTTGCATCCGGTGATCCCCAATATCCAGGTGTCCTGGGTGAAGATGGGGCCGGAGGGAGCCGCGGCAATTCTGAAGGCAGGCGCCAATGACATGGGCGGTACGCTGATGGATGAATCGATCACCAGGGCTGCCGGCGGCGTCAACGGGCAGGAATTTGGCCCCAGGGAGATGCATGCCCTGGCGGCATCCGTCGGTCGACCTGTGCGCCAACGCACCACGCTTTACGAGCCGGCGCGCCCGCGTCGCGTCGTCTTGGTTGAACCATCGTGAACGATCTGCAACATCCATCGCCCGCTCAATTGAAGGACAATCTATGACTCTTCCCGCCATTGCCGTCGTCGGCGGCACCGGTAATCTGGGCGCTGCGATCGCCTGGCGGCTGGCGCGTGCCGGCTATCCCGTGACGATCGGATCGCGCAACGCCGAAAGTGCGGAAAAGGCCGCCGCGGAATTGGGCCATGGAATGCGTGCCGGCGCCAATGTGGATGTCGTCGCGAATGCGGACATCATCATCGTAACGGTGTCCTTTGCCGCGCAGGAGGCGACGCTTCGCGACATCGCGCCGCATGTCGTTGGCAAGTTGGTCGTGGATACGACCGTTCCCCTCGTCCCGCCCAAGGTGATGCGGGTCCAGTTGCCCGATGAAGGCTCGGCAGCCCAAAAGGCGCAGGCGGTTCTGGGAGAAGGCGTGACGCTCGTGTCCGCGTTCCACAATGTCGCCGCGCATAAACTGGCCAAGGACATCGATGTCGGCTGCGACGTGCTGGTCTTCGGCGACGACAAGGATGCGCGTGGTCGCATCGTGGCGCTGGCTGATGCCATGGGATTGCGGGGGCTTCACGGCGGCGCGCTGGTCAACTCGGCGGCCGCCGAAGCGCTCACGTCGATTCTCATTTTCATGAACAAGACCTATAAGGTTGACGGCGCGGGCATTCGTATCACAGGAGATTTGATCCCGCCCGAGGCTTGAGGTGTAGTCGATGATCGAAATCGTACCGTTGACCGGAATTGGGGAGGTCAGACCGGGCGATGATCTGGCGGACATTCTGCATGTGGCGCTTGATCGGTGCGGCATTGAACTCCGCGCCGGCGACCTTCTGGTTGTGACGCAAAAGATCGTGTCCAAGGCCGAGGGGCGTTTCGTGTCGCTGGCTGATGTGGAGCCGGGGGAAGAGGCGCGGCGGCTGGCCGATGTCACGCGCAAGGACGCGCGGCTGGTGCAACTGGTGCTGGATGAATCCAGCGCCATCCTGCGCGCCGTGCCCCACGTCCTGATCGCGCGGCACCGGCTGGGCCATGTGATGGCCAATGCCGGAATCGATCGTTCCAACATCGGGGCGGGGGAGGGCGATCGCGCCCTGCTCCTGCCGGTCGATCCCGATGCAACGGCATCGCAACTGCACGCCCGACTGGGACTGCCCGTCGTCATCTCGGACAGTTTTGGCCGACCCTGGCGGATGGGCGTGGTGGCGGTCGCCATCGGCGCTGCCGGATTGCCGGCGTTGCAGGATCGCCGGGGCGAACTGGATCGCGACGGTCGGACGCTGGAAGTCACCCAGGTCGCCTTGGCCGATATCGTCGCGACGGCCGCCTGCCTCGCCACCGGGGAAGGCGCGGAAGGCATACCAGCGGCTCTGGTGCGGGGTTGCCCGCTGACCGGCCCGGCTCGCCCAGCCGCCGATTTGGTGCGTCCCGTTCATGAAGATCTGTTCGCATGAAGCGCGTCGTTGTTCTGACCGGCGGCGTGGGCGGCGCGAAGCTGGTCCTGGGTCTGTCGCGCATCATGGCGGGCGACGGGTTGACGGCGATCGTCAATACCGGGGATGACTTCCGGCATCTGGGGCTGCATATATCGCCCGACATCGACACACTGCTCTATACGCTGTCCGGCACGGCGAACGGCGCGCAGGGATGGGGTCGGGAAGGCGAAAGCTGGAGCTTCATGGCGGCCCTTCGCGAATTGGGCGGGGAGGACTGGTTTCAGCTGGGCGACGGCGACTTGGCGCTTCATGTGGCGCGGACCCATGCCTTGGCGCAGGGGCGAAGCCTGTCGCAGATCACGGCGCGATTTGCCGACCAGTGGGGCATCGCCACCCGGATACTGCCCATGAGCGACCAGGCGGTAGCCACGATATTGGATACGGACCAGGGGCGGCTGGAATTTCAACGCTATTTCGTCGAACAGCGATGCGCGCCGGCCGTGCGACGCATCATGTTCGAAGGTGCGACGCATGCCGTCCCGGCCCCCGGCGTCGTCGAGGCGATCCAGTCGGCCGACGCGGTGTTGATCGCCCCATCCAATCCATTTCTCAGTGTCGATCCGTTGCTGGCCGTGCCCGGCATAGGCTCGGCGATCGAACAGATCAAGGCGCCCGTCATCGCCGTGTCTCCGCTCGTCGGCGGCACGGCGGTCAAGGGTCCGACCGCCAAGCTGATGCAGGAATTGGGCATGGCGGTCGATAATGACAGCATCGCCTGGCATTATGCCGGGCTGATCGACGCCATCTTGATCGATAACGGAGACCGTTGCGATGCGCCGGACGTCGTCGTTGGGCGTTGTGCGACCCTGATGACGACTCTGGATGACAAGATTCGCGTGGCGCAGGCGGCGCTGGATCTTGCGATCAGCTTTCGTTCGTGACGGACTGGGCCGCCCTTGTCCCCTTGAAACAGGGCGTCGACAGTAAGTCGCGACTTCGGGAAGCGCTGGAACCGGCCGAACGCATGGCGCTGGCGTCGGCGATGGCCGCGCGGGTTATGACCTGCCTGTCCAATGTGAATGCGATCGGTTCCCTATATCTTCTTGCGCCGACAGAAGTATCCGAATGGCCATCGCGTTGGTTGCCCGACAATGGTGGCGGCCTAAATCCAGAGTTGGCGCGCGCGCGGGCGCAATTGGGCAATCGTCCCTTGCTCGTGATCCATGCCGATTTGCCGCATCTGACGGTGCAGGACGTCCACACCCTGCTGGCTGCCGCTGACGATCGCGGCTGCGCCTTTGCGCCGGATCGGCACGGCCGCGGCACAAATGCTGTGGCGCTCCGGGACGCCAATCCGTTCCGCTTCGCTTTCGGACGGGATAGCCTTATGCTCCACAGGCAGCAGCGCCCGAGAGCGGCGATTGTGGATCGGGCCGCTCTCGGCTTCGACATCGACACGCCCGCAGATTTGGCTGAACTGCATGATATCGGCCCAGCAAGACTGAAATCTTGACTGGTGCTATCCTTCCCAAGGGAAGGTGTTGTCGAACCGATCCCGGCCATTCTGCCCGCCTATCTGGAAATCAGGGAGGATCGGTCGATGAAACTGAACGTGGGCGTGCCCAACAGCATGCATGTTGCGGCAATGACGCAAGCTTGGGAATATAGCCTGACCGGGGACGACATCGGACAGGCGATGGCGACGGCCGATCGACTGGGCTTCAACAAGTGCATGTTGGGCGAACATTTCATCATTCCGCAAGAGCATATTGGCCTGTCAGGCGACCATTATGTCCATGGCACGGTCGCCCTCTCGTTCCTGGCGGGCCGCACCAAGACGATGAAATTAAGCTCCTCGGTGTCGATCCTGCCGCTGCAGAGTCCGATCGTCCAGGCCAAGGCCTGGTCGACCCTCGATTGGCTGAGCGGCGGGCGAGCCACGGCCCTGTTCGGGGTCGGCTGGCTGAAGGAAGAGTTCGACATGCTGAATGTCGATTTCCACCAGCGCGGACGCATGGCCGATGAATATATCGCCGCGATCATCGAATTGTGGACGTCGGACAAGCCCGAATTTGAAGGCGAATTCGTTCGTTTCAACAATGTCGGTTTCGCACCCAAGCCTGTGCAGCAGCCGCGGCTGCCGATCTGGCTCGGGGGCGACGCCGAACCGGTGCTCAGGCGGGTGGCGAAATTCGGCGACGGCTGGTCGCCCTTCCGCACGCCGCCGGAAAAATTCCCCGAATGCCTCGATTTCATACGTTCACAGCCGGAATATGACGGGCGGCCGATCGATCTGTTCTTTGCACTGGAAATGCTCAACGTCGGCGCCCATCACGAAATCATGGACGACCCGCGCGCGCCCGGAACGCGGGATGCGCAAAAGGTTATCGATCAGGTGGGCTGGTTGAAGGAATTGGGGGTCAATGAAACCATCGTTCCTCTGCCGCCGGGGATATCCGGGCTGACCGAATATCTCGATCGGCTCCAGTGGGTCGCCGAGGAAATCATGCCCAAAATCTGAAACCTGCCGGGGGAAAGGCGCGGAAGGCCGTGCCTTTCCTCAGAGATATCGAAAGAAGGATCGGGAGGACTTGATGGCCCAATATGATGTTGTTGTGGTAGGATCGGGCGCGGCCGGCATGACGGCCGCGATCAGGGCCGCGTCTGCCGGGCTGTCGGTCCTCGTGCTGGAAAAGGCCGCGCATTTCGGCGGCACGACATCGGTTTCGGGCGGCGGTATCTGGATTCCCGACAGTCCGCAGGCCAGAGCGGCCGGTGTCGAGGACAGCCGCGCCGTGGCGCGCCAATATGTGCTGGACGTCATCGGACCGACGGCAGATCCCGCGCTGATCGACGCCTATCTCGATGCCGGTCCGGAAATGGTGGAATGGCTGGAACAGAATAGCCAGGTGCGTTTCCTGCTCTCGCCGCCGAGCAGCGACTGGTATCCGGAAGTCCCCGGCGCGGCTGATCATGGCCGCCTGTTGTCGCCGCAGGAATATGACGGCAAGAAGTTGGGCGATCACTTCGCCGATCTTCGTCCAGCGCGAGAGGAGTTCAACGCGCCCGGCGGCTTCATGATCGATCTGTTCGATCTCCCCTATCTGGCCGAAATGCCCTCGCCCAAGTCGCTGTTCCACTTTGGCAAGCTGGCCGCGAAGTTCGGCCTGGACAAGGTTCGTCGCTATCCGCGCGGCACGCGCCTGACCATGGGTAATGCGCTGGCGGCGCGCCTGATGCGGTCGGCGCTGGATGCCGGTGTCACGCTGCGCAAGGATGCGGCCGTCGATCGGTTGCTGGTGAAGGCCGGCCGCGTGACCGGCGTGCGCGTTAAGGGCGAGGATATCGCGGCGCGGGTCGGCGTGCTTCTGGCGTCGGGCGGCTTTTCCGCCAGCGAGCAGCTTCGCAAGGCCTACATCCCCTATGCCGAGGAGCATGTCTCGATCCTGCCCTATGAAAACACTGGCGACGGGATGAACATGGGGCTGGAAGCCGGGGCATCGCTGGACGGCGACAATCTGGTCAACGCGGTCTGGGCCGTCGTGTCCAAGATGACGCGGTCGGACGGCTATGTCGCGCGCTACGCCCATCTGATTGATATGTCGAAGCCCGGCTGCATCGCGGTCGATGCCAAGGGCGAGCGGTTCGGGAATGAGGCTTCGGTCCATTTCGTGGAGGCCATGCACAAGAGCGGCACCGTGCCCGCCCACATCATCGGCGACGCTGCCTTCATAAAGAAATATGGCATGGGCATGGTCTATCCCGGCGGTGGCGGTCTGAAGAAGCTGATCGCGGCGGGCTATGTCATAGAGGCGCCCAGTCTGCGTGAACTGGCCGCGAAGATCGGGGTCGACACCGATGGCCTGATGGCGACGGTCGCGAAGATGAACCGCTATGCCGAGACCGGCAAGGATCCGGATTTCGGCAAGGGCGACACGCAGATCGACATCGAGATCGGCGATCCCAAGCACAAGCCCAACCCGTGCCTGGGCCGGGTGGAAACCGCGCCCTTCTATGCCATCAAAATCTATCCGGGCGACGGATCGACGACCGTGGGCCTCAAGATCGACGCGCAGTGCCGCGTGATCGGAACCGATGGCGCGCCGGTGGAGGGATTGTTCGCCGCAGGACTCGACGCCAATTCCATTTGGCGCGGCAAGTCGCCGGCCCATGGCTGCAATGTCGGCCCGGCCATGGTGACCGGCTTCATCGCGGGCAAAGCCATGGCCGACACACTGGTGCCGGCCTGATCCTTTTTACGGTGGTGTGAACGGCAGAAGGCGGGATCAGGAATATCCCGATCCCGGCTTCTGCCGTTTCAATTCCTGAGAGCGCCGCAGGCTGCTACGCCGGTTCGGCAACCATGCCTGCGCCCGCCCGGGCGGTCGCCACCAGCTTGAACAGGCCCGCATTATAGTCGGTCAACTGCTCCATGGTGAGATCCCGATAGGGCGTCATCGGGCAGAGTGAATCCACCACGTCCCAGAACGGCTCGATCTTTTCGAGCACTTCGTCCACCGGCCCGCAGGTTACGAAGGCTTCGACCATCTCGTCGGATACATTGCCGATGACCTTTGCGATGTCGCCATGCTCGCCCAGGCTGAGCTGGCAAGCGCGGGCCTGATCGCCAAAGCCGATCGCCTCGAAGAAGGGTTCATATTCCTTGTAGCCGGAATAAGCCGCAACGGTGGCGCGACTATCGTCGATCGCCTTCTGCTTGTCGTCGTTGACCGCGATCCACGGCCACGCGTTGATTTCGATATCCTCGCGCTTGCGGCCATATTTCGCTAGCGTATCGGTGATGAAGGGCAGTCGGCTCCTGGTATAGGCGGCCGACCAGAGCGCGTGGACCATCAGGCCATCGCCAACCTCCAGCGCAAGCGCGGTCATCTTTTCCTGCAGCGCTGCGATCCAGATCGGGATTTCCTCCCGCACCGGCGGGGCGGTCAGCATCATCTCTTCGAAATCGGCGGAGAAATATTCCCCCGCGATCGGATCGAGACCCTTATGCGCATTGGCGATGACATAGCGGATCACCTTGATGCTTTCGCGCAGGTGCGACAGCAGCTTGCGTTCCGGCTCCCCATACATGCCCGTGACGCAGCTCTTGATGCTGGAGCCCAGGCCCAGCACGAAACGGCCATTGGAAATGCGATCGACATCCATCGCCGCATAAGCGGTCTCCACCGGACTGCGCGTTCCCGCGATGGCGACGCCCGTGCCAACCTTCAGGCTGTTCGTCAGTGCGGCGGTGGCGGCCATCGGCACGAAGGGCGGCCCGTAAATCTGGAGCGAGAAGCAGCCCTCGAAACCCGCCTGTTCCATCTGCTGGCCGATCCCCGCCATGGCGGAGGCGGGCAGGGTAGGCATGACGGCCCACCAGCGGCGTTCGCCGCCGACGGCATTGACGAGCGTGGACATGGCGTCTCCAAAAAAGAAAAAAGAGCGGACGCTGCCGTCCGCCCATGGGGGAGATCAGATCAGAACTGGAACAGTTCCTTGCGCAGGCCGATGATGTCGCTGCAATCAGCGCTGACATTGTCACGATAGTCGAAATCGCCCTTCGCCTGCCGGTCCGCCAACTCCATCATCGCCATGCGATAGCGCTGCCCGGCCTGGTCGAACTTGCTGTGCAAATCCTTGCGGTCGGTGTGGCGCATGTAGCGCGGGCTTTGCGGGGACGTCATATAGCTGTCCTGCCGCGACACCTTGTAGCCCGCCTTGGGCATGACATGGCGGAACATCAACCCCGCATTGGACGTGTTCATGACCATTTCCATCCGCGTACGATCCCGCGTTTCGGGCGTGCAGGGGTGGAACAGAGGCACATCGTCGCCGGGGCTGAACCGGCCATAGGCGATGGCGCAGTGCGAACGCAGATAGATGCGGATCACCTGCCGCACATTCTGGGTCGGCTGCTTGATGCCGCTGAAGAACTTCATCACCGGCGCGACCGACTTGTTGACGCAGGTGCGGACCATCGTGACGGTCTCGCTGTCGTAGAAGGTTTCCACCGTCTCGCTGTCCGACCGTTCGTCCCCAACGACGTCGGCGTGCAGGAAATCGGCATGGGTCAGGTCGATCAGGTTTTCCAAGCTGATTGGCGCTGAGCTTTCAAAGCGGACGGTCGCGGTCATGTGGCGCGGCAGGCCGCCCTTGGGCGGGAGGAAGGGCAGGCTGGGCAAATGGCGGGGATCGGCGGCCAGCGGATTGCCGAACCATACCCAGACGACGCCATAATGCTCCATCACCGGATAGCGGCCCTGGGCGTTGGTGAATTCGCTCTTGTCGCGGGTGATCCGCTCATTGGGATGGAACTCGCTCGCCACGGCGACGCCATTGTCGCGCCACAGGAAGATGGGGTGCGAATAGACGGCGCGACGGACGGGCTTGCCAGTCACGGAATAATCATGCGCTACCGGAAACCAGCTGTCGCGCATCACCAGATTATGCGGCACCCAGCGGTTGATGGCGTTCAGCGCGATCGGGCTGCCACCCGATGGCGCGGCGGAATTATCGTCGTGCGAAACGGGACGATCGGCGGTTTCGAGCATCTTCAATTCCTCCTTCAGGCCGCTACGGTCTGATCATGGGTCGCTGGCTTGGTTTCCAGCATCGCCTTGCGCAAATCCTCGCCGTGCAGCGAAACGGTGGGCTTGGTGGCGCGCAATTTCGATCCGTCGATCGACGCGTGCACCGACAGCGGGTTGATCCCGCGCAGCACGGCGCCGCGCACGCCCGGATGGCGCACGCCCAGTTCGGCCCGCCAGCGGACGGCGGTCACCCCCCGCGCCGAAGGCACGGGCGAGAGGACGGCGTGGAGCAGATCGTTGAACTGGTCGTCTCGCAACGTCAGTTGCGTTTCGCCGGTCAGCGGATGGGTTCGCGTCAGCAGGGTGAGCGGAAATTCAGCCACGAAATGCGACGGCCAATGCAGCGGATGCCACTGACAGTTGCGCTCCATCACCAGCAGGCCGTTTTCCTCGTGCAGTTCCGACATCAGATAGGGGCTGAAGCGGACACCGCGGACCGACAGGATCAGGCTGGGGTCATCATAGAGAGCGTTCAAATATTCCTGATGGCTGCAACTGACGTTGACCGTGCCGACATAGGTATATTTCGGGTCGGCGCTGAGCGGCGCCTGCGCCTTGGGATTGAGGCAGACCCGCACGAAGCCGGCCTGTTCGGTTACCGCAAAGGCATTGGCCTTGTAGATCGGCGGAAATTTCTGCTGATCCTTCATGTTCGGAATTTCTTTGAGCCGTCCGGTTTCACCGTCATAGCTCCAGCCATGATAGCCGCACTGGATCTGGCCGTTGTCGCGGATGCAGCCGAGCGACAGAGGCGCGCGACGATGCGGGCAGCGATCCTCCAGCGCGCGGGCGATACCCTGATTGTCGCGCCACAGCACCACCGGCTGATCGCCGATATCGACGGAAAGCGGCTTTTGGGAGGTCACTTCCTCGGACCGGGCGACAGCCCACCAAAGATCAGAATCGAGACTCATAGCGCTATCCACTCTCCTTTCTATTAAATTGACGGATGACAATTTATATGTCAACGTCTTTTCACTATGGACATGCTGATGCTCGACCGTCCCCAGCGCACTCGTGGCCGTCCCGCCCTCAATGCCGCCCATGCCTTAGACGAGGACAAGCTGCTGGCCCTTGCATTCGCGACCTTCGCTGAGCGCGGCTACGAAGCTACGACATTGCGCGACCTGTCCAAGCGGCTCGGGGTTAGCCACAATCTGCTGAATGTCCGGTTTGGCCGGAAGGAGGATCTGTGGATACGCGCGGTCGACTGGCGTATGGCGCAGGCCTCGCCCTTCGTCGAAGCCGCCTTTGACGAACCGGCCGATCCCGAGGTTCGGCTGCGCCACCTGATCCAGCGTTTCTGCCTGTGGGCGACGGACAACGGCGACATCGTGGCGCTGACCAATGTGGAAGGTTGCCGTTCGACCTGGCGGCTGGACCATATCGTCGAACAATTCGTGCTGCCGTTCCAGCGACGGCTCGACGGCCTGCTCGACGCGGTGCGGCTCCAGCGGCCGGTTCATGGGTTATCGACGGCCGCGTTGATGGCGCTGCTGGTGCAGGGGGTCGGCTATTATTTCTGCGCCGTGCCGATGCAGGAAAGGCTGGGGGCCGGGCGGGAAGTGGATGATGTCCATGCCGCCGAACATGCGGACAGGCTGGCCGCCTTCCTGCTCGCTGCCCTCCTTCCGCCGGTCGCCTGACCGGAGCGGAAGAAGAACAGTAGAGTATCTGCTTATTTGTAGGGATCGACCGGCTGGGGGACTTCCACCACGCCGATGTCCTTCAGCATGGTCAGCACGTCGGAAATGCTGAAGATGCTGACGATCTTGTCGTCCTTGAACTTGACGATCGAGAACCAGTTGACCTGAAACTCGTTGCCGGTCGGCTGCACGCCCATATAGGGGCCGCCGACATGCTTGCAGTAGTGGGTGGCGTAGATCCAGATTTCGTCGTCGCCCTTGCCGACCGCGTCGATGGTCTTGTAGGCCGCGGGGAAGAAGGTCTTGTAGAGCGCGACCGGCGACGTCTTCCACTGTTCATAGGTGCCCAGATCCGGCCGGTTGGGGTTGCCGTACCGGAAATCGGGATGGAAAAACCGATCCATGCCGTCAAAATCGCCGGCGTTCAGGGTTTCCTGAAGGTCGGTCCAATGCTTGACCATCTGCTTCTGCTTGTCGGTCAGTACGGTCGAATCCGACACGTCGAGCTGTTCACGAATATCTTCTTTCCAGGCCACGATAGTCCTCTCTCATGCATTCAGGATGGGCATTATGCTCAGTCTTCAGGAGCGATGGTGACCGTGAGGCCCGAGAGGGCTTCCGTCATCATGACCTGACAGGACAGGCGCGAATAGTCGTTGCGGTGCGGCGATCCATCCAGCAGATCGCTTTCGTCGTCCGTTACCGGGGGCAGGGACTGAGCGAAGGCCGGGTCGACATAGACATGGCATGTCGCGCAGGAACAGCAGCCGCCGCACAGCGCCAGCAACTCGTCGAAACCGGAATCTCGTATGGCCTCCATTACCGAGGTTTCGGCGGATGCATTGATCGTCTGCTGTGCGCCGTCACGGGTAATGACATTCAATTCGGGCATGGCGTTCCTCTGGTGGAATCGAAAGCAATGCCCCCTTCTAATCAGGGGTCGTTGATTTCCATCCTGTCGAAAGGCAGGTCGTGAACTCTCCTATTTTACCTCAACCTGCACCGGGAAACGCTCGAAATAAAAAGCGAACGGGCGGCGTAATTCCTCGCCGGTCACATGGAAATCGCGTTCCAGATCATAGACGATCTTGCCCTTGGACTGCTCGCCATGCTCGGCCAGATAGTCGTGCAGATCGGCCAGAGCCTCATCGGTCAGCGGGATGTCGGCAATGCGATAAATCTCTTTCAGGATCGGATCGGGATTTCTGATCCAGTCATGAAAATAGACGTCGATCGTCTGGTCCGGGGGCAGGATGTCGCGATCCCGCACGCAGGCGCGGAGCAGCTTTTCATAGCGGTCGGGCCAGTAGCCGAGCGGCTCCTGAATATCGATTGTCTTGCGGAACATGCGCGCCGCATAGCTATACATGGTGAGCTGGGACCGGATCGACCCGACCGGATCGCGATGGGTCAGGACGAAGGTGGCGTCGGGAAAGGTCTTATAGAGAGCGGGCAACTGCTCCATATGCTGCGGGCACTTGATCACCCAGCGGTTCGGACCCTTCAGGAAGGTCAGAACCTGGAGACCCTTCTTCAGATAGGCATAGGTGCCCGACTGGTCGTGGCTCAGATAATAGTCGCGCCAGCGCGGCACATGCGCCAGCCATTCGATCAGATAGGAGGAGAAATCGACGGCCTGAAGCTCGATATCCTCGCTGATATGATCGGGCGAAAACTCGTGCATGATCGCCATATAGGGCAGGATGGATTCCATCATCCGCCAGCCCTGTTCCGCTTTGGTCCAGCGCGGATTGCTGTCCTCGTCCGTCGGGGTTTCGTCCGGGGCGGGAACCGGCGCGATCGCTTCCCACCAGGGCAGCGAGCGGAAGCGGCGATCGGCCGACAGCAGGCCGAGCAGATGCGTCGTGCCCGAGCGGGGAAGGCCCGCGACGATGATCGGGCGGTCGATCTGAATGTCCAATATCTCCGGGTGGCGCTTCACCATGTCCTCGATCCGCAGGCGCGTTGCGGCAAAGCGGATCATCATCTGGAACAGATTGGCGCGCGTGACCGCAGAGGCGTTGGCATCCTCGTCCACCGCCTGGCACCAGACGGCCAGCCGTTCGCGAAAATCATCTGCCCCAAAATTCGACAGCCCGGTCTGCGCCTGCGCGGCGGCCAGAATGACCTCCGGCTTCAGGACGATCTGGTCCGCCGCCGCCTCGGCCCCGGCGATCACCTGCTTCTGGACATCGGTCAGCACGGGGTGATGCAGGTCGGTGATGTCGATGATGTTACGGCGCGCGGCCTCTTCCTGCACGGCACTGCCCATGGTTCTCTCCTCTTTTCGATGCGCCATCTAAAAGCGTGGACCCTTTCTTCGGCAAGGTGCGCAGCCATCGCCGCTGCGCCAAATGCTCCGCAAAAGCGCCATGCCATGCAGCCATGGCGCCGCGGCAGGCGAAACTGTTCGGAGAGGTCGGATGAACGCTGTTTCCCAGGTCTATGATCTGCCCGTCACACCGACGATGGAATGCACGGTCCAGGGACGGATCGCGCTGCCCGGCGTCGTGATGGAATTGCATCATTATCGCTTCCGCGGCCAGCAGGGTGGGGTCTTTTCGTCGCCACGCAGCTTTCTCGATCTAGCGCTGTCTCCTCGCCCGGGGCGTCCCTGCGGCGGTTATGGCGGGATGGAGAAGGGCGGGTCCAGCGCCCTGGGCGACGTGCTGTTCGTTCCGGCGCGAAGCGAACTGCATACACAATGGGGCGAGGGCGAGCAGACATCCATATGTTGCGGCTTCGACGGAATGGGCTTCGATCTTGACGGGCCGGACCTGTCGAGCGACGCGTTGCAGGCTTCGCTCGACGTGCGCAGTCCGACTGTGCGCGAGGCGCTGCGGCGCATCGCCTGGGAGATTGCGCAACCCGGCTTTTGCAGCGAGATGCTGACGCAGGCGATATGGCTTCAGGCCGCGATCGAATTGCAGCGCTATCTGCGCGGTTCGGCGCGTGCTGGCGGCAGGGGGGAGGGGGCATGTCCCGTACCCAGCTTCAACGCATCGACGATCGCGTCCAACAGCCGGGCAAACCCCCGTCCGTCGCCGAGCTGGCGGCGGAATGCGGCCTTTCCACCCGCCATTTCTTCCGACAGTTCAAGATAGCCACGGGACAGACGCTCACCCGCTACGTCGCCGACCGCAAGATCGACCGGGCGAAGCAGTTGCTGCGTCAGGCCAGTCCGGCGATCAAGGTCATCGCCTGGGATTGCGGTTTCGACAGCGCGGCCGCCTTTTCGGCCGCCTTCCGCAAGGCGACCGGACTGACCCCGCGGCAATTCCGAGAGGGCGTGATGCATTGAAGCCGGGGCCGTTTCGCGATGGCATTGGCACGATCGCGAAACTTGTGCCGCTTGTTCATCGGTCCGGTCGCCAGCAATGTCGGGCCAAAGCGCCGCCGCCGTTCGAGCGGCCATCGGGAGAATGGAGATGCCGGAAAATCTGTTCGATCTGAGCGGCAAGGTGGCGCTGGTCACGGGCGCCAACTCGGGGCTGGGTTTCGGCTTTGCTCGCGGTCTCGCCCGTGCCGGCAGCGACGTCATTCTCTGGGGGCGGCGCGCCGACAAGAATGAAGAGGCGGCCGCCGCATTGCGCGCGCATGGGGTGCGGGTCTTCGCCGATGTCGTCGATGTGTCCAGCGAGCCCGCGATCGTCGCCGGCTTCGCCCGCGCGCTCGATGCCATGGGCCGGGTCGACACGGTGGTCGCCAATGCCGGCATTGCCAGCCGGGTGCCGTTCACCGACATGGACGTCGCCACCTATCGCAAGCTGATCGACGTGAATCTCGACGGCGCCGTCTTCACACTGCGGGAGGGCGCGCGGCACATGAAGGCGCGCGCGGAAGCCGGCGACCCTGGCGGTTCGCTGATCATCTGCGGCAGCGGCTCGATCTTCCAGGGCGTGCCGACCATGGCCCATTACGGCATCGCCAAGGGCGCGCTGAATGCGCTGGCCAAGGCGCTGGCGGCCGAACTTGGTCCGATCGGGGTGCGCTGCAACGTCATCGCGCCGGGCTTCATCGAAACCGAAATGACGTTCGCCGATCCGGAGGTCGGCAGGATGATCGCGGATGTCGTGGCCGCCAAGGCCCCGCTCGGGCGGGCGGGCAAGCCGGCCGATCTGGAAGGCGCGGTCGTCTATCTGGCGAGCGACATGGCGGCTTACCACACCGGCGACACGCTGGTTGTGGACGGCGGCAAGATGTCCGCCAACTGACCGAGCGGCAGGTGCCGCGCCGGGCCTTTACGGCCTGACTGTCGATATTACAGGAGATATGCATGTTCGCCCGGCCCAACAGCCAGCACTGCCAGGTGGCCTATGTCACCAACAATCTTGACGCGGCGATGGCCACGCTCAAGGATGCTTATGGCACGCCGGCCTTCTTCGAATTTTCGAACGTTCAGCCGGGTGAAGACCCCGTCGGCAAGCCAGTGCTGAATATCGCGCTGGCGAACGTCAATGGCGTGGAGATCGAACTGATCGAGCCGGTGGGCGACACGGCCCCCCTGTTCAGCGATTTTCTGCCGGAGGGAGACGATCTGGCCATCCGCTTCCATCATGTCGCGACCCGGATCGACGGACCGCTGGAGCATTGGGACGCCCATGTCGCTTCCCTCGACCTGACGCGGCACCCGGTCGTGTTCGAAGGCGCGCTGGGCGACTCGCTGCGCTATATCTACACCGACGAGCGCGCGACGCTGGGCCATTATGTCGAGCATGTCTGGATGGCGCCCGACCTGCTGGCGCAGATGCGTGCCGTCGTCCCTGCCTATCCGCCCGTGAAGGACTGACTGCATGACCATCGCCCTGTCCCGCCTCAATTTCCGCGACATAGGCGGCCTGCCGACCGCGGGGGGAGGGCAGGTCCGGTCCGGCATCCTGTTCCGCTCCGAAGGGCCGGCGAGTTTCTTCGAGGATCATCATGCAGAGCTGTCGGATCTGGGCTTTCGCTCGGTGGCGGACCTCCGATCCACGATCGAGAGGGACGCCGCGCCCCATGGCTGGTGCGGCCCGGATTGCCATATGCTCGACCTCGACATGAATACCGACCTGCGCGCGCAGGGCGAGGACATGTGGCTGTCGCTCGGTCGCGAGCCGACCGCCGCGCGCGCCGTCGAGGTGATGACGCACAATTACGGCCTCATGCCGCAGGCCTTTCTGCCGCATCTGTCGCGGATGGTCGATGCGTTGCTGGCGCAGGACACGCCGATGCTGGTGCATTGCACGGCAGGCAAGGATCGGACCGGCGTCGTCATCGCCTTGTTCCTCGACCTGCTCGCCGTGCCGCGTCCCGTGATCATGGAGGATTATCGCAAGTCCGACATATTCGGCCAGAATCTGCGCGTGTCGGGTCATCTCAAGCGCGATCTGGAAAAGACCTTCGGTTTCGTGCCGCCCGACGACATGGTGGCCATCCTGATCGGCGTGCAGGATGATTTCCTCCTGAGCGCACTCGATATGGTCGCGACGCGATGGGGCGGTATTGAAGGCTATTTCGAGGCGGCCGGCGTCGACGCGCAGCGGCGTGCTGCGCTGAGGCAATTGCTTGCCACAGACTAGGCGGGAAATCTGCACGGGACTGCCAGCCGTCCTCGCCGGGCTTTTGCTGTCGGGCGGGATCGCCGGGGCGTCCGCCGTCAACCGGAAGAATAGGGTGGAGAATGAGATGAGCAACAACGGCATTTTCGAATGGGAAGATCTGCTCGACCAGCTTCGTCCGCTGGGCCAGTTGATGCGTGATCGTATCCCGGAAAGGCTGCGCAGCGATCCCCGCGTCATGCAGGAATCGATGCGGCTGCTGCTGTCGGGCGTGTTGCGCACGACCAACGACGCGATCATGCATGATCGCAGTCACCCGATCTTCGTGCCCGAACTCAACATCTGCCAAAATATCTTTCAGCCCAATGCGGACACCATCTACAAGGCGGCGCTGATCGAAAAGGGCGGCACCTATCGCATCCGGGGGGATCGCGGCACGACGCGGATGGTGATCCTGGCGCAGCTCGGCCCGGACACGCTGCGCACCGGGCAGCATCATCCCGCGCAGGATGCGAATGATTTCAACGACCTGCATATCGGTGCCGACGGAAGTTTCGATGTCATCCTCTCGCCGACCCGGCCTACCGGCTATGAGGGCGACTGGTGGGAGCTGAAACCCGCGACCGAGAAGCTGATGGTCCGGATCGTCGCCTGCGACTGGGGCGTCGAGCGCGAGCCGCGCTTCGGCATCGTGCGCCTGGACGCCGATCATGCCGCCAAGGGACGCCCCACGCTGGCGCAACTGTCGCACCGTTTCGCCGAGATCCCGGCCACTGCGGCGGTCTGCGCGCTGGCCTTTCCCGACAAGGTGCAGAAACTGCGCGACGAAGGACTGATCAATACGCTGAAAGTTGTCGACTTTTCGCAGATGACCGGTCTTGCCCGGCAGTCCTATTATGAGGGCGCCTACGAACTGGCCGATGACGAGGCGCTGATTACCGAGGTGCAGATTCCCAAGGAGGTCGACTACTGGTCGCTGATCCTGACAAACGAACTTTATGAGACGACCGACTGGTATCATAACCAGTCCAGTCTCAACGCGGCGCAGGCCGTGCTCGATGGCGACGGCTATTTCCGCGCCGTGATTTCCGCGCGCGACCCGGGCGTCCACAACTGGCTCGACACGTCGGGCTATGCCAGCGGCGCGGTGCAGGGGCGCTGGTTCAACACCGACGAGCGGCCCACGCCGACGATGAAGAAGGTCAAGCTGGCCGACGTGCGCAGCCATCTGCCCGCCGATACCGTGCTGGTGACGCCGGACGCACGCGCGGAAGCGATCCGCGAACGCACCCTGCGCGCGCACACGCGCATCATCTGGTGATGGAGGACTAAATGAGCGACGATCTGGCCCGGCTGCTCGATTATGAGGCGATCCGCAATGTGAAGGCGCGCTATTGCCGCTTTCTCGACACGAAGGACTGGGACGGCTTTCTTTCCCTGTTCACGCCCGATGCGGTGCTGGACGTCGAGGAGGATACCGGCAATCCGCCGATGAGTGGGCATGCTGCCATATTGGAGCAGGTGCGCTCCGCGGTCATCGATGCGCGGTCGGCGCATCAGATCCATTCGTCGGAGATCGACCTGCGCGGCGACGAGGCGGACATGATCACGGCGGTGCAGGATCGGGTGGTCTGGGCGCCGGGCAAATGCCCCATTCCGGGCGGCCAGTCGATCACGGGTTTCGGCCATTATAGGGAACGCTATGTGCGTCGGGACGGACAGTGGAAAATCGCTGCGCTCAAGCTCACCCGCCTCTATGTCGAGGTGCACCCCGGACCTGTCGTTTGACAGGTTCCCAATGCTCCTCCCGACGGCATTGCAGCGGCATATATTTGAGAGGACATGGGAATGACGGAAGCGGTGGAACCGGGCGCACGGGCGCTTTTCGACAAGTTCGGCACCTATATCCTGCCCGGCCGCGTGAACGATCCGCGTCGCGGCATTGATGAAGCGAAGGAGGCGGAGCGCATCGGCCTTGGCTGCGTGTGGATTTCCGAACGCTATGCGCTCAAGGAACCGGCGGTGCTGGCGGGCGCGGTGGCCGAGGCTACGTCGAAGATCCGCATCACCGGCACCATGTATGCGACGATGCGCCATCCGCTCGTCACCGCCAGCGTCGCCGACATGATGCAGGCGATGAGCGGCGAGCGCTTTCGTATGATGTTCGCGCGTGCTGTCCCCGCCTATATGAAGATGCTCGGTTCGCCGCCCATCACCATGGAGCGGCTGGCCGATCTGATCTCGATCTGTCGGCGTCTCTGGGCGGGCGAAAAGGTTGATTATGAAGGCGTGTTGGGAAAGTTTCCCGCGATCAGCCTCACCGATCGTCATGGCGGCACGCCGCCGCCGATCATCTTTACCGCGATTGGTCCGAAGAGCCTGGAATTTGCCGGCGAACATTGCGACGGTGTGCTGCTCCATCCCTTCGTATCGGCGCAGGGGGTGAAAAACAGCGCCAAGATCGTGCGTGACGCGGCTGAAAAGGCCGGGCGCGATCCCATGTCCGTGCGTATCTATCACAATATCATCGTCGCCCCGGACCTGCCCAAGGATGAAGAGGAGGCCGTCGTCGGCGGCCGCGCGATCACCTATTTCGAATTGCCCGGCTTCGGCGACCTGATCGTCGACATCAATGGTTGGGACAAGAAGGTGCTGGAAGATATCCGCGCCCATCCCAAGATCGCAAGCCTCAACGGCAAGCCTGCGGATCAGGCCTATACCCGGCAGGAATTGGTGGATGTCAGCCGCCTCATTCCGCAGGAGTGGCTGGATCAAGGCGCTGCAGTAGGGACTGCCGCCCAATGTGCCGACCAACTGATGGACTTCCTGGACGCCGGCGCTGATGAAATCCTGCTCCATGGTTCGTCGCCTAAGGATATGGGGCCGCTCGTCACTGAGTTGAAGCGCGCTCTGGCGGCGAAGGGGTTGTAATCATGGAATTGCTGACCCCGAAACGCATCACCGGGCCGCTGCAGGGCTGGCTGGCGGGCGAGAAGCCCGAATGGCGCGACATTCGCGTGCGTCCGCTCAACGTGACGCTGGGTGCGGGATTTTCGGCCGACATCTTTTTCGTCGACGTCGATTATGTCGATCCGGCTGGCCCGCAGAGCCAGACGCTCGTGGTTCGCCGTCAGCCGATGGACCTGGAAGTAGTGTTCGGCAGCAGCCTCGCTCTGCAGGGCAAGATGATGGCGGCGCTCGATGCGCGCGGCGACCTGCCCGTCCCGCCGTGGATCGGCATGCATCTCGACCCCGATATTCTGGGGCTGCCCTTCCTGGTGATGGGCAAGGTGGAAGGGGAATGCGCCAAGCAGAAGCCGAACTATAATGTCGAAGGCTGGCTGGTAGAGATGACGCCGGCGCAGCGTCGGCAAAGCTTCACCAACGCAATCAACGCCTTTGCCAGCCTGGCGACGATCGACTGGCGCGATGGCTTTGAATTTCTCGCCCAGCCGGAAAATGGGCCGCCCGGGCTTGATCAATATGTCGGCGCCCTCGAAGCGTGGCACAAGGCGGCCGGACGGGGGCGCGCCATGCCCATCGTGGATGCAGCCATGGCCTATGTGCGCGCCAACATGCCAAACGATGCGGGGGTGAATGTGCTGTGGGGCGATCCCACGCCGTCGAACGTGATGTTTTCCGCCGACGGCCAAGTCAACGCGCTGATCGACTGGGAGCTTGCGGCGCTGGGACCGGCCGAGCTTGACCTCGCCTGGTGGCTCTATTTCGACGATCTGTTCGGCCGCCGCTTCGGCATTACCCGGCTGGAGGGACTGCCGACCAAGGACGAGACGATCGCCATCTGGGAAGCGGCGAGCGGCCGCAAGGCGCGGCATCTGGATTATTATGACATTGTTGCGGCGCTTCGCATGGCGCTGGTCGCGGTGGGCGCGTTCGACCGGCAGGTCGGCATCGGCAACATCCCCGCCACCAACAAGTCGCTCAACGATAATTTCATGACCCTTTATCTGGCGGAAAAGCTGGGATTGCCTCTCCCGGAACTCGGACCGGATTTCGTGGCCTTCATGAAGAATCTGACGCCGGTGGAAGACAAGGCGGCCTGAAAACGGCTCGCTGCTTATAAACGCGATTTGCCCGCTTGACCGACCCCTCGTCCAATAAATATACAGTGTGGAATAATCATATGGAGAGGTGAGTCATGCGGCAGCAACCGGTCGAAGGGCATTCATGAGCAGCGCTGTCGCAGAGCGCGCGCCGCTTTCCGCAGAGGCGCTGATCGCGGAAGCGCGCGCCGCGACCGGCCTGTCGGACTTCGGACCTGACCAGTCCTTCATGACCGGCTTTCGCCGGCTGGTCGATGCCGTCGAGGCGATGGACCCGCCGGCCCAGTTACGCGAGACCGCGCATCGCAAAATCGTCGGCCTGCTCGCGACCCGGCTGCGCTTCGCCGAAGACGAACGGCTGCATCCTGACATCGTGGCGCAGGATGTGGGCGACCCGCTGATCGTCTGCGGCCTGCCGCGCACCGGGACGACGATCACCTACGACCTGCTTTGCCTCGATCCGGCGGCCCGGGCGCCGCGCGAATGGGAATGGTATATCCCCTGGCCGACGCCGGAAATATCCAGTTTCGACAGCGATCCGCGCATCGCGCAGGTGCAGGCCATCTATGAAAACTGGCTGAAGCACGCGCCGCAACTGGCCGACATCCAGCGGATGGACTGCACCCAGCCGGGCGAGTGCAACCATGGCATGATGCTGCATTTCGCCAGCACCAATTTCCCGGCCGAACTGGGCGTGCCCGCCTTTGCCCGATGGCTGCAGGACGTCGTGCCAGAAGGGCAATATCGCACCCATAAGCGGATGCTCCAGCACTTCCAGTGGAAAGGGCCAAGGGGCCGTTGGACGCTGAAATCGCCGCAGCATCTCATGGACCTGCCGGGCTTGGTGGAAACCTATCCGGGCGCGATGCTGGTGTGGACGCATCGCGATCCGGTGCTGACCCTTTCTTCGCTGTCGAGCATGATCGCCGGCTTCCTGGCGGCGGTGGGCGGCGCCAATGATCTTCAGGCGATCGGCCGCTCGGTCGTCGATACCTGGTGCGCGGGGTTGGCGCGAGCGACGCAGGCCCGTGCCAACGATACGGCGATCGAGGGCCGCATCCTGGACCTCGCCCATCGCGATATCGTCGCTGACCCGATGACGACGATTGAGCGCATCTATGACCGGTTCGGCCTGCCCTTCACCGACCCCCATCGTGACCGCATCGTGGAGTTCCTGACGAACAATCCCGCCGCCAGCCGCCTCGGCAAGCACAGGCACAGCCCCGACCAGTTCGGCATCGATCCGGGCGAGGTGCATGAACGGCTCGCCGACTATTATGCGCGCTACGGCCATCTGTTCGACCGCGCCTGACCCCCGATCTTCTGGAGTATCCAGCATGAGTGTTCTCGACCGTTTCCGCCTCGACGGGCGCACCGCCATTCTGACCGGGGTCGGGCCGGGCGTCGGCGAACATGTCGCCAAGGCCTATGCCGAATTGGGCGCCAACGTGGTTCTCTCGGCCCGCTCGCAGGACCGGCTCGACCGGATCGCGGCAGAGATCAACGCTCGCGACGGCGGCCGGGCGATCGCCATCGCCGCCGACGCGGGCGAGAAGGGCGATCTTGAACGGCTGGTGGCGGGGGCGCGCGCCGCCTTCGGTCCCATCCACATCGTGTTCAACAATGCGGCGGCGGGCGTCGTCTATGCCGCAGATGGCGGGCTCTGGGCGAACACGGATGAAGTCTGGAAGACGGCGATGGACGTCAACGTCATGGCGACCTGGCGTCTGACCGAACTGACGGAGGCCGATATGAAGGCGCATGGCAAGGGCAGCATCATTTCGGTCCAGAGCTGCGGCGGCTTCACGCCGATCCCGCCCGCCGTCGCCTATGGCGTGTCGAAGGCGGCGCTTCTTTTCCTGGTGCGCGAGTTGGCCAAGACGCAGGCGCCGCACACCAGGATCAACTGCCTGTGCGTCGGATCGATGAGCCCGGACGGGCAGGAGGCCGCGATCCACAAAGGGCTGGGCCTTGCCGAGCGCAACGCGATCAAGCGTTTCGGCGCGGCGGACGAGGCGGTCGGCGCAGCGATCTTGCTGGCGGGGGATGGTTCCAGCTACACGACCGGCAGCACCATCTTCACCGAAGGCGGCCGGGTGGGGACCATTTCATGACCGCGAACCCCCTCTGGACCGACGATCAGGCAGCGGCGGAAAAGCTGGCGCTGCGCCTCATCGAACGGCCTGACATCCGTGCCGCGCGCGAAGAAGCGCGTCTCATGCTGCTCGCGGACCCGCTCGCAGGCGCGCTCGACGGACGGTTGGGGCTGGATCGGGCGCTTGATCAGTGGGTGCTGGGACTGGCCATGCGCGAAGCCAATGGCGATCCCGCCGATCCCCGGGTCGTGTGGAATATCAGCAACGCCCCGCGGCGCTGGTTCGGCCATATCTATCCGGGCGCGGCGGTGGCGATCGACAATCCCGACAATTTCAACCGCGAAATTCCAATCGACGGCGACGGGCGCTATGCCGTCGACATCCGCTTTTCCGCCGATCCGCCGCAGTTCAGCATCGTGGCCGAGGTCGAGCCCGCGCATCATGCGGGACTGGGACGCAATCTGGGCGCGCTGACGCTCCAGCAACTGAAGCCCTTTTGCGACGCCGAAAGTAGGGTGACGGTGACGGTCAGCCAGCAGGAGGGCGGCGCAACCCATTTACGGACCGAGCCGGGCGCACGGATTCAGGTCTATACCCGCGACAGTCAGCGCGACTGGCGGCAGGTGCCGGCGCAGGTCAGCGTCCGTCGCCTGGATCCGCCCTCCGGCCACCGCCCGCGCGACGAGGAGGAGATCGCCCGGACCATCGTCGCCGACCTGCCAGCCTGGGTCGCCTTCTGGTCGGGGTTCAAGAATGATTTTCTCGGTCATCCCGAACCCAACCGGCTGATCGGACCCAATGGCCGCGACGGGGGCTGGGGCTATCTGGCTGGCGGGCGTTTCGCCCTGGGGGAAGGGCAGGGGTTGCTGGTGACGATCGATCCGGCGGGCAGCTATTATACCGGTATCCAGATCGCCGATCCGTGGACCATCTCGCCCGATCCGATGCTGCGCCTTGTCAGCCTCAACAGCGCTCAGGTTACGCCGGGGGCCGATGGCACGATCAGCTATGTGTTGGCCGGCGTTGATCCGGGCATCGCCAACTGGGTCGATACGGCAGGCCTTGAACAAGGGTGGATGCTGCTGCGCTGGCAGGGCGTACCCGACGGCGCCGATCCCGCCTGCTTCATCCGCGACGTGCGCGTCATCGATCTTGCGGCCATTGATCGCGACTTGGACGCAAGGGTGCTCCGGGTCGACATCGCCGCGCGGGGGCGGCAATTGCGGGACCGCGCGCGCCAGCATGGCCTGCGGACTCACGCCGAGACCTGGGGAGACGCATGATGCAGCCCAAGGGCTCTATACTGGAACTGTGCCAGGTGGTGCGCGACATGGAGCGTGCCTTGGATCACTGGACGCGGGTCATGGGCGCGGGGCCGTTTTTCGTGTTCGACGTGCCCGTGCTGCCGGGCCAGATCTATCGCGGCGCGCCAACGCAGGTGGCGATGAAGGTGGCGTTCGGCTTTTCCGGCGGATTGCTGATCGAACTGCTCCAGCAGACCAATGACGGACCTTCGGTCTTCACCGAAATGCTCGACCGTCATGGCGAGGGGTATCACCATGTCATGCTGCGCATTCCCTATGACGACGGCGTTGAGCGATTGACGGGCGAAGGCTATGCCATGGCCTTCAGCGGCCAGATGCCGTCGGGCGAGCGTTTCGCGTTGTTCGATACCCGCGGAGGCAATGGCGGCTATGTCGAACTGATGGAAATTTCTACCGCAATGGAGGCATCGCTCGACCGGATGCACGCCGCTCATTGCGCGTGGGACGGGATCGATCGCCCCGTCCGGTCCATCGCCGACCTCGGCTGAATCTGGGGCTGAATCTGAGGCTGGAGCTCAGGCTGCTCCCGCGACGGCACGGATTGCGGTGAGCAGCATGTCGGTCGCGCGGGTGAGGGCGGCTTCCACGACATTGCGCTGCATCGCCAGCCGGTTGTCATTGTCGTCCAGGCTTTCCGACACGACGACGTTCCCCAGCACGATGACGGAGAAGATCACCAGCATCTCGTCGCTTTGCTGTTGCGTCAGCCCGGCCTCGGCCAGCGCCTCGAATATGGCGCGGCGGATCGTCAGCGCATTGGGCTGCTCCAGCCGGTTCGCGCTGCGCGACAGGATGAAGGCGGCGGAGCCCGGAAAATCCCGATAGGCCATGTGCACCGCACGGGCGATGCTGCGCAGGCGGCTTTCCCAGTCGGGCGCCGACAGGTCAGGCATCCGGCCGCGCAATATCTCGTCCGTCAGCAGGGCGAGCATCGCCTCCTTGTCGCGGACATGATGGTAGAGCAGGCGCGGGGACACACCCAGCCGCTGCGCGACAGGTCGGATGTTGAGCGCCTCGATCCCGTCGGATCGCGCCATATCCAGCAGCGTTGCGATCAGCCGCGCGCGGTCGAGCGCGGGGCCTTCGGACCGTGGCGGCCGACCCCGCCGTGAAGTCCGTGCGGGCTGTTGCTGGTCTGCGCTCATGCCTCCGCTTTAAGCGGAGGCGCGTCTTGGGTCCATGCCCCGCGGCCCGTCAAAACGCGGGGAAAGGAGTCACAGCTTCTTCAGCTCGGCATTCGACAGGCTGGTCGTCACGCCCTTCTCGCCTGCGGTCAGTGTGGTGGCGGGGATCGAGATGAACTTGCCACGATAGATGACGCGAATGGCGGATACGGCGCCGTCGGCAGCCGTCAGCACGCGATCGACCTTGCCGATCTTGGTGCCGTCTGCGGAGTAGATCGTCTCGTTGCGATCCACCGCAGGCGCCTGGGCAAAAGCAGGTGCGGTCAGGCCCAGAGCGGCGAGCGCAATGATGATCGTCTTCATATGCTGAGATTCCTTTGTCGAAAGATGACGATCTGTTGGCGCAGTCCCAGGATGGTTTCAAGAGAAAACCAATACACATAGAAAAGAATCTGTTCTATCTGTCCCACCCACAATGAATGCCGCCGGACGGCAGGAGAGAAGGAATGAAGGACGCGGGCAGGTTTCGGCCACAGGACAGATGGTTCCTGCTGCTGCTGGGTGCGATCTACATGTTCAATTTCATCGATCGCACGATCATCGCCGTGGTCGGCGAATCGATTCGCCACGACCTGCGCCTGAGCGATCTTCAGCTTGGCATGCTGGGTGGACTGGCCTTCTCCATCTTCTATGCCGTGCTCGGCATCCCGCTGGCGCGGCTGGCCGAACGCTACAGCCGGGTTCGGATCATCGCCGTGGTGACCATGCTCTGGTCGCTGATGACCGCGTTGTCCGGCGCGGCGGGGAGTTACGTTCAGCTGCTGCTTTGCCGCATGGGTGTCGGCATCGGCGAAGCGGGCTTCACGCCAGCGCTCGTGTCGATGATTTCCGACCGGTTCGATGCCGGGCGGCGCGCGGTCGTCTTTTCGCTGATCGCGATAGGCGTACCGCTGGGCGGCGCCATCGCCGCAATTGCAGGCGGCGCTGTGGCGCAGGCGTTCGGCTGGCGGCTTGCGCTCGTGGCTGTTGGCGCGCCCGGCCTGTTGCTGGCGCTGCTGCTGGTTACGACCATTCCCGAACCTGAACGGAAGGATGCCGGGCAGAGTGCGGATACGCCCCCCTTCGCCATGGTGCTTCGGCGGCTCGCCCGTTCGCCTGCCTTCCTGCACCTGACCTTTGGCAGCGGCTTCGTCGGGCTGGTGGGGTTCGGCACCAACCTGTTCCTCATTCCCTTGCTGGTTCGCCGGTTCGATCTCCCGCTGGCGCATGCGGGCCTTGTGTTCGCGCTGTCGTTCAGTTTGGCGACGATGGTCGGACAGGTCAGCGGCGGCTATCTGATCGCGCGGCTGATCCGGCGGGACATACGCTGGGGCGGCTGGGCGCCCGCGACCGCGGTGGGGCTGGCTCTGCCCTTCTATCTGTTGGCGATCCATCAATCGGACTGGCGGTGGCTGGTCGCCTTTCTCTTTGTCGCCACCACCCTGCTTTATGCCTTCACGCCTGCGATCATGACCATCACCCAATCGCTGGTCGAACCGCGCATGCGGGCGTCGGCCGCGGCGCTTCATGCTTTCGGCCAGACCGTCGCCGGGCTGGGGCTGGGATCGGTGGTGTTGGGCTATCTCAGCGATCGCCTCGCTGTCTTTCTCTATAAGGGCAATTATGCCGCCGACTGCCTGGTCTCGGCCAAGGCATCGCTGCCAGCCGCCTGTCTCTCGGCATCGGCAAGCGGCCTGCAACTGAGCATGCAATTGTCGGCATCCGTGCTCCTGATCGCGGTTCTCCATTATTGCCTTGCTGCGAAAAATCTGCCGCTGGAAACAAATGCGTCGTGAAATACGGTAAATCTGTCGAGGTTCGGCCACGCGGTAGCTGACGGGATGACGGCGCATCCCCGGCTATGCCACCCTTGCGGCCTGGATATGACAGGACCGCGAACCAAGCGGCGGAAAGGATCATGAGGATGGAAAGAGCAGGCGTTATCGGCTTGGGGCAGATCGGCGCGGGCGTCGCCATATGTCTCGCGCGGACACAGCAATTGGCTGCGGTCTATGACATTCGCGCCGATGCTGCCGACGCGCTGGAGGGCGTGCCGCCCGTCGTCGCCAGCCCGGCGGAGCTGGCCGCGCAGTCCGACGTCGTCATCATCGCCGTCGTCAACGCGAAGCAGACGATCGATGTGCTGTCAGGCTCCGAAGGCGTGCTGGCGCGAGCGCGGCCGGGCATGACCGTGGTGCTGGTCGCGACCGTCTCCATGGAGGATCTGGACGCCATTCGCGCCCTGACCGACGCGGCGGGCGTGGAGCTGGTCGATTGCGGCGTGACGGGTGGCCCCAAATCCCGCGAACATGGCCTCGTCTGCCTCGTCGGCGGTACGGATGAAACCATTGCGAAGGTGCGTCCGGTGCTGGACGGCTTTGCCAAGCTGGTGGCGCACATGGGCGGCCCCGGCGCGGGCATGGCCGCGAAGATCGCCCGCAACGTCATCGTCTTCGGCTGCCTTCGCGCCGGTTATGAAGCGTCCGTCCTGTGTCGCAATGCCGGTGTGGATATCCGCCAGCTCGCAGAAGTGATCGACGCCAGTTCGGACAGCGTCGGCGGACCGTTGATGTTGGCGGTGCGCGACGATCCGTCGTCCAGCGAGCAGGAAGCGGCAGTGCGCGAATATACCCGCGGCCTGATGGTCAAGGATCTGGATGCGGCCATCGATCTGGGGCGCAGCTACGGCATCGCGCTGCCCTTGGTCGAATTGACGCGCCGAACCGATCGGACGGTCGTCGGGCTGGAGAATGCGATGGGAGAAAAATCATGAGTATCGGTGAAGAACAGTGGCAGAAGGGACTGGAAGTCTTCGATAAGGTCTACGGGCCGGGATCGTCGGAAATGACGCTCCCCTATCGGGAATCGTCCTTCAACCAGGAAATCGTCGGTAACCAGTTCGCCAATCTGTGGGCGAGCGACATCTTCTCGATGCGGGAGAAGCGCTTGCTGGTGCTGGGCGCGACGGCCATGCTGGGCCGCGCCGATCTGGTCGAGATCCAGATGAACGGCGCCCTCATCAACGAAGAATTCACCGATGAGGAGCTGGATTTCCTGCCGCTGTTCCTGCTGTTCTATGCCGGGGCGGGCAATACGACCACCGTATTCCGGGGAATCGAGGCCGCCAAGGCACGGCGCAAGGAACGCAACGCCGCGAAGTGAGGGGACGTGCAGGATGAAGGGCGGCCTGGTGGAAACACCGGGCCGCCCTTTTCTTATGCTTCGCCGCTCGCCTTGGCGCGGCGGATCGCGCGCGCCGCCAGCAGCAGCAATATGCCCCCGGCGAATGTGAACAGCATGGCGGTGCCAATTCCCCAGGCGACACCGGCCGTTCCCCCGACAAAGTCGCTGACCGCGCCGATCAGATAGGTGCCCGCGCCCACGCCGATCAGGTTCGCGCCCAACTGCACCAGCGATACCGCAAGACCCCGCAGGCGCGGCCCGGCGATCGTCACGATGACGGCGTAGATCGGGCCATTATAGGACGCGCTGAGGAAGCCGCAGGCCATCAGCAGCGCCAGCATCAAATCGACGTCGTGGAACAGGACCGTCCCGACGCCGGTCACCGCCGTGAGCAACGGGATCACCGCGCCGAACAGGGATGTCCTAGCCGGATCGAAGCCACCTCGCCGGCGATTGACGAGGTCGATCACCCAGCCCGCGAGGAATCCGCCCAGCGAGCCGAGGCCGCCATAGGCGATGGCGATCAGGATGCCCGCCTTCGCAATGGGCATGCCGTGGACCCGGATCAGGAAGGTGGTGAGCCATGTGCTCATGCCGTAAATGCCCGCCGCGATCAGGACGATGGCGAAGATGCAATATAGTAGTCCGGGCCGCGCCGCGAGCAGACGGATACGTTGCCCCAGCCTTAACGTTTCTTCCTGCTGCGGCGCCGGCCCGTCATGCGCGCCACGCACGGGTTCCCTGACCGTGAACAGCAGCAGCGGCGCCAGCACCAGTCCCGGCACGCCGGCGGCCACGAACGCCCAGCGCCATCCGGCGCTCTGCACGATCGCGCCGCCCACTATGAACGCGATGGCGAGGCCGATTCCCGAACTCAGATACCAGATGCCGATGGCTGTCGCGCGCCGGTCTTCGCCGAAATAATCGCTCAGCAGCGACATGCCCGTAGGTGATCCGCCCGCTTCGGCGGTCCCTACGGCGGCGCGGCCTATGAGCAATGTCCAAAAACCCGTTGCGAGGCTGCACAGGGCCGTCGCACCGCTCCACAGCGTCAACGCGGCCGCCATCAGGTTGCGTCGGTTCCAGCTATCTACGGCCACGCCGAAGGGCAGGGCGGCGAGCGCGAAGAATATGCCATAGGCAAAGCCCGCCAATATCCCCAACTGTCCGTCGGAAAGGCCAAATTCATGCCCGACCGGCGCCAGCACCAGCCCGATGATGGCGCGATCAATGCCATGGCAGGTCTGCGCCAGCGTCAATATGCCTAGCACATACCAGGGATAATGGCCGATGGCCGCCGGTTGGTCCGATAGCGCTCTCATGGCGTCCGCAGTTGCAAGAACGGTGCGATGGACATTGAGCGCCTCCTGTTTTTGTATCGAACTGGGTGCATGGCGAAACCTGTCGCCGATGCCGCGCCTCGATCGGGCACAGGGAGGGATGTGCCCGCACATGGAGCCTTGACCACCTATCCGAAGATAGAAGTAAAAGCGCATGGCGCGCCTATGCAGGTTTATCAACAGAATATAACCTGGCAGAGGTAGAGATGTTTCGTCCGGAAAGCGATTGGACCGGTCAGGCTAGGGCTGGCGTCCAGAATTTCTACATCGAAGCAGCGGCGCGCGTTCGCGACGCGCATGTGGATGTGCGTCATTTCGATTGGGTCCAGCCCAGCAGCGGCATCTTTAGTCCAGAGAAGCATTATCTGGACTATTCGCTCGATGGGCAGCCGCGGCGCAGCATGGTCAGCATGGGCCGCCCCGACCGGCGCGCAGCGTCGGGGGACATCCTCTACATGCCGCCGCATCGCCAATATTTCGGAGAGCCAGCGCTTCAGGAGCGCCATCTCGTCTGCGTCGCGCTGGGAGAAGAATTTCTGGACGAACTGTTCGACGGCGAGCAGCCGCTGAACAAGGTTGAGCCTTGCGCCGACGTCCAGAATATTTCCATGCGTCGGCTCTTTGCTGGGCTGGCTGCGGAATTGCGGACGCCCGGCTTTGCCAGCCAGACGCTTGTCGAATCAATGCTGATGGGCCTGGCGGTCGAACTGGCTCGGCACATGGGCAGGCCCGAACGGGGCGGGCTGCATTCGCGCAGCACGCGACAGGTCCAGAACGTCATCGACTATGTGATGGAAAATCTCTCCGCGCCTCTTGGCGTCGCCGACATTGCGCGCGACTGCAACATGAGCGTGCGTCATGTCGCCCGCATTTTCAAGGAAGGGACGGGCGTCAGCCTGGGTGAATTTGTCGCCCGCAGCCGGATTGCTTTGGCGAAGGAGCTGCTGCGAAGCGATGGCGCCCGCATCAAGGAAATCAGCTGGCGATGCGGCTTCAACAGCACGTCCGCCTTTTCTGCCGCTTTCCGATCCGCGACGGGTCAAACGCCCAAGGCTTTTCGGTCGGCATCAGCGCAGGTCCACTGATCGGGCGAGCAGGAAAATATCGATGAGCGGCCAAATTCTATCGCCGCACAGTCAACCGTGGACCGGCCACTATGGAGCAGATCGGCTCCAAGTTAGACGGCTCCACATTGGAATTCGAGGCAACATACAATGATGGGGAGGAAGATATGAGCAGGAAGGCCGTCACTCTGGGCGCGATCGGCATGGGCGCGCTCGTCGCCGCCATGGCGCAGCCCGTTTATGCGCAGCAGCCGCAATCGGGCGCTAGCGAAGGCATTCAGGATATCGTCGTCACGGCGCGCCGCACTGAAGAAAGCCTCCAGACGACCCCGATCGCCGTCACGGCGCTAACCCCCGAAGCCTTGACGACGGCCAAGGTGGAAAATGTCGTCGACCTTCAGCGCACCGCGCCGGGCTTGGTCATCGGCCGCGGTTCCGCCGGCGGCGACGGCATCGTCTTCGTTGCCATCCGCGGTCAGGGCAATCTCCAGCCTATTCTCGCCAACGATCCGGCGGTCGCCACTTATATTGACGGGATCTACATCCCTCGGCCCTCGACGGGCATGACCGACATTCAGGACGTGCAACGGCTGGAAGTTCTGCGCGGGCCGCAGGGCACGCTCTTTGGCCGCAATACGACCGGCGGCGCGATCAACATCGTTACCAATGATCCCAACGACCAGCTCAGCGGCGCCTTCAAGGCGGAGTTTGGCAATTACAGCACGCTGGGTGCGCAGGCCAATATCAATGTGCCGCTGGCAGAGGGGCTCGCAATTCGCCTGAGCGGCGCAATCAGTGACCGGGACGGCTATGGCGACAACTTCGCCACCCACCGCGACTTTTCCGATAACAACAGCAAGTTCTTGCGCGGCAAGCTGAAATATGAAGGCAATGGCTGGGATTTGACCCTTTCGGGCGACTGGAACCGTCAGTACAACCATGGTCAGCAGATCGCACTTTGGGCCTTCAATCCGGCGATCGTCCCCGCCGCCTTCCAGCCGGGCCTGACGGCGGGCCTGCTGACCAAGGACCATTGGTGGGGCAACACCGCGACCGGGACATCGGTCCCGGCCACTATCGGCACGCTCACCCCTGAAGCGCGGGCTCTCTATGGCGTGCAGCCATTCAATACGCTGGAAGTATATGGCTTTTCCGGCACGCTCAACATCGAACTGGGCGGCCTGAACTTCAAGTCGATCACCGGCTATCGCCATTCGATGAACTATGGCCAGAATGATACGGACGGTACGGCCGTGCCGTTGCTGGCGACCTTTGCGGGGTCTGGATCCTATTATGTTTCTCAGGAATTCCAGCTTTCCGGCAATATCACCGACAGCCTTAGCTTCATCACGGGCGCCTATGCCGGCAAGGAAAGCGGCTATGAATTCAGTCGCTCGCAGATTTTCGGCGGACTCATCCGCGATTCCAATGCCGACGTCACCAACAAGACCTTCGGTCTGTTCGCGCAGGCCTATTATGAACTGACGCCGAAGCTGCGTGCGGTCGGCGGCTTCCGTTATACCTGGGACACCCGCGACAGCGTGCTGCACAATGCACAGGTATATGGTCTGCCGTATAACGTCGCCGTGGCGGGCACGCCGACCGGCATCAACTGCACCGTGACGCCAACGAGCCCCGTGACGGCCACCAGCTGCAATCAGGAGCAGAATGCCAAGTTCGACTATCCAGCCTGGAACCTGGGTATTGACTGGCAGGCGAGCAACAATCTCTTCCTTTATGCCGCGACCCGCGGCGCGGCCAAGGCTGGCGGCTGGAACCTGCGCGCCGGTGGTCTGCCCGCCTTTTCTCCTGAAAAGGTCAAGGACGTCGAGGCCGGCCTGAAGGTCGATCTCTTCGACCGCCGCCTGCGGTTCAACACGGCGGTCTTCCATACCTGGAAGGATGACAATCAGGCGATCGTCAACAGCTTCGTGACCGGCATCGGCGTTACCCAATATATCCAGAATAATGGCAAGGTCCGCATCTGGGGCATGGAAAATGAAATCACGGCCGTGCCGTGGGAAGGTATGACGCTCAGCCTCAATGGCTCGCTGCAAGACGGCAAATATGTGAAGGGCAGCTTCAGCGAAATCCAGGTGGTGGCCGGCAGCGGATGCACCAACAGCGCCGGGGTCGCCAACGGCTGCGTCGTCGACCTGAGCGGCCTGCCGCTGCTGCAATTGCCCAAGAAGCAGCTGAACGTCAGCGCCACGCAGAAAATTCCGCTGGGTGGCGGCACGCTCGCCGTCACTGGCGCCTATTCCTATGTCGGGGGTCAGCATTTCGATGCGGTCCGGGCGGCAGATCAAGCGTCGGCGGCGACCAAGTCCGCTTACGACACGGAAAACCGCCTCGGTTTCGTACCTGGCTATGGCATCTTCAACGGGCGTATCGCGTTCCAGCTTGAAAATCCCAATGTCGAAGTGGCGGTCTATGGCCGCAACATCACGAACAAGAAATATCTGCTGCGCCGCTTCCCCGATCTCTATCGGACATTGGGCATTGCAGCCGCCTATGTTGGCCAGCCGGTCACCTATGGCGTTGAAACAACGTTTAAATTCTAATCGGATAAGCGGCTGGCGGGACAAGCTGCGATCGATGCAGCCTTCTCTCGCCAGCCCACCACCGGGGATGCGCGCATGATGACGAGGTTGGTAGACAGGGTGGCGATCGTCACAGGCGGCGGCGGCGGTATCGGCGCCGCGGTCGCGCGACGCCTGGTCGCGGAGGGCGCGCGCGTTGTGATCGCCGACCTGTTCGAGGCCGCCGCCGTTCGCGCGGCGGAACCGCTGGGCGACAAGGCGCTGCCGGTCCAGTTCGATGCCGCCGACCCGCAGTCGGTGAAGGCGATGGTGGATCGCGCCGTCGAACATTTCGGCAGGCTGGACATATTGCACAACAATGCGGCGATGACCGATCCGGACAAGAGCCCGCAGGACACCACCGCCGTCGATATTCCGATCGGCATCTGGCGCGAAATTCTCGACGTCAATCTCACCGGCTATCTGCTCGGATGCAAATATGCCATCCCGCATATGGTCGCGGGCGGGGGCGGTTCGATCATCAACACCGCATCCAATTCGGGCAGTGCGGGCGATCTGGCGCGCATCGCTTATGGTTCCTCGAAGGCCGCGATCATCGGGCTCACCAAATATGTAGCGACCCAGCATGGGCGGCAGAATATCCGCTGCAACAGCATCGCGCCGGGTGTGGTGCTGACCGAAGCCCTGGAAAAGACCGTGCCAGGGCTGAAGGAAATCATCCAGCGGCACATATTGACGCCGGAATTCGGAACGCCGGATGATATCGCGGCGTTGGTCGCCTTCCTCGCTTCGGACGAAGCGCGCTACATCACGGGTGAGAACATCTCGATTTCGGGCGGCGGTCTCGTCCACCAACCCCATTATGCCGACCTGCTGGCCTTCATGCAGGCGAAGGACTGAGCCGTGTCCAGCGCCTGCACGTCGGAGCATGGGAGGTTAGTGAGCGGTCCGATGAAAATAGCGGATCGTCAGCCGGCCATCGGCGACCTTGTAGGTTTCGAGGCTTGGCAGCGTAACGACGCCATCCTTGGTTTGCAGGTGGTTGGCGACATAGGCGGCGCCTTCAGCGCCGTTGACGATCACCTCCAGCGGTTCGGTCGTGCATTTTCCTCCATATTCCGCCCACATCTCCGTCATCGCGGCGTTGCCGTCCACGGCGGGCGAACCGACATATTCGATCGTGAACCCCTCTGGCCCCAACGCCCGGAAAAGACGATCGAGTTCTTCGCGCTTCCCTTCGTTCCACAGCCGGTAATTGTCCCGGATCGCCTGTTCCAGATCCAGCACGTCTGCCTCACTCATGTGCATCGCCTCCTGTCATTGCGGCTCGTCCGCATGCTCACCAGTCTCAGACGGACGGCCACGATCGCACCTGTCTTTGGCAGGGGTGGAATTTATCTCTTTTTGCTTCGGAGACTATGATGACCCAAGTCGCACAACAGCCCCTGCCGGATCACGTGCCGCCCGAACTGGCGATGGCGCTGCCGCTCTTTTCGCGGACGGTGATCTATGACAATCCACAGGAAGTGCTGATCCCCGCGATGCATGCGGAGCTGCCGCCGATCACCTATGTCACCAACATCTTCCCGGGCGATCAACCTGGCTGGCTGCTCAAAAATGCCGAGGATGTACAGGCAATGCTGCGCGATGCCGACAATTTCACCAAGAACGGCATGGGCAAATGGGCGCAGAATATCGGCGAAAACTGGCTGGTCATTCCGACCGAGGCCGATCCGCCAGTCCACACCGGCTATCGCAAGGCGCTGAACAGTCATTTCTCACCGCAGAAGATGTTCGCGATGAAGGAGCAGGTGCGCGAGCGAGCGCAGGCCTTGATCGACGCCTTCAAGGATCGCGGGCAATGCGATTTCATCGATGAATTTTCGGAAAAATTCCCGATCTACATCGTCCTCGATCTGCTGGGCCTGCCGCAGGAAAGAATGACGCAATTCCTTAAATGGGAAAAGGAAATGCTCCATTCCAACGACTGGCAAGTGCGCGGTAACGCTGTACGCTGCGTAAAGGACTATCTGCTGGAAGAGATTGAGGCACGCCGCCAGCAGCCGCGCGACGACTATATCAGCAAGGTGCTGACCTTCGAGGTCGATGGCCGTTTGTGGAATGATGACGAGGTGTTCGGCCATTGCTTCAATCTGTACATTGGCGGCCTCGACACGGTTACGTCCCTGCTCGGCAACATCTTCAACTATCTGGCGTCGCATCCGGACAAACAGAACGCGCTGCGCGTTGATCCATCGCTGATCGTCCTGGCAGTCGAAGAATTCCTGCGCGCTTTCGCGCCGGTTACGGCCTTCCGTATCGCAACCAAGGTCATCGAGATTCATGGGCAGAAAATAATGCCCGGCGATTATGTGGCGTTTAGTTCCCCCGTGGTGGGACGCGATCCGGCTTTCTATGAAGATCCCCAGGCGATCCGCTTCGATCGCAAGGCGCCGCACATGTCGCTGGGCAGTGGCATCCACAAATGCCTGGGGATGCACCTGGCACGGCTGGAACTGCAGATCGCGGTCGAGGAATTCGTCAAGGCCATACCGGAATTCCGGATCAAGGACGGTTTCCGGGTGCCATATTATGTGGGCAATATCCTGCATGTGCCAGACCTCCATTTGCAATGGAGCTGAACAGGATCGGCGGCTGAATTGCCGCGACATCGGGGCTGACGCCTGAAACTCGGATCTGGAGCGGGTGTCTGATGACGCCGGCCATCTGCTCTGGCGCCACATTCGCTTCGGATGAAAAGCTACGGGTCGAGCCGTTAGCCATGGCACTCCTGCAATAGTTTGGCAGTCAGGCAGACCCAGTTGGGGATTTACGAAGGACGTTCACAGTGATTAGCTCGCTTGCGAACTTGGAAAAGGCCAGGGATATTTCATGACGGATAATATCAGGAAAATTGGCTTCATCGGCCTTGGCAGCATGGGTGGCGATCAGGCGCGGGAATTGGCCAAATTGCCGCTCGAACTTACTGTGTACGACCTGTTTCCCGAGGCATTGGCGAAGTTCGAGGGCCGCGCCACGCTCGCCGCATCCATCGCGGATGTCGGCGTCGATGCCGACGCTGTCGGCATTTGCGTGCGGGACGATACGCAGGTACTGGAATGCGTCGATGCGCTGTTGCCCGTAATGAAGCGGGGCGCGACCCTGCTCATCCACAGCACGATCAAGCCTAAGACCGCGCAGCAGATTGCCAAGCGCGCCGCTTCTGTGGGCGTCGACGTCCTCGACGCGCCGGTTACACGCACCGAAATGACCAAGGATGGTCCGTTCGTCTTCTGCATGACCGGCGGCGATGAATCCGTCGCCGAGCGCGTCCGGATTATCCTCGACGCCTTTTCGACGAACAGGATGCACATCGGCCCGCTCGGATCGGCCATGGCGCTCAAGATTTGCAACAATCTCGTATCCTGGTGCGGCATCATGCTGGGTGTCGAGGTCGCCAATGTGGCGGAGGCGTCCGGCGTGCCGATGGATAAGCTGCTGAACGTGATGAAGCGCAACGGCAATCTCACCCCGCCGATGGCGGGTTTCATCGATTTCCGCAACAATCCGGGAGACGCCGCCCGACGCGCCTTCTTTGCCAGCCAAGCGGGCATCGGCGAAAAGGACCTTGCACTGGCCGAGGAGCTGGCGGCTAATGCCGATGCCCCGTCGCCGATCACCAGCCATACCAAGACGCTGCTCAAGAAAACGCTGCTTGCGATCTGTGAAAGCTAGATTGTCACAATCCGCAGGAATCAGGTTTCGCGGACAAAGCTCGACGTGCTCGATTTTGTATCGATTCCCGCTACTTGCGACCTATCCTTTCTAATTCCTCGGCGAACTTATAATTGTGGTTATTTCGTCCAAGATTAAGGGGCGCTTTCTCGAAGGGAAGAGCGTCAATTCGATCAACGGCAGTTCATCATTGCCGTAGCTCGACGATCTTTTTTGCAGGATGGCTATCCCCAGACAACCATGTGAGGAATAGCTGCAACGGTTGGTGGCTCGAAGAGCCCCTGGGGGCGTTATTTTCCTTCGAAAGGTGAGATGTTTACGGCCGTCCTTGAGCACGTAAACTCGGAGTGCCACAGACGGCTTTGCTCGATACTTGATTCCTTTGAATATTTCGCCACGGCGGTCGAACGCTTCGGTCTTAATTTTCTGAAAACGGTGACCTGCTCCCCTGATTGTTACCATTCAGAGGTAGGGTCCCGCTCCTTTGATCCGACACCATTCTCTGGTCCACCCCGGGTTAGAGTTTCGCGGCCGGTCTCACGCAGAATGTAACTGACACAATCGCACTCATTGGGCCACCGACCATAAAAATTAACATAATACGTATTCACAATCTGTTGAACCGCCGAGGTGCTCCCCGTGGGTATCTGGCTGGCACAATTTTGAATTTTTAGCACGTCGGATGGGGCCGCAAAAGCGGAGGCTTTACCCGCTCCGGAGAACGGATTTTGATGATTATCATCGACAAGGCGCGAAGATGTTCGTGCCGCAGGGATCCTATTCAAAATTCAAAATCAATCCTCGTGGGTCTGTGCGGCCATCAAATTGACAATGGAACTACAAAGGTTTATATTGTCTCAAGAAGTTCAATATTGTTGTTGATTAAATTGTTGAATTTCTAAAATCGAACAGAAATTTGTCGCTATATAAATCAATTCCGTGCGTGTTTATTTGTAATCCTACTCCCGCAACCAAACACACACACACAACATACGCCGCCCAGGGAAATCCGCGGGCGGCGTTCCTCGTTCAGCAACACAGGCCGCGTGACGTACTCCCCTGAAATGTGATCGATTTTGAGTATAGTCCGACGTGAAAGAGTGATCTGCCTCCCGCTGAGTGGCCCAGAGACTATGATAGTCTGGACCACGAAAGGGACGACAGACGCCAAGCAAGAAGCACAAGTCGGAAGAGATCATCGGCAAGCTGCGTGAAGTTGAGATCGTGCTGGCGCAGGGGGCCTCGACTGCCGAGGCATGCCGGCGGATCGCAGTCAGCGAGCAAACATATTATCGTTGGCGCAAGGAGTATGGCGGCCTCAAGACCGATCAGGCTCAGCGAATGAAAGATCTGGAGAAGGAGAACCAGCGGCTGCGCCGGGCGATCTCGGACCTGACACTGGATAAACTGATCCTTCAGGAAGCCGCACGGGGAGCCGAAGGCCAGCTCAGCTAAACTTCTAAGCCCCTCGCGACGACGACGCTGCATCGATCATGTGCGACGAGAGCTTCCGGTGCCGGTGTCCGAACGACGGATCTGCCGGGTGCTGGGCCAGCATCGATCGACACAGGGCAAATGGAAAGTGAACCATAAACGAGTTGAGCGGATCTGGCGGCGTGAGGGGCTAAAGGTTCCGCTGCGCCAGCCAAAACGTGGACGCATGTGGCTTAACGACGGGTCCTGCATCCGCCTGCAGCCCCAATATCCGGGGCATTATGGGCTTACGACTTCTTCGCAGGGCGCACGCATGAGGGTGGCAAGTTCCGTATCTTGACCATCATCGACGAGGCCAGCAGGGAATGCCTCGCGCCCATCGTTGCACGGCAGCTCCGCCATGAAGACGTGCTGGCGGCCCTGGCCGACTTGTTCATCTCCCGCGACCCGCGCGCACATATACGGTCGGACAACGTCCTGGGTCACGAAGGAAAGCGAGATTTGGTCAACAGATCTCTATGCGCCGACATTGAGCGGCGAGGCATGCATTCTGAGCCAGATGGCTTCCACCGTCAACGGGATCGCTCCCTGCCATAGCAAACACAGGATCCAGCGGCGCCGAAGCGGCCGTGGTCCTCACCGTCCTTAGAACGAGATACGCACCCAGGTGGAAGGCCCGAACATTATCTACAGGGTCGCTTTCGCGCCCTCACGGCACTTGCAGAGAGGGGTCCTTCCACCTGGCATCCGACCGTTCAAGGAACGGTCGGTACTCTGTCCCCGTCTTGATGACGGCATGGGCAACGCGCGCCATCTTGGCGGTGAGCGCCGTCATCGCCTTGCGGCGACGATCGGCATCATCCGCGTGCCCGGCAGTGTATCGTCCGAGCTTGTCGCGGAAACTGTTGTTGCGCTGACGTGCGGCGACCTGGGCAGCCATCCAAAAGGTCCGCCGCAATCGCGCATTACCGTACTTGGACAGCATCGTGCGGCCTCGGAATGTACCGGACTGCCGGGTCGCAAGATCAAGACCGCAGAACTTCAGGAACTGACGGTGATGGCTGAAGCGGCGTAGATCGCCTGCCTCGGCGAGAATGGTCAACGCATTGATGGGCCCAATGCCGGGGATCATGCGCAGAAGCTGATAATCGCGGTTTTCGGCCAGCATGGCATGCGCCGTTCGCTCGATCTCGTCGCGCTGCCGGATCAGGTTGCGTGCTTGGGCGATCACCATGCGGAACATAGCGATCGAGACGGAATCCTCGTTGACAGGTAGCGCCACGGAGGCGCAGGCGGTCTCGTAGATATCGTTGATCAGCCGGGCTTTGGACACTTTGCGGCCGACCAAGTCCCATGCTTCGCGGGAGAAAGTCTCCTGGCCGAGCACAGTCATGCTGGCTGGAGTCGGGAATCGTTCGAGCAGAGCAAGGAACCAGTCGGATCGGCTGTTGCCAGCGAAGCGTTCAATCTCCGGGAAATAGAGCGGCAGGTAGTGGGTCAGGATGCGATGCCATGTCTGCGTCTTAGCCTTGGAGATCGCCTCGTGCGTTTTCGACATCTCCTGCAGGTCGTTGATCCCGGCGGCGAGCGGATCGACGTATCGCTGGGTGGCGCCGATCCGCAGCATGTGCAGGATCACTTGCGCATCCTTGGAATCGTTCTTGTCCCAGCCATTGTGCAGAGCCTCGCGCGTTCGAGCCAAGGCAACGGACGAGATCAAGCGCAACTCGAAGCCGGCGGACAGCAGGCGATGCGCCAGCGTGCGATGGTAGTTACCAGTAGCCTCGAAGCCGACGATGATCGGACGCCCGATGTCGCTAAGATCCGTGGCTAGGCGATCATAATCTGCCTTTGTCGCCATCACCGTCATGCGACGTCGGCGTCCGCCTTCTGGACGTTCGATCAGGACCTCCTGGCGGTGTTTGGACATATCGATGGCTACCAGCACGGCGTCGGTGGGATTAGAGCTACGCTTGGTCATGGTCGGTCTGTCTCCAAAGGGTTGAGTCGACAACTTCACTTTAGAGACCTGCGGGCCGATCATGACTGCCTTGATGAAGCCTGCGGGCGCTACGCGCCCTTGCCTTCATCAAGGCAATGCGCCCCTTCGAGGGGCCGCTTCCCAATGTGCTACGGCAGCGAATTTATCGCAACTGCCGTCCAGAAATGGCTGGGGCAGATCGGCGTGAAGACGCTCTACATCGCACCGGGATCACCATGGGAGAATGGATATAACGAAAGCTTCGATGGGTCGCTTCGCAACGAACTGCTTAATGGCAAGATCTTCTATAGTCTCGCCGAGGCCAAAGTGCTGATCGAATCATGGCGGCGGCATTACAACACTGTCCGCCCGCACGGCAGCCTGGGCTACCGACCACCGGCCCGGAAACGGCGACACCGCCATATCTCGGCCTCCGGTTCCGCTTCGCTCCACCTCCGTCTGGATATGGCGGCAATAACCTTAATTCACTAACAAACCAATCGGTCCATTCGGCGGGGGCAGATCAGGAGCAATTTGCAGTTTCCCAACGAAAAGGTTCCGCTTGCTCACTCCACGCGCGTGCCTCGTTGGGTGAATGACGACGTGCGGCGCACCTTCGTGAACCACAAGCCGAGACTGCGGGATCAGTTCGGCATAGCGCCCGCCGGTGGGATAGATCGGGACCGACGCATCGCGATCACCGTAAATGATCGTCATCCGCAACCGAAGCGCCTCCGCTTTCGCCCGGAAATCCGTGTGCATGAAGGCACGTTGGAGATCGATGGAGGTCCATCGTGAGCAGTCGAGGATCATGCTACCGAGCCATTCGCTGACTGCTGGATTGGTCCCCGGCGCAAACGCATCCTTGGTGGCCTCGATTCAGCCCCCAGAATCGCTCCCATCTGTGTCATGAGCATATCGAGCATTTCTGCCGACGCGCCGGGCGGGGCTTCTCTTCCGAGGCGACCAGAAGCGGCCCCATCGCTCCAACGATGACCATCCTCGCTTTCGACAAAAGGCACTGTCATGCCGCACCTCCATCTAGAAAGCCTACGACCTCTGCGATGCGCCCTTGCGCGTCGACCCGCACGAAATCGGTTCCTCGCACCACAGGCTCCCCGCTATCGATCGAAAGCGCCCAAGAGAAACGGATATTGCCGCCATGCTCGTCGACCGGGCCGGTGAGTGCGAAGTCATGTCCAGGAAATTGCGATCGCGCCGCGGCGATCATGGCCGAAATGCCTTCTCGTCCTTCTCCCTGCATCAAAGGATCTACGTAAAGGGCATCGACCAGCTGCTTGCGGCCCATGCCGATGGCGGCGGCGACATGCCCGAGGCCGTCGACCGTGCCCTGATCGCAGCCGACGATATGCAATGGCGCCCGGAGGCCGCCAAGGCGGTGCTGCTGATCTCGGACGCACCACCCCATCGCGACGCGTTCGGCGCGACGCTCGATGCGGTCGCGCATTTGCGCGAGCAGGGCGTCAGAATTGTCCCGATCGCGGCGAGCGGCGTCGAGGATAGCGCCCAATATGTCATGCGGGCGATGGCAGCGCTCACCGGAGGGCGCTATATCTTCCTTACCGACGATAGTGGTATCGGCAACGGACATGCCGAGCCGAATATCGACTGCTATGTCGTGACCCGGCTCAACCAACTGATTGCGCGGGTGCTCGCGGGAATTGTGGGAGGCCATCGCGTCGAACCGGAGCAGGGCGAGATTATCCGGACAGTCGGCAGCTATGATCGAGGTCGATGTAAGACAACGCAAATACAGCGTACTGATGCACAGGTCGAGCATGAGGGCTAATATTCTGTCGCCTGGGATCGCTAGCGGACCGTCTGATCCCGATATGAAAGGAATTTGCCGCTGAACGCCTCCAGAGGGTCGGGTCCGCACGGCCCGCAGCCGCTGCTGACCCTACGCCGCTTTCACCGATCCGGGCCAGATGCCAGGCAGGGCACATTGTCACCAGTCCAATCGATCTCGGTCGTTGTAGGCACTCTACTGCGTGCCTGAGCATCCGTGTTTTTGCCGCTCGGATTGTAGGTTATCCATGCCATGCTGTTATCAAACGCAGCGATGCGACCATTGTCATGCTGCGCTTTGGAAGCATCGACTTCCGTTTGTTCGGTTCTCGATCCACGGATCATGCGCAACGAGCCGTCATATATGTCGAATGCACGGTAATATGCGCGCCCAAACATCCGGTTATTAATATCATCCTTGTGCGACCACTGCTCCGCCCTTGTCGTGGATGGCAGGCGGACCGTGGTGACGTGACAGCTAAAATCCGGCTTGTTGTAGAATGGCAGCGCCTGATCCTGCTCTTTCGCGCGTATTCGCTTTTCTGGCGGGTTGAAGCCACCACCCGGCAGCGCCAGCGATTTTACTCCATCGCCGTCATCGTCCCAGTCGACGGCGCCTGTGCCGACGACGGTCAATATGCTGGCCTGCGCCTTCGCATCATAGCGCCACTGAACATCCTCGATGGTCTGCCATGTATTTCCGATCGCATTCTGACGAAACGCGCTGAGCAGTTGCGTGGGCGTCGCTACAGAAAATTGCACCTCCTGCTGCAAGCCTTCGATTCCGCGCTTGATGGTTGTATTGGTAATGCGTGCGGGCTTGTCGAAGCCAGCACGCGCATCGATTTCGAATAGCGTGATCTCATTCGGTCGCGAAGCAGGTGCCCAGCCAAGCCGCTCAAGACCGCCTCCCTGCCTGGTCAACGGCAAAACCCATCGATAGGAAATGACCGGCTCTTGTGTAGGTGGGACAACGGCAGGCATCGTGCCATCAAGCCAATAGATCTTTCCATCGATGCTCGCCCGTACCAGCACGTGATCGAACATGCGTGGGCTGGGCAGCCGCTGATCCATGCCATCATCAGTACCACTATTATTGACGAGGACCGGCTCGGCTTCGACGCCTAGCTCACGCAGCAATGCCAACAGCAGAGCGGTCTTGGCCTTGCAATCGCCGTAACGGCGTTGCCATGTCTCATCGGCTCCTGCCGGTGTCAGATTGCCGCCATTCAGCCCGACATAAATATAGCGGACATCCTGCTGCACCATTTTCAGGGCGGCGGCAGCGCGGTCGAGCGGCTTCGCATGGGCCGCGGCGATGCGGGCGGCCTCCTGCTTGAGTGAGGAGTTGGCGTTCAGACTCGACGCATTGGCAAATAGCGGCGCAAAAAGGCGCGATATGCCCTGCCAGTCGCTGAAACTGCTATACTCGACGACCCGCTGCCATTGATAACGAGGGGGCGCATCCTTGGGCGGCGCCAGGACGCCAGGGTTGTCGAACCGATAGTCGATGGCATTCGGGCTCTGTTCAGCCACCGTCATCATATCGTTGGTCATCTTGATGGCGGGCTTGTTTTTTTCCTCCCAACTTAGACGAAGATGGTATCGGCCCGGCGCCGGATCGGCGGCAAGGAGAAGCAGGCCGGCATCGTCCTTCCCCAACGTGGGATCACTCGCAGGGAGCGTTGCGCCAAACTCGATTTCATCCCCGACCCTGAGATCGGGCACACGCAAAACGGCGGTCAGATTGCCATCCAGCCTTGCCGCTTCAAGCTGGTCTTCTCGACGCAGAATCTCGAACGAAGCCGTCTTCAATAAGTCGATGACCTGACCTTCGCGATGGATCTTCATTGCGTGGACGACAGGCGAACCAGCCGCTGGATTCCATGCCAGCGACAGATTGCCAAGCTGAAGCGCGTTGGGATGTAGGATCTTTATGCGATAGCCGTTGTAGAGCAGTTGCCCTTTGTCATCGAGATGAACCTCAGTGTCCTGACGGCGGATGAAAACCGCGCCTGCAGCGTCGGCAGGAACAGGCATAGGCTCCGACTGGACGGCCCATTTGGGCGCAGGCCCAGTTTGAATCTTACTGTTCGCTGCATAAGCGGTGGATCCGGCAAGCAGGCTCGCCAAGCAAGCAGAAATCGTGAACCGCACAACATCCCCCTGAGATTTGCGCCATAATGTCTGCGGCTGCGGTTTAAGCAAGTGTTTGATGGCTCTTGCAATCGCGGGTGAATATCCAAGGCTCTTCGGCAACGGGGGCATCGACCTCTCGTCCGCCGTTGAGAGCAGGACGTAAGGCGTCAAACGGCGCCAAAGGGGTTGCAAGCGGAACCGGATCGCGACCTCGGACAAGATCAGAAAAGGGTCATAAGTCTCGCATGCTGCAATTTCGCTTGTCCCGTGGGCCTGCTATTCTAAGCTGGCGACCAGCGTGGGGGAGCGACATGGGTATATTGGATTTTCTGTCGAAACAGTTTGTGGATGTCATCGACTGGGTGGAAGAGCCGGGTCAGCTCGGCTGGCGCGTTCCGCTCGCCGACCGGGAAATCCAGAATGGCGCGCAACTGACGGTGCGGGAGGGGCAGATCGCCGCCTTCTTCAACGAAGGGCGGATCGCGGATATGTTCGGTCCCGGCCTTTACACGCTCGACACATCTACCCTGCCACTGATGACGGCCATCATGAACTGGGACAAGGGTTTCAAGTCGCCCTTCAAGTCGGACGTCTATTTCTTCTCCGAAAAGGAGCAGATCGGCCTGAAATGGGGCACGGCGCAGCCGGTGACGCTACGCGATCCCGAACTGGGGCCGCTGCGCGTCCGCGCCTTTGGCAGTTACAGCTTCCGTATCAAAGAGGTAGCACCCTTTGCCTCGCGCATCATGGGCACGCTGGGCGAGGTGAAGGTGGCGGATATCGAGCCGCAACTGCGTGCCGCGATCCAGACTGCGCTTGCGACGGGGGTGGCCGGCGGCGGCACCGCTTTCCTGGATCTGGCAGCCAGCCAGACCGCTTTGTCCGAAGCGCTCAAGGCCGCGGTCACGCCGACCTTCGCCCAATGGGGGCTGTCGGTCGAAAGCTTCTTTGTAGAGAGCCTGTCCCTTCCCGAAGAGGTACAGAAACATCTCGACAAGGCCAGTTCGATGCGCGTGCTGGGCGATCTTGACCGCTACGCCAAATTCCAGGCAGCCGAAGCAATCGAGACGGCCGCCGCTCAGTCTGGTGGCGTTGCCGGGGTCGGTGCCGGCGCTGCGGCCGGGCTGGCCATCGGCCAGGCGATGACCGGCGCCTTGGGCGGCACAGCGAGCGCGCCCTCCGCCCCGGCCGAAGACCCGTTCGCGCTGATCGAAAAGCTGCACAAGCTGCTGGATATGGGCGCGCTGACCCAAGCCGAATTCGATACGAAGAAGGCGGAACTGCTGGGCCGTATTCGATAGCACCGTATGCAGTTGGTCACCTGTCCCACTTGCGGCGCGGAGGTTGCCTTCCGCTCGTCGGCGCTGCCCGTTCGGGTGTGCGACTATTGTCGCACGCTCGTGGTGCGTTACAATCAGGGCGCGCAGGGGATGGGGGAGGCTGGCGTCCTGCCGTTCGATATCAGCCCGATCCAGATCGGGACGGAAGGGCGCTGTTTCGATCAGAATTTCCAGATCATCGGTCGGGTGCGCTGGGCCTGGGACGATGGCGCCTGGAACGAATGGCTGATGCTTCTGGCTGACGGCAGTCACGCCTGGCTTGGGGAGGCTATGGGCCAATTTATGGCGCTGCGCGAGGTAGAACTGACGGGATCGCTGGCGCAGGTCATCCGCCGCCTGATGAACGATACCCCTGTCAAACCGGGCGAAAGCGGCAATATCGCCGGACAATCCTATGAGGTCGCCGATATCCGCACCGTATGCTGCATCGGCTGCGAAGGCGAACTGCCCTTCACCGCGCCCATCGGCTGGGAAGCGCTAAGCGTCGATTTTCGCAATCGCGACGGGCGCTGCGCCTCCTTCCAGAAAGATCGGCATGGACCGTCCCTCTATGTCGGCCATCATGTGAACCTGGCCTCGCTGCAACCGCGTAACCTGCGTCCGCTTCCCGGCTGGAGCCTGCCCGCTTATGGCTGAGGAGGACAGCGTCCGCGCCCTGTCATGCCCGGCCTGCGGCGGGACGATCGCCCTTCGCGCGGCCGGCTATACGGTCACGCTGGCCTGCGAATATTGCGGCACGCTGATCGACGCGACCGATCCGGCGGCGCGGATCATCACCCGCTACAATGAAATGCAGGCTTCGCTTGCGATCCCGCTCGGCACGCGCGGCACGTTGCGCGGCGTGGAATGGGAAGCGATCGGCTGGCTGCAACGGTCGGACGGCTGGGCGATCTGGGACGAATATCTGCTGTTCAATCCCTATGTCGGCTATCGTTGGCTGATCGCGCAGAATGGCCAGTGGAGTCTGGGCACGATGCTGACCGCCGCGCCGCAGCGCGACGGGCCGGACCGGGTCGTCGCTGGTCGACGCTTCACCCCCTTTTACAGCGTCACAACTGCGCGCGTGACGCGGGTGGCGGGCGAATTCTACTGGCGGGTGAAGCCGGGCGAGGAAGTGCGCGCGAGCGACTATGTACGCCCCGGCTTCATGCTCAGCCTGGAACAGGATGATCGGGAGAATAGCTGGACGATCAGCGAACTGTTGACCGGGCGGGAGATACGGGCGGCATTCGATGTCGATCCGCCGCCCGTCTGGATACCCGGTATGACGCCGCTGGCGCACCAGCCTTCGCCCTATGCCCGGCGGATCAAGGGCTGGTGGCCGATCGCTGCCCTGTCCTTCGTGGCGCTGCTGGTTTTGCTGACCCTGTTCGGCAGGACCATGCAACCGCAAATGTTCAGCCTGTCGGTGACGCCCGACGGCCCCACAGTGTCGCAGACATTCGGCCCAATCGTGCTGCCGCTCGGCAAACAGGCGATGACGGTCGAGGCGATGACACCCGGTGTGGAGCAAGGCTGGGTCGATATCGACGTCGCCTTCGTCAATCGTAAGACGCAGGACAGCTATGACGCCTATGCCCTGAACGAACATTATTCGGGCCGGGACTCGGACGGCTATTGGTCCGAAGGGGCGCGGTCGCAGACCTTGAAGGTTGCGAGTCTGCCTGCCGGAACTTACGATCTCGTCGTCGATGCGCAGGCGCATCATTGGGGCAGTTCTGGCAATTGGACCTTTGACGCGTCGAGCAGTACCTACAAGACCGAAGGCCAGCCCCCGATCGAGGTCAACCTGACGGTGGCGCGCGGCGCTCGCTTCACGTCCAATTTCTGGCTGGCGGTGCTGATGATCCTGTTACCACCATTGTTCATGCTGGTCCTTCACATCTTGTTCGAAAATGCCCGGCTGGCGCAGAAGGACGGTTCACCCGCCGATGCCGACGACTGGTTGCGGGGGATGGAAGCGCCATGAGCCGCAGCAGCTTCCTCTACGCCCTTTGGTGCCTGGGCGTATTGGGTCTTTATCTGACTGCCGCGGCGCAGGGCTATTCGCCCTTCGCCGACGGCGGACGCACTGCCGGCGCCGCCCGCGCCTACGGCCCCACCCATAAATAGGAGACGTCGATGATCATCGCTCTGCCGACCTTGCTCAATTCGTTGGTCTATGCCGGGATCGGCATGCTCGTTTTCGTCGCCGGCTTCGTTCTTTTGGACCTGCTGACGCCGGGCAAGCTGTGGGAGGAGATAAGGGACAAGCAGAATGTCGCCGTTGCCCAGTTCGCTGGCGCCATCGCCATTGCCCTGGGTATCATCGTAGCTGCCGCTATTCATGGCTGACGCATCGGCGCCGACCGAGCGCAGGCGCACCGCGCTGGTCGGGTTGCTGCTGGCCAGCGTGTTCGCTGTCGCGACCTGCGGCCTCATCTACGAACTGCTTGCCGGGACGATCGCCAGCTATCTGCTGGGCGACAGCGTCACGCAATTTTCGATCATCATAGGCACCTATCTGTTCGCCATGGGAGTGGGCAGTTGGTGCTCACGCTATGTCAAGCGCGACGAGCTGCGCCTGTTCATCCGGGTCGAGATATTGGTGGCGCTGGTGGGTGGCTGGTCGGCAGCGGGGTTGTTCCTGCTTTTCCCGCTGGTGGAGCAGTTTCGCCCGATCCTCTATGGCCTTGTCTTTGTCATCGGCTTTCTGGTGGGTCTGGAGATTCCGCTGCTGATGCGCATCCTGCGCGACCGGTTCGATTTCAGCGAGACGGTGTCGAACGTGCTGACCTTCGACTATGTCGGCGCACTGGCTGCTTCATTGCTGTTTCCGCTCCTGCTGGTGCCACATCTGGGACTGATCCGAACCGGGCTCATGTTCGGCCTGCTCAATGTCGGTGTCGCGCTGCTCCTGTTGCTTCTAGTACCATCACGCGCCAGCCTGATGCGGGAACGCATTCTGGCGTTGGTCGTGATGATGAGCCTGATCGCAGGCTTGCTGACGGCCGAGCGAATCCAGCGCTGGTCGGAAATCGCCGCTTATGGGGAGCGCGTGATTTACGCGACGTCCAGCCCCTATCAGCGGCTGGTGCTGACCCGACACGACGATGACATCCGCCTATACCTCAACGGCAACCTCCAATTTTCCTCACGCGACGAATATCGCTATCATGAAGCGCTGGTGCATCCGGCAATGGGCCGTGTAGCACGCCCGGCCAATGTACTGATCCTGGGCGGGGGCGACGGGCTGGCCGCGCGCGAGGTGTTCCGCCATCCCGGCGTGCGGCATGTCACATTGGTCGACCTTGATCCCGCCATGACCCGCCTGTTCAGTCAGACCGGCCTGCTGCGCGCGCTGAACGGCGATGCGCTGACCGACAAGCGTATGCATGTCGTCAACGCTGATGCTTTCCGGTGGGTACGCGAGACGAAGGCGCGCTTCGATGTCATCATCGTCGACTTTCCCGATCCGGTCGATTTCTCGGTGGGCAAGCTCTATACCGAAACCTTCTACCGCATGTTGCGCCCGCATCTGGCGCCCGGCGGCATGGCAGTGGTCCAGAGCACGTCGCCGCTGGTCGCGCCCGCCGCTTTCTGGACGGTGGCGCAGACGCTGGAGACGGCCGGTTTTCAGACCAGACCCTATCATGTCTATGTGCCGAGCTTCGGCGAATGGGGCTTCATCCTGGCCGGGCTGGTCGATCCTGGCACGACGACGCGCCTGCTGCCTGGCAATCGATTTTTGTCGGATGCGACCGCCCGGCAGGCATTGGTCTTTCCGCTCGACATGGCACGCCGCCGGGTGCCGGTAAACCGTCTGGACAATCAGGCGCTGGTGCGCAGCTTCGCCGAGGAATGGGCGCGCTATGAAGGCTGACGCGGGCGGCCCAAGCAGGCGCGCCATCCTCAAGGGCGGGATGGCGGCTGCCACTGTGCTTGCGCTGCCAGCCTGTGAAACGCCGACTTCGGGCAGCAGCGGGGGAGCGGACATGGCGCTTGGCCACCGCCTGCGCGATGGCGCCTTCCCCGAACCGGTGCGCGAAGAGCGCGTGCCGCTCCTGATCGCTGGCGGTGGCGTGGCGGGGCTGTCGGCGGGCTGGCGATTGCGTGAGGCCGGCTTCGACGATTTCCGCCTGATCGAACTCGAAGACCAGCCTGGCGGCAATGCCCGTGGCGGTCGCAATGCCGTGTCAGCCTATCCCTTGGGCGCGCATTACCTACCCATTCCCAACGAGGAAGCGCGCGGGCTGCGCCATATGCTGCGACAAATGGGGGTGATCGTGGGCGAGCGGGATGGCAAGCCGGTCTATGACCCGCTGCAACTCTGCGCCGATTTGCAGGAGCGGCTGCTCTGGCAGGGGAAATGGCAGGAGGGGCTGGTACCCCGAACCGGCCTGTCTTCCAAGGACGAAGCCGACCTTGCCGCCTTCAACCGCACCATGGCCGACTTTTCCCGTCGCCGCGATACGGAAGGGCGGCCTGCCTTCGCCATTCCCATCGCCTATAGCGCAAGGGATGCCGATCTGCTTGCGCTCGATCGGATGAGCTTCGCGCAGTGGCTCGACCAGCAGGGCTGGACCTCCTCTGTGCTGCGCGCGCATGTTCGTTACGCCTGCCGTGACGATTACGGCACTGAACCAGCCGACGTCTCCGCCTGGGCCGGCATTCATTATTTTGCGAGCCGGCGTGGCTTCACTGCGGATGGTTCGGGCGACAATGAACTGACCTGGCCTGAAGGCAATAGCCGCCTGACGAGCTTGATCGCTGATCGATTGGGGGATCGCATCACGACGGGGCAGGTCGCCTTTCGTGCCCGGCCTGACGAGAAGGGAGCGATGGTTGATGTGTTCGATGCGCAGCAGGGCAGCAGCATCCGTTATCGTGCTGACGCCGTGATCCTTGCCATGCCGCATTTCATCGCCACCCGCCTGCTGGGCGAGAAGCCCGATGCAGCCTACAGCTATGCCCCCTGGCTGATTGCCAACGTCACCGTCGATCGCGCGCCGGAGGGGAAGGGCAGCGCGCTTGCCTGGGATAATGTATCGGCCAGCAGCGCTTCGCTCGGCTATGTCGTCGCCACCCACCAGAGCGACTCGCACACGGGGCCTACGGTGCTGACTTGGTATATGGCCCTGTCCGACATGCCGCCCGCGTCCGCCCGCCGCTTGCTGGTCGACCGGTCCGATGTGGATTGGCGGCGGCTGGTGCGTGACGATTTGCTTGGGATGAATCCGGACCTGAACGGCGCGATCCGGTCGATCGACCTCTGGAAGTGGGGTCACGCCATGGTCCGGCCGACGCCAGGTTTCCTGTGGGATGTCGCGCCGCGGCAACGCGCGGCTATCCTGCCGCCCTTCTTCCGTGCCCATTCGGACCTGAGCGGGCTGTCGCTGTTCGAGGAAGCCCATTATCGTGGCATGGCCGCGGCGGAAGCGGCGCTATCCTCGATCGGCCATCCGCATGAGACGCTACTATGATTCCGCCCATTACCTATGATGGCCGACACCTGTTGGCGGACCTTTACGGATGTCCCGTGCTGGACGATGTCGCTCTGATCGACGCCGCCCTGCGCGGCGCGGCGGACAGCGCCGGGGCGACAGTGATCGGCCTTCACCTCCATCATTTCGGTGAAGGACAGGGCGTCACCGGCGTCGCCCTGCTCGCAGAATCCCACATGTCGATCCACACCTGGCCGGAACATGGCTATGCAGCCGTCGACATTTTCCTGTGCGGCGCGCGCCATGATCCGGCAGCGGCACTTCATGTGCTATGTCGATATCTGTCGCCTGCCCGCATAAGCCAGAATCTAGTACGCCGGGGTGATGTTTCCGAGTTGGCGCGAGAAGCGGACGGTCAGAAACTGGAACGCTGAAGTTGATTTTCGAGCGGCCACTATATCTGGTCCATGCTTGTTCAGCGCGGTTGCGATTTGGCTGCGATCCAGGGCCAGCGACGTGAGCCCGGTCGTGCCGCAGCACGAAGGCGGCATTGGCGGAGCATAGCACGCACATGGCGTCGAAGGCGATGATCGGGCCGTGCTCGCTGGCAGGATTGGTACTCACGCGGCCACCGATTCTGGCGCGGGCCTATGAAGCGCACTTTCCAGCCCCAGCGGCCCAAGCGGATCGGCGACCAGTCCACTCACCATCGCCGCCTGTATGCTGGTAGCGGGCCAAAATTTGGACAGCGGGCCGACAAAACGATCGCGGATCAAGGGCAGCAAACGACTGTCCGATTGATAGACCGGCGTGAACAAGGCGGTGAGCCACTGGTAGGTCAGGACATGGCGTCGCCGCAGCTTGATGCCGAGACGAACCCCCTCATCCACCCCGTTCGCGTCCGCCAGACCTTTGGCTAGCGCCCAGGCATCGAGCAGGGCCATGTTGGCGCCCTGGCCCAGTTGGGGACTGGCGGAATGCCAGGCGTCGCCGATATGGACCAATGCCCGCTCAGCCGGTGACCGCAGGGTACGGTGCGCGTAGCGGGCGAAGGTCAACTGGTCGGGATCATCAATCTGGTCGAGCAACGGCGCACATGCGGGCCAGAGCGCGGTAACGCGAGCCTTCCACGGCCCCAATCCGGCCCGATGCCAGTCGCCCAGCCGATCGGCGCGCAACGACCAGAAGAAGGCGGCCTTTGGCGTCATAGCGCCAGGCGGGATGCCGATCGGCAAGACGCCCGCCATGATGCTGGCGCGGTCATAGCGCTGTGCAAGGGCATGAGGATCGAAGCGCGCGTCCTGCGGCAGGTCGAGGCTGGCCCAGAGTGCGCCATAGGCGAGTTCCCGGCCGGTCGGCGGCGCCAGTGGCGTGCGCGTGCCCAGCGCATCGACCACAAGATCATAGGGGATGCTGGTTTCGCCATCGGCAAAGCGCAACGTACGTTGCGCACCGACCGGTTCGCTGTCCACGAGCGTGCGCCCGGTATGGACGGTGATCCCCGCTCGCAGGACCGCCTCATGCAATATCGCAAACAGGCTGGCGCGATGGATGCCGATGCCAAACATAGCGCGGTGGCGCAGCGCGGCATAATGAACGTCAAGGACGACCCGGTCCCCCGCCTTGCCGAACAGCCGGTCGATGCGCGATCCGCGCCGCAACACGTCGTCCAGCAACCCCAATCGGCCAAGGACCGCCATGCCTGTGGGCTGGATCATCAGGCCCGAACCGATCGGGCGAGGCGTATCGAAACGCTCGAAAAGGGTGACCTGATGGCCCGCCCGATGCAGCAGCAGCGCCGCCGCCAGTCCACACGGCCCGCAGCCTGCGATCGCGATGTTCAGACCCCGCATGACCAACGTCTAGACGAGCAGGCAGGCCGTTCCAAGAGGATGGCCGGGAATCTATATTGGGGAGCGAGGGAGCGCGCTCGGAATATTCGGCGAAACTGAACCGGCATCCAGCGATACATGCCGAATTTCACCACCTGCCAACGAGCAAGATGACGCGCGTCATGCCGCTGCCAATCCCCCCATCGTTACATAATCCAGCTTGCCTGTGCCGAGCACCGGGAGCGCGTCCACTTCGCGAATGTCACGGGGAATGGCCAGTTCGGTGATGCCATTTGAGCGCCCCCATGACTGAAGATCGCTCGCCTTCGCGCCCTTGCGCGTCGTGAACAACACCAGTTGTTCGCCTTTGAATCACGCCCGCTCGTTAGCGCGTTCGACTTTGCTCCAACGCACCATCGCCATTTCTGGTAGAATAGCGGGCGGTTTACCGTAAGGAATAGGGGATATGGATGGTCCAACAAGCATGTCTGCGCCGTTTGGCGAACCGCAACGATTGATTGCCGGAGGCGAGAGTGCGCAACTGCTCGACCTTGGAAATGGCCATGTACTCAAATTGTTTCGTGAAGGCGTATCGGATGAGATGATTGCGCGGGAATCCGGTGCATCCTCCTATGCAGAGGGTTGCGGCGTGCCTACTGCGGCAGCGATCGGGCAGTGGGTTTGGGACGGGCGGCGCGGCATCGTTTATCCACGGCTTGAAGGCGGGACATTGATGGACTGGATTCGCCGCAAGCCATTTCGGGCAGGGTGGGCACTGGATCGGATGGGGGCCATGCATGCCGCCATGCATCAGAAGAGTGGAGGGGCGTTGCGCCCACTCAAACAAGTATTGGCTACAGACATCTCGCATGGCCCTGCGCCCGTCGCGCTGCAACGGGCTGCCATTGCCTATCTGAATACTCTACCTGAAGGACACGCGCTAATCCATGGCGACTTTCACCTTAGTAATGTCATGATGACGCCACAGGGCATGAGGGTGATTGACTGGTCGAAGGCAGCGTCGGGCCATCCGGCGGCCGATGCGGTGCGATCCGAGATGCTGATGCGGTTCGGCATCGGGCCTACCGATTGGGTGACTAATCTGTGGCGGGACTGGGCAGCGAGGCGATTGCGCAAAAGTTACATGGCAATGGGGGCTGTTTCACCCCCTGACTTGGCGCTTTGGCGACCCGTCGTGGCGCTGGCGTGGTTGCGGTCCCGCGACGCGGGAAGAACGCCAGCATTTCATCACTATCTGGATGTCGCGCTGCGAAATAATGGAATTGGCCGACTGCACCAATTGTGACTATGAAATCAAACGCCGTTCTTTGGGCTCAATCCGAACGGGACGGTCAGAAATATCCTGTGCAGCGAGGCATAATGGGCAACAAGGGGAGGCCGGTATGTCACGACGCAAAGTGCCTTGGATACCGAGCGACATTCTCGATCACGAGGCCCTTACCGTCACTGGCGGTCTATCCTACGATATGCCGCTATCGGGAGGCTTGAAGATCGAAGCGCCCGGTGATCCCTCTATGCCAGACGGATCAGCGGCGCACGTAGGCGGCAATCTGAGCCAGCACGTTGTTGGCCTGCTTGAGATGGGGGATGTCGAGCATCTTGCCATCCAGGCCGACCGTCCCCGCGCCATCGGCCGCCTCAAAGGCCGCGACGACCCGGCGGGCATGCTCAACCTCGGCAACCGTTGGCATGAAGCTTTCGTTGATCGGCGCGACCTGTGCGGGATGAATGGCGATACGGCCGCTCCATCCTTCCGCGCGGGCTGCGCGGCATGATGCGCGCAAGCCTTCCTCGTCGCGGAAATCGACGAACAAGGTATCGATCGCCGCCACGCCTGCTGCATGTGCACCGAGCAATGTCAGCGAACGGACCAGCTTATATGTCAGTGTCCATTCGCCGCTTGCGTCCAGATTGGTGCTTGCGCCCACGGCGGCGCTCAGATCTTCAGCCCCCCAAGTGAGACCGGCCAGCCGCGCCAGATTGGCTGCAGCATAGTCGCCAAGACGGAACGGTGCGATCGCGGTCTCGGTGGCGACCGGCAAAATCTTGATGCTGGTAGCGTCGATGCCCGCCTGGACTTCCAGCGCATCAAGGAAAAGCGAAACCGTGCGCACATCGTCCGGCCCATTAGCCTTTGGCAGCATGATCCCGTCCGGCGCGCCAGCGACGACTGCCGCCAGATCACCCAGCAGCAGGTCGGTGTCGAGCGGGTTGACCCGGACCCACAATTGCGACGTTCGCTGCTCGCGCGGGCGTGCCATGAGAAAGGCAGTCACCATCTCTCTCGCGCGCGCTTTGTTGGGCGGAGCAACGGAATCCTCCAGATCAAGGATCAGCGCATCGGCGCCTGTGCTATCGGCCTTTCCCAGCTTCTTTTCGCTGTCGCCGGGAATGAACAGAAAGGAACGGATCGGTGCGGTCATCCCTGTGGCCTTTTCAACTGGAGGCCGGAGCGCTTGCAACTCGCGACCAACTCACCATGCTGATTGAAGGCCTGATGCAGGAAGGTGACGATGCCTGCATTGGGCCGCGACTTGCTTTCACGCAGTTCGATGACTTCGCTGACGACATGGATGGTATCGCCGTGAAACAGCGGCTTGGGAAAGCGAACCTCGTCCCAGCCCAGATTGGCGACCGCTGTGCCCAGCGTCGTGTCGCCGACGGAAATGCCGACCATCAAGCCCAGCGTGAACGCACTGTTGACGATGCGCTGACCAAAATCGGTCCCGCGCATATATTCTTCGTCCAGATGGAGCAGGGCCGGGTTGTGCGTCATCGCGGTGAACAGCACATTGTCCGTTTCCGTCACGGTGCGCCGGATGGGATGCTCGAATATTTGCCCAACCGTCATTTCGTCAAACCACACGCCAGCCATCAGCTACACTCTCCGCTATCTCAGTCTGAACTACCCGCCCAACGCCTGGCTGTCATGCCCCGATGACCGGAGTTCGCGACATTTTGCCCCCCGCCCGGCGTTGATTGGCCACAAGGGGGCGCATTGTTGACTATGAGTGAGCGGGTCCAGTCGGCTACCGTTGGCAGCGACCTTTGGCTCGGTGGACATTTGCGATCGTCAGATTCGGAAATACAAATCGAAGCAAGTTGACGCTGAAGCGCACAAATCCGAGTCCCCTCGCTGTCATGTTGCGCCGATAGACTGGCGCGGCAACATGATCCGCGCCACGCCTGCGCACATGTTGCTGTCCCTCTCTGTCAGGGCGAAACGGGCTGCAACATTCGCGCATGCTCAATTTCGACGTCGCTTGGTTGACGAAGCACATGAATTCCGTGCCCGGACCGTAAAATCAAACCGGCTGTCTCGAAGGCGTCGAGCCATCCTTCCATCGGCCATATATTCCAGCGCTTCCGAAAGAGGTTCGCGTTGCGGACAATGTCGTTCAGATGCTGAAGCGGGGGTTCGAAAACGTCGTGATATTGGTGAAAGGCACCAGCACCGCCCATGAACAGCAGGGGCAGGCCTGCCTCCCGCGCGCGGAAGCCGAAGTCGGTATCCTCGCCGCCATAGCCGGTAAACGCTTCATCAAACCCGCCCAGATCAAAAAATCTCTGGCGATGCAGGCCGAATGCCAACGACCAGAAAAGACCGGCATTGTCCTCCTGACGCAGACCGTTTGCAGGAAAGTGTCGAACAGGATGTCCATGCGCCCGCGAAAGAAGATCCGCTTCCTCCCATTCGCCACGGGCATCGTCAGGGCCAAGATAGCGTATGTCGGCGCAGATCAGCGCGTCATGGTCTTTCAGGCATTGCGTGATGGCCCCTGTTAGTGCGCGCATCGGGATGCAGTCGACGTCCAGGAACAACAGCTTGTCCCCTTTGGCCGCCCGCGCGGCCGCGTTCCGCGCTGCCGCGAGTGGCAGTCCTGGGCCATCAAGACGTAGGACATGAATTGGAAATCGCGCTTGTTGGGCATGGATCGGCCGATTGCTGGCCATGTCGACGATGATGAGTTCGTCGGGACAATGCGTGCTGCGGCGCAGACCTTCGATCAGTTGCGCCAGATGCGCCGATCGGTTCTTGACGATCGTGAGTACGCTCAAGGTCATGCGCAGACGCGCCATAGATCAAGGCGATACTTGGCCGTCCGCTGCGCCGTGATCTCGGTGATGGCTGGGGCAAGTGCGGCCTGCATTTTATGCACCGCATCATCGCCGCTCTGGGGGTAATCGGTGTCTCCAGTCCAGTGGACCAGCAATATGTCGCCGCCGGGCGCCATATGGCCGGTGATCCACTGGGCGGCGCGGCCGATGTCGTGATCATCCCAATAATAGGCGACTTCGGACAGGATGATGAGGTCGAAGATGCCGCCCACCGGTGCCTGTCCCGGAAAAGCCATTTGGCCAAAGGAGACATGGTCAAACGCGGCACAGCGCTCGCGGGCGGCCTTGAGCGCGGTTTCGCTGATGTCGATCGCCAACAATGCGTGGCAATGGGGCGCCAATGACTGCGTCAGTACGCCCTTTGCGCAGCCAATCTCGAAACCCAATCCATAGGTGCGCCCGCCCAGCGAACGGATGCTGTGGGCATATTTATCCCGCTCATAAGCGCTGCTTTCCAGATCCCAGGGATCGTCGGTCGAACGAAACATCGTCTCGAAATAAGCCCGATCCAGGCTGGCCTTGCGCCGCGTCATGAGGCTCTCCGCAGGTAGAGGATGTCGCTGGCGGGCATCGCACGACGCGTAGCAGGCAGCCGAAATCCGGGACCGTGGGACACGGTAAGCTGGCTGCGGTGCGCGGCCAGGGCAAGGCGGCGCTGTCCGCGCAGCATGGGCGCGGTGCGCAATTCGCGATGGCTGGAGGAGGTCGGCGGCAGAGCCCAGACGACATATTCGGCAATTACCAGCCTGCCCTTGCTCCGCTTTCCCACTGCATAGGCCAGTTGTGCAGCGGCTTCATGGTCGCAATGGGGTTCGTGACGGGCAGTGACGGCCAGAGCATCGACCTGCCAGCGTCGGCACAGTGCGGTCAGCCGTCGCGCGGCGCGATCGAAAGCAGGATGTCCCGGCGGGACGGGGGAGGCGTCCTGCCAGTCAAGATGCACCGGCGGTTGATTGCGGTTGCCCGTCAGGCGGTGAAAGGCGGTGGCGGCTTCGCGCTTTCGGCTGCTTACCAATGTCCCCGACCTGCCCGGCATTGTCTCATGCGAACCAGACCCGTCGGTGAGATAGACAAGGCCCGCCAGCCGCCCCGACTTCGCCGTCTGAGCAATAAGCGCGCCAGCCCCCAGCGTCTCATCATCGGGATGGGGCGCAAGAACCAGCCAACGCAGCGTTCGCCACGGCTTCGCAGATAGAGAGAGACCTACCACAAGGCGTCCTCCGCGCCCCATGCGTCATGGTCCAGCCAGGCGAGCGCGGCCTGATCGCGGGCATAGTCAGGTCCGCCCTGTCGCAGATAGAGGCTGAGGTCGCGGATGATTTTATCGATCCTTTCGCCGTCCATCGCGCTGCGCGTGCCGATGATGCGCGTCGCCAACTCCATCACGTCCAGACCTGCACGCTCAACAATGCCGCGCGTCATGCGGGCGAAAGCGGGACCATCGGGATCGTCGTGCGCAGCGCGGAGTGCGCATTCGCGGATCCAAAGATAGGCGGTGCGGGCCGCAGCAACAGCGTCGGCGAATTTGGCGCGTTGCAGCGGATCGGCGCGCGCTGCATCAGACATGGCGAGCCGCGTTTGCGTCAGCAGCGCCTCGATTCCACCCAGTTGCACGGCAGTAAAGCGCCAGGCGCCGGTGGTGAAGCGCGGTTCGCGGTCATAGTCGCCGGGCCGGCCCAGCAGGTGAGATGGATCGATCGCCATGCCCGTCAGGTCATAGAGGCCGCTGCCCGTTGCCCGCATACCCCTGACCCGCCATTGCGACAGGTCTGTCCGGGCGGGTTCGTCGGCACGAACGACGACCAGTTGCCGCTCGCCCTGTTCGGGCTGCGCGGTGATGATGGCATAGGCAAGTCCCCCTGCGCCTGTCGCGAAAGACTTGCCGCTCCGCAGTATGGATTGGCATAGCTGCACGCCCGGCGGCGGCTCGGTGGCCCACACACCGTAAATGTCAAACGGCGTTCAAAAGGGACCCCCGATCGGCGTCGAAGAGGGACCCCCTTTTCAGATAATATGATGCTGGTTTGTTGAAGATGGCCTTGCGCTGCGTGCGGCGGAGGGCGGGCGTAGCCCGACCGGAGGCGCGCGCAGCGCAAGATAGATTTTTGAAGGCGCCGAAGGTGGCTGTCAGCTGCGGTTTTTGAAGCGCCAGCTGTCGTTGCCCGTCTCGACGATATCGCAGTGGTGGGTGACGCGGTCGAGCAGCGCCGTGGTCATCTTGGGATCGCCGAACACGGTCGGCCATTCGCCGAAGGCGAGGTTCGTGGTGATGATGACGCTGGTCCGCTCATAAAGCTTGCTGATGAGGTGGAACAGCAACTGCCCTCCCGAGCGGGCGAACGGCAGATAACCGAGCTCGTCGAGAACGATCAGGTCGAGCCGCGACAGCTGCGCCGCCAGGGTCCCGCCTTTGCCGATCCGGGTCTCCTCTTCGAGGCGTGTCACCAGATCGACGGTGTTGAAGTAGCGGGCGCGAGCGCCCCTTCGCACGACATTGGCGGTGATCGCGATGGCGAGGTGGGTCTTGCCTGTCCCCGTGCCGCCGACCAGCACGATATTGCGGCGAGGCGGGAGGAAGGAGCCATCGTGAAGGGAGCGGATCATCTCCTCATTGATCGGTGTGCCCTCGAAGCTGAACCGCTCCAGGTCCTTCACCACGGGCAGCCTCGCAGCCGTCATCCGATAGCGGATGGAGGCTGCATCCCGGTGGGTCGCCTCAGCACGGAGCAGGTCGGTCAGTATCTCCATGGTGGTGCGCTTGCGCTGGAGGCCGGTGGTGACCGCCTCGTCGAACGCCGCCGCCATGCCCTTGAGTCCGAGGCCGCGCATCGTGTCGATCATATCATGCCGCTGCATCATAGCCTCGCAGCAGATCATAGCGGGCACAGTCGGCGAGCGGAGGATGCTGCAGCATCCGGTCTTCCGAAGTGACGATGCTGTGGGGTGTCGCCGGCTCGCGGCGCCGGGAGAGGATGTTGAGGATCAGCTCGTCGCTGGCCGTTCCGTTCGCCAACGCTTCGCGCACGGCAGCCTCTACCGGCTCCAGGCCATCGGTGAGCACCGCCGAGAGGACCCGCACGAACCTGCGATCGGCCTCGTCCCCGGTGCCGAGCCTTCGCCGTAATCGGTGCAGGGCGGGCGGCAGATCCCAGTCCTGGAACGGTGCGCCGTTACGCAGCGCGCCGGGCTTGTGCGCGAGGACCGGCAGATAATGCCAGGGATCGTATATCGTGCGGTTCCGACCGAAGTGGCGCTCATGCTCCCCGACGATCGCATCGCCGCAGCGTATGACGATGCGATCGGCATAGGAGCGCACCTGAACGGTCCGGCGTGCGGCCGTCGACATGACCGAGTAGCGGTTGCGATCGAAGCTGATGAGGCAGGTGCCGGTGACGGCATGCTCGCTCTCATGGAAGCCGTCGAACGGTGCCAGGATCGGCTGCAGGGCCGGTCGCTCCATATCCAGCGCCTCGGCGACGGTAATATCCCCGCGTTCGGGATGGGCATGATGCTCGGCCCAGCGCCGGCACTCGGCCTCCAGCCACCCGTTGAGCTCGGCCAGGCTGGCGAACCGGAGCCGCGGCTGGAAGAAGCGGCCTCGGATTGTCTGGACCTGCTGCTCGACCTGGCCCTTCTCCCATCCCGCCGCCGGCGAGCAGGCGGTCGGCTCGACCATGTAATGATCGGTCATGATCAGGAAGCGGCGGTTGAACACACGCTCCTTGCCGGTGAACACGGCCGTCACCGCCGTCTTCATATTATCGTAGATACCGCGTCGCGGCACACCGCCGAAGAACGCGAACGCCCGGGCATGGGCATCGAACAGCATCTCCTGGCCCTCGCGCGGATAGGCCCGGACATAGGGTGCGCGCGAGTCGCAGAGACGCATATGCGCCACCTTCACCCGCATCGGCTTGCCGGCGATCTCCACATCCTCGTGGCTCCAGTCGAACTGGTAGGCCTCACCCGGCTGGAAGGTCATCGGGATGAACGCCGGTGCGCCTTCGCCAGCATCCTTCCGCCGCGCAGCACGCCAGCGCGCCGCATAGCGGCGCACCGCATCATAGGATCCATCGAACCCCTCGCGCACCAGCAGGTCATGGATACGCGTCATCCGTAGCCGATCGCGGCGGCCGCGACCTTCGTTCTCCTCAAGCAGCGCATCGAGACGATCCTGATAAGGACCGATCCGCGGCAGCGGCTGGACTTTGCGCTGATAGTTGAACGCCGCCTCCGGCGACCGGATCGCTTTGCGGACGACCTTCCGCGACAAACGAAGGTCACGAGCGATCGCCTTGATCGCCTTACCCGCTGCATGCTCACGCCGAATCCGAACCACTGTCTCCACGATCAACATCCCGTTCTCGCCAACTGATCAAAACCAGTCGGCCGACTAAATCCCCGGGATGAAGGGGTCCTTTTTGCACGCCGATCACCCCACGAAGGGGGTGCCTATTGCACGCTGATCCTCAAGAAGGTCATCGCGCAGGGTGCAGCAGATGCAGCCATTGGTCATCTCGACCAGGCTTTCCTCGCTGCGCGCAAGCGCCGCGTCGCCGCCGCGCACGAGATCGGCGTCGATATTCACTTCCGACATGTCATTGACGATCACCGCGACGCGCCGTCCCTCGCGATTGGCGAGGATGTGATTGAGGGTGGTGGTCTTGCCCGCGCCAAGGAAGCCCGAAAGCACGGTGACCGGAAGCCGATTGTCAGTGGAAGCCATATTCTGCCCTTGACCTTTATGTGACGGTATATCATCTCTGATACGGATATGCGCGACGTCTGTCCAGCGTCGGTCGGAGAATGTCATGAAACTATTGTCCTCCAGGCAGCCGCTCCTCGACGGGCTGGCGATCGGAGCATCCTTCGCCTGCCTCATTCATTGTCTGGCCCTGCCGCTGCTGATCATGCTGCTGCCCGCGCTGGGGGCATTTCTGGTCGTGCCGGAAGCCTTTCATGTCTGGGCGCTCGTCTTTGCTGCGCCGGTCAGCCTGGTGGCGCTGTCTGCTGGCTATCGACATCACAGGGCTGCCGCCCCCCTGTTCATCGCCCTGCCGGGCCTTGCACAGATGGCAATCGGCGCACTTGCGACATCATCGGAATGGATGGAAACAGCATTTACCGTCCCTGGCGTGCTTTTGCTGGCGATCGGTCATGCGCTGAACTGGCAAGGGCTGCGGCTCGCAAGCCAAAGCCGGAAAGCCGGCGCATGAGCGGGGTCTAAAAGGGCGGCAATCTACATTTCCCGGTAACGCCCCCCGTGCTGCGGACCGCTCAGCCTGCCTCCGCCGCGATCACATAGTCAAAGCCATGCCGCAGCCCGCCTTCGCGCGCGATGATGGCCAAGGCGTCCTGTCGCAAGGCTTCGCCCCGCGCGTGCAGCGCCGCCGCCAGCGACCGATCCCCAAGCCTTGAAAGCCGCGGCGCGCACATGTCGATCTGACTGTTCACGAACCGGCGCTGGTAGCGGATGGGGAAGCGATGCGCGTTCACGATGCGAAAACCCAATGCCGTCATCTGTTCCAGCACCCATTCCATCGGGAACTCACGATAGGGCCGCTCGCCCGCATGGAGCAGGACGGCGTCGCGCCATCGCCCGATGTCGCCCAGGATTTGGCCATCGCGCGTCCCGGCACGCTCAGTGATATAGGGTTCCAGCCCGATCAGATAGAGCCGCCCGCGCGCCAATGCCCGCAGGCGGGCGAACATGCGTTCCTGAAAATAGGGTGCGAAGCCTTCGATCGCCCCGATCAGATAATCGGCGAGAATGGTATCGAAACGCTCACCTGCCAGCAGCGTCGGATCCGCCCAGTTGCCAACGATGATCCTGTCCTGCGGTCGACGAACGCGATCCGATGCGTCACGCACCTGAACGGCATGGCCCGCCACGCCGGTGACGGCGACCCAGCGATCGGTCGCAAGCCCCGACACCCAGCCGATCGAATTGGTGCCCGTTCCCGCGTCCAGAAAGGTGCCCCAGAGCCGATCGCCCTGGAGCGCCTGGATATGGCGGAACAGCGCGGACGGTCGCCGCGCTGTTCCTTCCGTCTTGCTCAGAATGCCCCCCGCAGGCCGAACACGAAGTTGCGACCGCGCAACGGAGAGAAGGTCTTGATGAACGAGCTATGGTTATATGCCAATTCGTTGGTCAGGTTGGTGCCGCGCACGAACAGTTCCGCGCTGCGCTTGTCCCCCAGTTCGAGGCGATAGGCGAGCGTCGCATTGACCATGTCATAGCCCGGCGTGCGCGTTTCAAAGGCTGCGATCCGGTCCTGTTCGAACACATGATAATATTCCGCATCCGCCGTGAACGGCCCGACATGCGCATCGCCGCGTGCGCCAAGGCGCCCGGCCGGAATACGCGGCAGGTCACCGCCGCCATTTTTCAGCTTGGCGCGAACATAGTCGCCGAACACCGACAGGGCGAACTGATCGTTGAAGGCATGACGCACTTCCCCATCGATGCCGGTGAAGGTCGCCTCTGCCCCGGCATAGCGGATCAGACGGAAATCTTCGAACTGGTCGAGCGTCTGGGCGTAGATATAATTGTCGAAGTCCTGATGATAGGCGCCGATGGTGAAGGTCGTCGGCCCTGCCGTCTTGCGCAGCGTCAGGTTGACCGAATTCGCCTTTTCAACGCCTTGCGATACTTTTTCGGCAAGGCGGCTGTTGCCGCTGACGATCCCGATCTCATAGGTGTTGGTCGCAAGGTGCAGGCCATAGGCATAAAGTTCCTGCACCGAAGGCGCGCGTTCGGTATGCGCCAGCGACAGCGCGAGCGAGTAATCGCTGCCTACATTCCAGATCGCGGCGGCCGATGCCGAAAAGGGCTTGTGCCTGATCGACGGATAGCGCGTGATCAGCGACTTTACCGTCTGCCATTCCTGCCGGGCGGCTGCCTCCAGCCGGACAGGACCAAGCGAATAGGTCTCCATCAGGAAAATCGCGGTATTGCTGCTGTCGGTATTCAGCGTGTGAGTCTCGCCGCCGCTGATCGCCTGGAACCGGCTGCCGCTCTGTTGGATGCCGAACGTGCCGCGCAAGCCCCCCAGCGGCGCATGGGTCAGTTCCACACGCAGGTCGTGGGCCTTGTTGAGGAAGGTGTTTTCCGCTTCCCCATCCTCGATCTCATCATGGGCATAGTCGGTGAAGGACAGGCGGAAGCGTACCTTCTCCAGCGCGGGCACCGGATTGTCATAATCGCTGCGAATGTCGAAGCGATTGCTCCGCAGCTTCACGAACGGCACTTCCTCCTCATGGTCGTGTTCATGATCATGGTCGTGATCATGCTCCTCTTCTTCTCCATGACTGCCGCAATGCAGGCCGATGCCATGGGGATGGCAGCTTTCATAATCATGATTGTGGCCCGGCACGCCATATTCATTGCGCTGGCGGGTATAGGCAACGCCCAGATAGCCGTCCGGGCCGATCCAGCTTCCCCCGACACTGAAGGTCGATGTGTCATTGTAGGAGCCATGCACTCTGTCCTCCCCAAAGGCGCGAGGCACCCGATAATCGTCGGAGCGGCGGTGGACGCCTTCAACACGCAGCGCCAGCGGCCCGACGCCCACGGTCGCACCGCCTACGAGACTGCGCTCGTCATCGCCCGTGCCCAAGCGGCCTTCGGCTGCGCCGGCGATGCCCCCTTCCGGAACGTAGGTCGGCACCTTTTCATCCAGCAGGTTGACCGCACCGCCGATCGCACCGCTACCATAGAGCAGGGTCGCCGGACCGCGCAGCACCTCGATCCCGCGCAGCAATAGCGGTTCGCCCGTGATATTGTGGTCGGGCGAGATTGCCGAGGCGTCCTGCACATTGGCGCTGTCGCTCAGCACCTGCACGCGGGGCGAGGATTGGCCGCGAATGATCGGACGGCTGGCGCCGCCGCCGAAATTCTCGAAATTGATACCAGGCTGGCCGGCCAGCGTTTCACCCAGAGTCGCCGCGCGTCGGTGGATCAGTTCTTCCCCTGTGAGCGTGACAACCGGTGTAACGGTTTCATCGGCCGTCTGGCCCAATGGCGCCGCCGTCACGACAATGTCGTTCTTGCCATGACCGCCCGCTTGGGCAACTGCCGTACCGGGTGCGATCGCGATGAGCGATACGGCACATAGATAATGAAGGTGATTTCTCACAAAATGCCCCTGCCAATGATTTGAGTAGGGCGCAGTTACGTAATATCATATCATGAAACAACCCCGGATCGGCAAAAATTTTGCAGAACAAATCAATGTTTCCAGTTAGTTACAAAATGTTTCTGGCATTTGGGGCGTGACAGGAGTGGAAGCTTGCACAGTTGATCGTTATGATACACCGTGACATTCAGCCAAGGTTTCACGGCCATCTTCTTGGGAGACAATATGCAATCCCCCGCTACGCCGGTTCTGGATATCGCCGGATTGACCCATGGTTACGGCCCGACGCCGGTCCTGAATGACCTGGCAATCCGGCTGGACCGTGGGGTGCATCATTTGCTCCTGGGACCGTCAGGATCGGGCAAGACGACATTGGTTCACGCCATTTCCGGACTGCTGGCACCTGACAAGGGCCAGATCATGGTTGATGGCGAGGCCATGACAGGGCGCAGCCAGACGGCGCGCGATGCCCTTCGGCGGAACAAGATCGGCCTGATCTTCCAGTCGCTGCGCCTTGTTTCGGCTTTGACCGTGCGGCAGAATCTGCATCTGGCCGGACGGCTGAGCGGTCATCCCACGACGAACGATGCGATTGACGGGCTGCTTGCCCAGTTGGGGATCGCCCACCGCGCCGCCGCCAAGCCCCGTCGCCTGAGCCAGGGCGAGGCCCAGCGAGCGGCGATCGCGCGCGCGCTCATAGGCAGGCCCAGCCTGCTGATCGCGGACGAACCGACATCGGCACTGGACGATGACAATGCTGCGCGGGTGGCTTCGCTGCTGATCGAAGCGGCGGATCGCAACGGTTCGACCCTGCTGATCGCAACCCATGATCAGCGCCTTAGAAAGCTGATCCCGCATACCATCACTCTGGGCGCCCAAGGGGGCACGATCCAATGATCCGCGTTGCCCTGGCCTATCTGCGCGATCGTCCGCTGATGAGCGCGCTCAACATCCTGCTGCTGTCATTGGCCGTTGCCATGCTCGTCATGCTGCTGTCGGTATCCACCCAATTGGGCGATCGCTTCGAGCGCGACGCACGCGGCGTCGATCTGGTCGTGGGGGCCAAGGGGTCGCCGCTGCAATTGATCCTGTCCAGCATCTACCAGATGGATACGCCCACGGGAAACATTCCCCTGGACAGCATTGCCTTGCTCCGTCGCGATCCATCCGTGCGGCAGGTTATCCCGCTTGCCCTGGGGGACAATTTCCGGGGTTTCCGGATCGTCGGGACCGAGCCGGCCTATCTTGGCCTTCAGGATGCGAAGCTGGCGCAGGGGCGGATGTTCGCCAAGGCGCAGGAGGTCGTCATCGGCGCGCGGGTGGCCGAAGAACTCGGCATGACGCTTGGACAGCGCTTCGTCGGGTCGCATGGGCTGACCGAAGACGAAAATGCCGGCCATCATGACCATACTCCTTTTACCACCGTCGGCATCCTCGCGCCTACCGGATCTGTGATGGATCGCCTCATCCTTTCCAATGTGGAAAGCGCCTGGGAGGTGCATGGCATCGAGCATGATCATCATGACGAGGAGGAATTGCACGAGGGCCAGCACGCACATGAGCATGGAGCGATGGGTGCAGATCAGCATGAAGCGGCCGAGCATCATGATGCGGATCATGACGCGCATGATCGGCCTGCCAATCTGACCGAGCGGGAACAGTTGAAGCCGGAAATTACGGCGCTTCTGGTATCGTACAGGTCCGCGTTCGGCGCCGTACGCATACCATCGATGATCAACCGCCAAACCAACATGCAGGCTGCGGTGCCCGCCGTCGAGACAGCCCGGCTCCTGTCGCTTCTGGGTGTCGGCATTGATGGTGCGCGCGCGTTTGCCTGGCTGCTCGCGGCGACCGGCGGTCTTTCCATCTTTGTCGCCTTGCTTGCGGCGGCGTCGGCGCGGGAAGGCGATCTGGCGTTGCTCCGTGTCATGGGCGCCAGCCGCGCGCAGATTTTCGGAACGATCATGGCGGAAGGTCTCGTCATTTCGGCCATTGGCGGGCTTGCGGGGCTGCTGCTGGGCCATGGCGCGCTGGCGTTGGCGCGCAAAAGCTTCGAGCAACTCAGGGATTTCGGATTCGATCCCTTCACGCTTTTGCCTGGTGAAGCAGCGATCCTGCTTGCGGTCCTGACCATTGGCCTTGTGGCATCCCTGATCCCCGCATTGCGCGTCTTCCGCCTCGATCTGGCCGACAGCCTGACGCGATCCAGTTAAGGAGTCCATGATGCGCCTTTTGATTTTACCTGCCCTGCTGGCGCTGACCGCGATTCCGGTTGGCGCCGCGATGCAACTGGGCAAGCCAGCCCCGACCAAAGATGTGTGGCAACCGGCAAAGACGCCTGCGGGCGGCACGCCTTGGTCTTTGCTCCAGCAAACGAAGCTGAACGACCGCACGGACGAGGCGACGATGATGATCTACACCAAGCCGAGCTTTCCGCCGGCGGTGAAGGCTCTCAATGGCAAGCAGATCAAGATTGCGGGCTGGATGATGCCGCTCGACAATGGGTTAAAGCAGAAACATTGGGTTCTGCTTGGCTATCCACCCGGCTGCCCCTTCCACATGCATGCGCTGCCCAATCAGTTCATCGAGATCAATGCGGCGGTTCCTTTCCCGACCGACGAAAGCAAGGTGCATGTCGTAACCGGGACATTGCAACTGACCGGCTATGATGAAAGCGGTATCTTCTATCGCCTGTTGAACGCGCGCCCGGCCTGAATCCCGGAGGGGGGGCTTGGTCATGAAGCCCGCTGGCAAGGCATAATCCGGCTGCGGGTTTCTGCCCCTCATGGGGTCGGTTCCGGCTGAGGGCGAAATGACACCCTAAGAGCCCGATCCGAAATTAAGTTGAGTGGTATCAGCGGGTTAGCTTGACGCTTGCCGCAGTCGTTGATTCAGGGGTTTTGCAACAAACTTCCGGAGATCAACGATGTGGACCGATACCACTCGGGCGCAATATGCCCGCGCGGGACTGACTTTGCCAAGCGATTTGACCGATGCCGAATGGTCGGTGCTCGAACCTTTCTTGCCGCCACCCTCCCACGTAGGCCGTCCGCGCAAATGGCCGCTGCGACGGATCGTCGAGGCGATCCTGTATCTGCTGCGTGGGGGGCTGCCGTGGCGAATGCTGCCGCCCTGCTTTCCGCCGGTCTCGACGGTTCGGCGCTGGTTTTACCTGTGGCGCGATAACAAACTGTGGCTCTCGCTCAATCATACCCTGCTGTTGATGGCGCGTGAAGCGACAGGCCGCGAGGCTTCGCCCAGTGCTGGCGTGATCGATAGTCAGAGCGTGAAAACAACGGAAAGTGGCGGCCCTCGCGGCTTTGACGCGGGCAAAAAAATCAAGGGGCGCAAGCGCCACATCCTCACCGACACCGAGGGCCATTTGGTTCATGCGGTGATCCATACCGCCGACATTCAGGACCGCGACGGCGCGCCGCTGGTCCTGCGTGAAATCATCCACCGCTTTCCATGGCTGCGCCATGTCTTTGCCGATGGCGGCTATGCTGGCGACAAGCTCAGGGAAGCCCTCCGGCGTACCGGCAAATGGACTGTCGAGATCGTCAAGCGATCCGATGTTGCAAAAGGCTTCGTGGTTCTTCCGCGCCGCTGGGTCGTCGAGCGAACACTGGCTTGGCTGAACCGCAACCGTCGGCTCGCCAAGGACTTTGAACAGACCATCGCATCGGCAACTGCGTGGCTGTTCATAGCTTCCATCCAGCTATTCGCGCGTCGCATCGCAAGACTATGAAATTTCATCGGATAATTATGAATCAGGCTCTAAGGGAATAGCTGTCCTTGCCGTCGCCGCGGCTGCCATTGATCACAAACTGCGTCACTCTCGATGGATAGAACATTCCGTCAGCCACCTTGCAGGCATGACGTTGACCGCTGCCCTCAAAGGTATGCGATAGAAGTTCATCGTTCGATAGCTCCATGCATATGGCACGCAGTGCTTCATGACGGCGGTATGCAGGAAGAACTGAAATTCTTCCGGGGCATGCCGGACCGATTCTAAAAACGAGTGTTGGGTTTGCCGGTCAGCACCGAACTCGTTCAACGCCTTCAATCTCAGATTATCCGCATAAGCTCCGACTGAGAGTAGAGAGCCCGCCAGCGCCACCGCTACAAAAATGGGGCCTCGAACGATCGAAAACCGAGCCGGTATCAAAAAGCTGGTCGCTCCGACCGCGAAGCAAGCGGATACGATCCAGAGCCAGTGAGGCGCGCCCAGTCTATCTGACCAGATCGTCGCGAGGAATACTGGCTTCAGCAAGCTACCGAAGACGAAGCCTGCAATCGCCAGGTACGTAATGCATCCAAGCGCGGCGGTCTTCATCCTGTGCTTTCGTCCGACATCCGGCGCGACGCTCATGCCGCCACCTCGACCTTGTGATCCATGTCCGCCCTGGAGCGTCCGACGATTGCGGCGACAGTATTCTTGCTGAGGCCGAGGTCCCGGGCTATCCAGCGATAGCTGCGCCCCTCGGCAACAAGGGCTAGCACCTTGGGGGCAAGCCGATCCGACTTCGGGCGGACGCCGGTCTGCCGCCCGAGTTTCCGACCCCGCGCCCGTGCCGCGGCGAGGCCGGAGCGAACCCGCTCGCTGAGCATGTCGCGCTCGAACTGCGCAATGCCTGCGAGCATCGTCGCCATCATACGACCGTGCGGCGTATCGACCTCGAAGGTCATGCCGCTCATCGCGACCACCGACACGCGCCAGCCCGACAGCCGGTTGAGCGTATCGAGCAGGTCCTGCGTCGAGCGCCCCCAACGACTGAGTTCGGTGACAAGGATCGCATCAATGTGGCGCGCCTGGGCCAGCTTCATCACTTCGGCACGTGCCGATCGGTTGGCCTTCATCCCCGAGGCGGTTTCTCGAAAGACCTCGACCACCTCATAGCCGCCACGCTCGGCAAAACCGGCGAGGTCGCGAAGCTGCCGCTCGCACGACTGGTCGGCTGTCGAGACCCTGGCGTAGATGGCGGCGCGCTGTCCCAATTGAACCCTTCTGGAATTAGGCCTCGAAAAGCCTTGATCTGCGTGGGGTCAGTGTTGTCCAAAACAGACTTCTGTTCAATAGGGACAAGCCGTGCATGCCGAGACGCCATATCCTCAGCGCCCGACAGCGTTCGGCCCTACTCGACCTGCCGACTGACGAAGCGGCGCTGCTGCGGCATTATATTCTGGCAGCCGATGACCTGATCCATATCGACCGGCGGCGCCGACCGGAGAACCGCATCGGGTTCGCCCTGCAGTTGTGTGCGCTGCGATATCCAGGTCGGACGCTTGCTCCCGGCGAACTGATCCCCCACGCCGTGTCCGCCTTTCTAGGTGCCCAGCTTGGCATCGCTGGCGACACGCTCGCGTCCTATGCCGTTCGACGCCAAACCCGGCACCAGCACATGGAGGCGCTGCGCCGCATCTACGGATACAGGATGTTCCCCGGACAGGGACCGCATGCCAGGGCGTTCCGGGATTGGCTTCTCGCCGAAGCCGAGCAGGCACGCTCAAACGACGACCTTGCCCGGCGCTTCATTGCCCGCTGCCGTGAAACCATGACCATCCTGCCAGCGATCACGACAATCGAGCGGTTGTGCGCGGACGCGCTCGTCGCCGCCGAACGCCAGATCGAGAAGCGGATCGCAGCCCGTCTCGATCCCGTCGCCTGTGATGGGCTCGACCGACTGACTACCGAGATGCTGCCGGGGGCGATCAGCCGCTTCATCTGGCTGCGCCGGATTGAGCCGGGCAACAACTCCGCCGCGGCGAACCGGCTGCTCGACCGGCTCGAGTTCCTGCGCGCGATGAACCTCAATGATGGTTTACTTGCCGGTGTTCCACCGCATCGCGTCGCCCGGCTACGCCGGCAGGGCGAGCGCTACTTCGCCGATGGCCTGCGCGATCTCGGCGCCGATCGGCGCCGCGCTATCATGGCGGTTTGCGTCATTGAATGGGCCACTGCGACGGCGGATGCGGTGATCGAAACACATGACCGGATCGTTGGCCGCACCTGGCGCGACGCGAAGCAACTGCATGACGCGCGGGTCGTAGAAACCAGAGGCGCTACCACTGCGACTTTGAACGGCTTCACTGCACTCGGTCAATCATTGCTCGAAGCGCATGGCGACGGCGCGTCGCTGGAAGATGCGGTCGCGCGCGGGGCGGGATGGGAACGGCTCACCAGTCTCGTCGCTACGGCCAAGACGTTGACGGACACCTTGGGCGACGATCCGCTGGCCTATGTTGATCAGGGGTATCACCGCTTCCGTCGGTATGCCCCGCGCATGCTGCGATGCCTCGACCTCAAAGCTGCGGCGGTTGCACGGCCTTTGCTGGACGCGGCTACCGCCATCGCTACCAGGGGCGCAGTTCCGGCGGCCGACGATTTCTTGCGCCCGCATTCCAAATGGCGGCGACAGTTGCGGGCGAAGGGCGATGATGATGCCCGCCTCCGGGAAGTCGCGGTCATGTTCCACCTGCGCGACGCGCTGCGCTCGGGCGACATCTGGTTCGACCGCTCGCATCGGTATGGTGACCTGCGCCACGTCCTCGTGCCGATGGCGGTCGCGCATGCCGCGAAGCTAGCGGTCCCGTCCGACCCGCATGTCTGGCTGGCTGACCGCAAGGTGCGTCTCGCCGATGGCCTTGCCCGGCTCGGTCGCGCCGCGCGCAGCGGTACAATTCCGAAAGGCAGCATCGAAGACGGCACGCTGCGCATTGATCGCCTCACCGCCGACGCGCCGGATGGGATCGAGGATCTGATGCTCGATCTGTATCGCCGCCTGCCGCCCGTCCGCATCACCGATCTGCTGCTCGAAGTCGATACCGCGCTGGGTTTCACCGATGCCTTCACGCATCTGCGCACCGGCGTGCCGTGCGGCGACCGAATTGGTCTGCTCAACGTCCTGCTCGCCGAGGGCCTGAATTTGGGCCTGCGTAAGATGGCAGAGGCTTCCAACACCCACGACTATTGGCAACTCTCCCGTCTCGCGCGCTGGCACGTCGAAAGCGAGGCGATCGACCAGGCGCTGGCCAACGTGGTCGCGGCGCAAGGGGCGCTGCCGATGGCCCAGGTGTGGGGTATGGGTAGAGCCGCATCGGCCGATGGCCAGTTCTTCCCCGCAGCACGGCAGGGCGAGGCGATGAACACGATCAACGCCCGCTACGGCAACGATCCCGGAATCAAGGCCTATACTCACGTCAACGACCGCTTCGCGCCGTTTGCATCGCGGACTATTCCAGCCACAGTCAGCGAAGCACCTTACCTGCTCGACGGGCTGACGATGAATGAGGCAGGGCGACGGATCGAAGAGCAATACGCCGACACTGGCGGGTTCACCGATCATCTGTTCGGGATCAGCGCCATGCTCGGCTACCGCCTTGTGCTGCGCATCCGCGACCTCCCATCCAAACGACTGTACGTATTCGACCCTGCCACCACGCCGAGCGAGCTGCGCCCGCTGGTGGGCGGCAAGGTTCGTGAGGCGCTGATCGTTTCCAACTGGCCCGACCTGTTCCGCTGCGCCGCCACCATGAGCGCGGGGCAGGTCGCGCCGAGCAGCATCTTGCGCAAGCTCGCCGCCTATCCGCGCCAGAACGATCTTGCAGCCGCGCTGCGCGAGGTGGGCCGGATCGAGCGGACGCTATTCATCGTCGAATGGATTCTCGACGCCGGTATGCAGCGCCGTGCACAGGTGGGCCTCAACAAAGGTGAGGCACATCATGCGTTGAAAAATGCCCTGCGCATTGGCCGTCAGGGCGAAATCCGCGACCGCACGACGGAGGGTCAGCATTACCGGATCGCTGGCCTCAACCTACTGACCGCCATCATCGTCTACTGGAACACCCTGCATCTCGGCCATGCCGTCGAAGCTCGCCGCCGCGAAGGGCTCGATACCCCCGACCATCTTCTCGCCCATATCTCGCCGCTCGGGTGGGCCCACATCCTTCTCACTGGTGAGTACCTTTGGCCCAAGGACTCCGCCGCTTAGGGTGTCATTCCGCCCTCAGCCAGAACTGACCCCTCATCACCCTTTGCGCCGATCCAGCAATATTTTGACACGATTTGTTTATGATATATTGTATCTAAAAACAAAGCCGCATAAGAGAGCCGCGACAGGGGAACGCGCCAAGAGCGCATTCAGGAGAGGATCCGAGGTTCGGATCATAAAAAGGGTACCCCATGCGCATCAGTTTTCTACTATCTACTTGTTCGGCCATCGCGGTCCTGACGCTAAGCCATCCCGCTCTGGCGGAGGATGACGGGTCAGCCACAGCGGGATCGCACGAACAAACCCCTGCCAACATCATCGTGACTGCGCCTTTCCAGCGTGATCGGTCCGACATCCTCTCTGGCACGTCGGTGCTTCAGGGCAGCGAGCTGACCCAGGCCATCCGGCCTTCGATTGGCGAAACGCTCCAGCATACGCCCGGCGTGTCCGCGACCTCCTTTGGTCCCAGCGCGTCCCGCCCGGTTTTGCGCGGGCTTCAGGGGGAGCGCGTCCGTGTCCTGGTCGATGGCATCGGCTCGATCGACGTGTCCAACACCAGCGTCGATCATGCTCCCGTGGTCAACCCTTTGCTGGCCGAACGCATCGAGGTGCTGCGCGGTCCCCAGTCGCTGCTGTTCGGCGCGTCGGCGATCGGCGGCGTGGTCAACGTCATTGACAAGCGCATTCCCCGCAGCGTGCCCGAAGAGCCTGTTCATGTCGACGCGATCGCCACCTATGGCAGCGCGGCCGACGAGCGCAGCGGCGCGGGTTCGGTCGACGTACCGCTGGGTGACAAGTTCGTCGTTCACGCCGACGGCAGCTATCTGAAATCCGACAATATGCGTATTGGTGGCTACGCCCTGTCGCCCAGTGCCCGTGCGGAAGCGCTGGCATCCAGCCAGCTTCCCGCAGAAGAGCCGGCAGAGGGCGAGGAAGCCATCGATTTTGCCGGCAACGCCGCTATCCGGGGCAAGCTGCCCAACAGCCAGGCCAAGACCTGGACTGCAGGCGTCGGTGCTGCCCTGATTACCGAGACCGGCAATCTGGGCGTTTCCTACAGCCACTATGATAGCCTCTATGGCGTGCCCGTTCGTTACGCGACCCGACCCGGCCAGGAACAGGAGGCGCCGCGCCTCGATCTCGCGCAGGATCGACTGGATTTGCGGGCGGAGGTCGAGACGGGCGGCGGTTTCCTCAAGACCATTCGCGCGCGCGCGAGCTATGCCGCCTATCGCCATTTCGAACTGGAGGAGGACGGCGCAGTCGGCACTGCTTTCTACAACAAGGGCATGGAAGGGCGCATCGAACTGGTGCAGGCCGATCGTGGCCCGTGGCAGGGCGCAAGTGGCGTTCAATATTATTCGCGAAACTTCAACGTGGTTGGCGACGAAGCCTTCCTGCCCAAGAATGACACGCAGCAGTTCGGCGCGTTCACCCTGCAGACCCTCAATTATGGCCCGGTGAAGCTGGAAGCGGGCGCGCGCTATGAGCATAGCGAGTTGCAGGCGCTGCCGCTCGAAGAACAGGACCAGTTCTTTTCGGGCAAGCGGACCTTCGACACTTTCTCCTTCTCCGGCGGCGCGTCCTATGGCTTGAATGACAATTGGCGTCTGGGCGCCAACATCTCCCGGTCCGAACGTGCGCCTTCGGCAGAAGAATTGTTTGCGAATGGTCCGCATGCCGGGACGCAGGCGTTCGAAGTCGGCAATCCCGATTTCAAGACCGAACGCGCATTGGGGGTGGAAGCTGTGTTGCGCGGGAAGGGCGACAATTACAGTTTCGAAGCCTCGGCCTATCATAACTGGTTTTCCAACTTCATCTATGAAGGGCTGACCGGCGAGGAAGAGGATGGCCTGCCCGTCTATCAGTTCAATCAGGCGAAGGCGCGATATTACGGGTTTGAAGCGCAGGGTTCGGTTACCCTCGCCACATTCGGCGAGATGAAACTCGTCGCCGATGCGCTGGGCGACTATGTCCATGCCCGGATCGTCGGCGAGGGCCCCGCGCCGCGCATTCCGCCGCTGCGTGTGCTCGGCGGCCTGGGCGTCACCAGTCCCATATGTGGACGGCTCCCTCTTGCAAGGGCTGAACGGAAAATTTGATCGGATCGCTTGCTTCCATATGTCCGGCCTTTCGGTGCGGTCGCACGTGACCGCTGGCCAAGATGGTTTCCGCGGTGTGTGTTCCCAACAAGGCAGCGGCCTGTGATGGCCATTGGAACTGACGGAGTGTCACACGCCTCGGATCGATCGATCGCACCATCTGCTCTCTTCATGCAAGATCACGGATCAGCTCAGTACGATAGCATTGATATTTTGCTCATCGTCCCTGGCTAATTCTTATGCTGCTACCGCAGTTAGCGCGGGCGGCGCGACGCACTGGTATCGCTCGCCGCTCACCATGAGTTTCCACGCGACACGTGCGGCTTTGTTAGCAACGGCAACCGCAACGAGCTTAGGCGATTTTCGTGCAATCAAGCCGATAAGCCACGGTGTTAGATTCCTGCCTCGCCCATTGCGGGCGTGCTGAACGACTGCGGTGGCTCCGACCACGAGCGTGCTTCTGAGAAGCTCATCACCAGCGCGAGTGATAACGCCGTGTCTTGTCTTGCCGGCGGTCGAGTGATCTTTGGGGGTCAGGCCCATCCATGCCGCAAAATCCCGACCGGATTTGAATAGATGCGGATCGGGCGTTTTCATCATGAGCAAGGTCGCGCCGATAGGCCCAACGCCGGGAATTTTGGCCAGTCGCTGACTACATTCGTCGTTGCGATGCCATTCCATCAGCTTCGCGTCGATCCGTTCGATCTCGCACTGGAGCTGCGCATATTCCTTTCCCTGCAGCGCAAAAAGTTCGCGCGCCAATTCGGGTATCGTTTCATCTTCCGCGATGCACTCGAGAAGCGGTACGACGCGACATGCACCCGTCGCCGCGGTGATGCCGAACTCCGCGCCATACCCTCGTATAGCGTTGACGAGCTGGGTGCGCTTCTGAATAAGCCTTTCGCGCACCCCGACCAACATGAGCGCGGCCTGTTGTTCTGCAGTCTTTACCGGAACGAAGCGCATTGTTGGGCGGCTCACCGCTTCGCAGAGAGCTTCGGCATCCGCAGCGTCGTTCTTGCCGCGCTTGACGTAGGGCTTCGCTAATTGCGGCGCGATCAACCTTACATCATGCCCGAGCGATCCGAGAAGACGAGCCCAATGATGTGAACTGCCGCATGCCTCGATAGCGACGAGGGTGGGTGGCAGCTTTTCGAAAAACCGAATCATCTCTCGGCGCGTCAACTTCTTGCGCAGCACTGGCTTCTCCGCTGCATCGACGCCATGCAGTTGAAAAACGTTCTTTGACGTATCCATGCCTATGCGGGTAATTTGCTCCACGGGCGGCTCCCTTGATTGAGTCTTGCAACGCACTCACTCTGGCACATTGCGATGCCGTTGGGAGCCGTCCACCCCAACAAGGTGGATGTGCGCGGCGAGGTCGAGTGGACGGACGACCAGAAGCGCATATCCGACTTCGAGACGGAAACGAAGGGCTTCACGCTCGTCAATGCCGAGGTCAACTACCGCCCCTGGGGTATGGAGCGTCCCCTGAGCTTTGCGCTGTCGGCGAACAACATCTTCGACGTTGTTGCCCGCCGCCATGCCTCCTTCCTGAAGGACTTTGCGCCATTGTCGGGACGCGACATCCGCGTCACGGCCCGCGTCACCTTCTGAAGGCCGGATGTCCCGCCGCGGCTGCCGCGGCGGGACATTATATCAGGCAGCGGCGCTCCTTGGCCGATTTAATGAGCGGCGGAACCGTTCCCGTCGGGATCGCGCCCATGCCAGCGATCAAGCATTCGCATGGCGGGGGTGACGGTCAGGCCATGCAGCAGGATTGACAGCAAAGCCACCAAACCGACGATGGCCCACAGGCGAGGCCCCTCATCAATCTTCAGGTGATTGAGGCCATATGCAAGATAATAGAATGATCCGACGCCCCGGATGCCGAAGAAGGCGATAGTTCTCTTTTCCGCCCGGCTCGCGCGGAACCCGGCAAGGGCTACCAGCCCGGTAAAGGGCCGGACCACCAGCAGGATGACGATGGCCGCCGCTACATCGACCCACCGCAGCGGCCAGAGCATGCCACTCAACAGCGCGCCGCCAAATAGCAGAAGCAGCACCATCATGGCCAACCGCTCAACTTGTTCGGTCAGATCGTGCATTTGCCGGTTGAAGGCATGATCCCGATGCGATCGCCGTAGCGTTAGCGCGGTCACGAATACGGCCAGGAACCCGTAGCAATGCAGGATTTCGGTGACGCCATAGGATATGAATGTCGCGGAAATCGCGATCAGTCCGTCGCCGGTCTTAGACAATCGGGTGTCGGCGGGAATATGGAAGGTCAGCCACCCAAACAGACGGCCGATCAGCCAGCCAACCAGAACGCCCGCGCAAATTTCCCACAGGACATTGTGCAACAGCCATTGCGCAGCCCAGGGCTCGCCCGTCGTTGACGCCAATCCCATGGCGATGGCGAGATGCACGAATGGAAATGCCAGGCCGTCATTCAGTCCCGCCTCCGAGGTCAGTCCGAACCGCACCTCGTCCTCTTCCCCGGACTTGGGTGGGCCTACCTGAACGTCGGCAGCAAGCACGGGATCGGTCGGCGCAAGGCTGGCCGCCAGCAGCAGCGCCGCTACCCAGGAGAGGCCAAGCCACCACTGACCGATGAGCGTTATGGCCAGGATACCCAACGGCATCGTGACGGCGAGCAGCCGCCAGGTGATGTTCCATTTGCCCCAGCTGAAAGGTCGGTCGAGTTTCAGCCCGGCCCCCATCAGGGCGATGATTACGACGAATTCGGTAAAGCGCTCGGTCACTTCGGGATAGGTGAGCGGCAGGGGGCGCAGCGTAACCGCAGGCAAGGAAAATATGGCTACGCCGATGGCGATGCAGACGACGGGCAAGGACAGCGGAAGGCGCTTGAGCGCCAATGGAAGCCATGCCACGAGCGCGATCAGTAGTCCGGCGCCGGTGAGGATCAGGATATAGGGGTCAGGTGCTGAAATGATTTGCTGCATCGCCTGATAACGACGCAATCGTCGGATTGGCTACATCACCCATGGCAAGACAGCGATTTTACCGGCCCAGCCAATCGGAGGTGATCTCGCCGCTATGCCCCTCCGGCGCCAGCGCAGCGCGCAGAGCCTTTTGCAACGGCGGCAGGGCCTGCGTGAAGGCGTAGGGCGGGTTGACGATAAACAGACCTGCACCATTATAGATGCCGGACTGGTCGTCATCGTACAGCCAATGTTCCACGCACAGAAACTTCGGGATGCCGAGCCTGCGCAACTGGTCCTTCCACCGTGAATGCGTGGCGCGGTCTTTCAGCGGATACCAGATCACCGTGACGCCGTGCGCCCATTTGCGGGAAGCGGCGGCCAGAGTGGCTGTGATACGGGCGCGTTCGTCTGTCTGCTCGTACGGCGGATCGACCACCACCACGCCGCGCGGTGTTTGGGTCGGCAGCAATGCCAGCCATAGCTCGTAGGCGTCGCGCTGATGCACGGCGGCGGACGTGCCGCGCATCGCGCTGCGCAAGGCATGAACGTCCTCGGGATGTTTTTCGTTCAGGATCAGGAAATCCTGCGGGCGCAGAAGCTGCGCCAGAATATGCGGCGAGCCGGGGTAGAGGCGTGGTTCGGGCCCGTCATTCACTGCCCGCACGGCGGCGCGATAGTCGTCCAGTAACGGGTTGGTGTCGGCGAACGCCCGCAGCACGCCGTTAATGGCCTCGCCGGTGCGCTGGGCCTCCTCGCTGCCAAGGTCGTACAGCCCACAGCCGGCATGGGTGTCGATCAGGGTCAGGGCGCCTTCTTTCTGCTGCAACGCCCGGACAAGGGCGATCAGCAGGCTGTGTTTCACGACATCGGCGCTATTGCCAGCATGGAAGGAATGGCGATAATTCATTGAGATTCAAAATCCTGACGATCTGCCTTCATACGAGCCGCCGGGTGGGGAAGCGGCGCGCGAGGCGATTGAAGCAACACATCGGATGCTCGTATAGAGTCGCGCGGAAACCTTCAAATCCGTAGCCGCCATCTTCAGCAGTATGTTGGCCATCTGCGTGAGAGCGCCCAGACCGACGACGAGGAGGAATAGACGAAAGATTGTCGTTCATGAAACTTGCGTGCTTCTGGAGGCTTGTAGCGGTGCAGCCTTGTCGTGGATGGGGGACGAAGGGCTCAACTCGTTTGAGAGGACGCCCGTATGAAAATCGCGCAAATCGCTCCCCTGGCCGAAAGTGTCCCGCCGAAATTATATGGCGGCACCGAACGTATCGTATCCTATCTGACCGAAGAACTGGTCCGTCAGGGCCATGAAGTCACCCTGTTCGCCAGCGGCGATTCGCAAACCAGCGCGGAACTGGTGCCGATCACGGACATGGCGTTGCGTCTCAACCCCGCTGTCGTCGACACAATCCCTTATCATATGATAATGATGGAGCAGGTCCGCCGCCGCGCCGACGAGTTTGACGCGCTGCATTTCCATATCGACATGCTGCACCTGCCGATGGCGCATGATTTCATCGGGCGCACCGTGACCACGCTGCATGGCCGGCTCGATCTGCCAGACCTGCCGCCATTCTACCGCACCTTTGCACAGCACAGCCTGGTGTCGATTTCCGATCATCAGCGGCTGCCCATGCCGCCGGTCAATTGGGGTGGCACCATCTATCATGGCCTGCCCGCCGACCTGCTGGCGCCCCGGCTGGGCGCGGGCGAGGATTATCTCGCTTTTCTTGGGCGCATATCGCCGGAAAAACGGCCCGATCGCGCGATCCGCATTGCCGCGCGATCGGGGCTCAAGCTCAAGATCGCGGCCAAGATCGATGCTGTCGATCGCAGCTATTGGGAACGCGAAATCGCGCCGCTGGTGGACCATTATCCCAATGTGGAATTCATTGGCGAAATCAACGAGCAGCAAAAGGCCCAGTTTCTGGGCGAGGCGGCCGCGTTGCTGTTTCCGATCGACTGGCCCGAACCGTTCGGCCTGGTCATGATCGAGGCGATGGCTTGCGCCACGCCGGTCATCGCCTTCCGTTGCGGTTCGGTGCCCGAAGTGGTCGAACATGGCGTGTCCGGCTTCATCGTCGATAGCGAGGATGAAGCGGTGGCGGCCATTGCTGCGCTGCCTGATCTGGATCGGCGGCGGGTACGCGCCGCGTTCGACGCACGTTTCACGGCGCAGCGGATGGCAGCGGACTATGTGGCGCTGTACCATGATCTGCCCGGTGCCCGTACCGATGCCGCCCGATTGCGGCGTCATCGGGGCGTGGAAGCCGAATTGCAGATCGTCGCATAGGAGACGCCATGACCCTGAGTCAGCCCCAACCCGACATGCCGGGTATCGCTGGAGGGCAAGCGCTGTCCCAGGCGCAAACCCAATTTTTCATCCCGGCGACCGCCTCCCTCCACGAACGCAGGCCGCGCACGCTCAAATATGGCAACAGCTTTGCCGTGTTCGATCATAGCGGCGACGCGATCTCCGGGCCGGGCAGTCCGGAGGGGCTGTATCACTGCGACACCCGATACCTTTCCCACCTCTATCTCACCATCAACGCCATGCGGCCGATCCTGCTGAGTTCGGCGCTGCGCGACGATAATGCGATGCTGACATGCGACCTGACCAACCCCGATTTTTTCGGGGACGACGGGCGGGTGGCGGTCGAGCATGATCTCATCCACCTGCGGCGCACGCGCTTTTTGTGGAAGGATGCGTTGTATGAGCGTGTCACCATCCGCAACTTCGACGCGGAAACGCGTCAGGTCAGCGTCGATTTCAGCTTTGCTGCGGACTTTGCCGACCTGTTCGAGATACGCGGCATGACGCGGTTGCGCCGGGGGACGATGTGCGAACCGCAAGTCGGCGCGGCCGATGTCCTGCTCGGCTATGTCGGACGCGATGATCGCGAACGGCAGACGCATCTGCATTTCGATCCCATGCCCGACGCATTGACCGACAGTCATGCGCGGTTCGAGGTGACCCTGCCGCCGGGTCAGCGTTGCGCGCTGTTCACCCGCATCTGCTGCGAACGGACAGAGGCGACGGAGCCGCTTCCCAAGCAGTTCCTCAAATCGCTGAGGGAGGCCATGGGGGCGCTACGGACGGCGCGCAGGCGTGGCGCGAGGCTGCATTCTTCCAATGACCTGTTCAACGAGGTTGCCCGTCGATCGGTTGCCGACATCTCGATGCTGTCGACAGATACCGAATTTGGCCCCTATCCCTATGCGGGCATTCCCTGGTTCAGCACGGTGTTCGGTCGCGACGCGATCATTACCGCGCTCGAAACGCTGTGGATGGACCCGGCGATCAGCCGTGGCGTGCTGGGCTATCTTGCCGCGCATCAGGCCACCAGCTTCGATCCGGCGGCGGACGCTGAACCTGGCAAGATATTGCATGAGGTGCGGCATGGAGAAATGGCGGAACTGGGCGAGGTGCCGTTCCGCCACTATTATGGCAGCATCGATTCAACGCCCCTGTTCGTGATGCTGGCGGGCGCCTATCTGGAACGGACCGGCGACGCTGCCTTCCTGACCAGCATATTGCCGCATATCGAGGCGGCTCTGGAGTGGATCGACACCCATGGCGATCGCGACGGCGACGGTTTCGTCGAATATGGTCGCCTGACCGACCAGGGGTTGCAAAATCAGGGCTGGAAGGACAGCCACGATTCCATCTTTCACGCCGATGGCACGCTGGCGCGCGGGCCGATAGCCCTCGCCGAGGTGCAGGCCTATGTCTATGGCGCGTGGCAGGCAGCGGGGGCGCTGTTCGCGACGATTGGCCAGGAGGCGCGCGCCGCCGAGTATCGCGAGCGCGCGGCGCGTTTGCGCGACCGGTTCGACGCCGCCTTCTTTGACGCGGCACTGGGTACCTATGTACTTGCGCTGGATGGCGACAAGCAGCCCTGCAGGGTGCGATCGTCCAATGCGGGTCATGTCCTTTATACAGGACTGGCGCGCGAGGAGCGGGTCGAGGCCGTCGTCCGGACGCTGATGGCGCCTGCCTCCTTTTCCGGCTGGGGCGTGCGTACCATCGCCTCGACCGAGGCGCGCTACAATCCCATGAGCTATCATAACGGCTCGATCTGGCCGCATGACAATGCCCTGATTGCGGGGGGCTTTGCGCGCTATGGCTATCAGCGGGAGGCCGCGCAGATATTCGAGGGGCTGTTCGCCGCCGCCACCTATGTGGACATGATGCGCCTGCCCGAACTGTTCTGCGGCTTTCCCCGCCGTCGGTCGCAGGGGCCGACATTCTATCCGGTGGCGTGCAGCCCGCAGGCCTGGTCGGCGGCGGCACCGCTGGCGCTCATCCAGTCGAGCCTGGGGCTGAGGTTCGATGTCCCGGCGGCGCAAATATCCTTTCACCAGCCCAAGCTGCCGCATTTCCTCCACAGCCTCGCCATCAAGGATCTGAGCATCGGTCCCGACAGGGTCGATATCATGTTCGATCGACTGGGCGATCAGGTGGTGGTCAAACCCATGAAGCATGATGGCGACGCCCGGATCGTGACGATTGCCTGAGGGGCGACTTGCCGATTTGCGCGCCTCTACCCCCCCTATCGGCAACGTAGCGTCGCGATGGATGCCAGCATCATGACACCGGCTGCAAAGGCCATCGTCCAGATCGGTTCGGTCGGGAAGAAATGGCGCATGATCGTGCCCATCACGGTCGCGACCAGCAGTTGTGGGATGACGACGAAGGCGTTGAACAGCCCCATATAGATGCCGAGCTTTGTCTGCGGCACGCTGGAGGCGAGCATGGCGTAGGGCATAGCGAGGGTCGACGCCCAGGCGATGCCGATCGCGATCTCCGACAGGAGCAGCAGTTGCGCGTCGCGCAGGAACAGGAAGGAGAGAAAGCCCAGCGCGCCCAGCATCAACGCGATGGCGTGGGTATTGGCCTGGCCGATGCGGCGGGCGAGTGGCTGGAGCAGGAAGGGGGCGGCCAGGGCGGCCACGCCATTATAGGCGGCGAACAGGATGCCGACCCAGTTCGCACCGGCATTATAGGCGGGGCTGGTGGGATCGGCCGATCCGAACATATATTGGGCAACGACGGGCGTGGTGTAGATCCACATGATGAACAGGGCCGACCAGGTGAAGAACTGGACGAGCGCCAGTCGCTTCATCAGTGGTGGCATGGTCGCAAAATCACCGACGACATGGCTGAGCAGATTGTCGCTGCGACCCTGCGCATGAAGCCGACGCGCGACGAGGCGCGCGCAGCCATAGGCGGCCAGCAGCGCGCCCAGCAGATAGAGTTCCTTTTCAAGCGACCAGGCCCATACGATCGCCAATATGACGCCGCCCGCCACGATCCAGCCCGGCCCGCCCGCAGGCATGGCCCGATCGGCCGACAAGGCGGCGGGTGGTTGCCCGTCAGCCTTCGCAAAGCGCGCCATCTGATCGGGCGCATATTCGCGCGTCGTCAGGACCGTCCACAGGACGGCCAGGAACAGGGCCGCCCCGCCGATATAGAAGCTGATCCGCACCGTGTCGGGTATGCCCTGCGCAGCGGCGACATTGGAAACGCCCATATGATCAAGCAGCCAGGGCGTCGCGGAACCGATCACCGCACCCGCGCCGATAAAGGCGGTTTGCAGGGCATAGCCGGCCATATGCTGATCCTTTGCCAGCATGTCGCCGACAAAGGCGCGGAAAGGCTCCATCGACACGTTGAGCGATGCGTCGAGTATCCAGAGCATCATCGCTGCCGCCAGCAAGCCGGGCGCATGGGGCATCCCGATCAGCGCCGCGGCGGCGAACAGCGCGCCGACAAAGAAATAGGGTCGCCGCCGACCAAAGCGGCACCAGGTCCGGTCGCTATAATGACCGATGATCGGCTGGACCAGCAGGCCGGTCAGGGGCGCGGCGATCCACAGCAATGCAAGATCGTCCAGACTTTCGCCCAGCGACTGGAAGATGCGGCTCATATTGGCGTTCTGAAGGGCAAAGCCGATCTGGATGCCAAAGAAGCCGAAGCTGATATTCCATAGCCCTGCAAAACCCTGCCGGGGGCGGCTCGCGCTCGCGCTGCCTGTGTGACCGTCCATCCTGCATCCGCCCCTTAACTTCGCATATTTCCCGGCAATTCTGAAATTTTATTACCCGATCCTGATCCTATCGAACAAGCGGCCATCCATGCGGGCAGCGTGCAGCATAGAGATTTGCCCGCCTGTAGGACAGGATATAGGATCAGCGGCGGCGCGCCTTGCCGCCAGCGACGAAGCGGATCGCCTGGCCACCGCCCGGCGCCATTGCGATCGTCAATATGTCGCCTTTCCTGACCGCCTTCTTTTCGATCACGATCGCATGGCGCGCATCGGTGCGATAATCCGCGCCCGGTCCGTCGCGGTAGATTTCCGCTGTATAGCTTCGTCCCGCATCCAGAAAATCGAGCGTCACCTGAACCGCGCGGGCTTCTTCATCACCCACGGCGCCCAGATACCAGTCATCGCCGCCCTTTTCCTTGCGCGCGATCGTGGCATAATCGCCGACCTCTCCATTGAGCGCCCGTGTGTCGGACCAGTCGGTCGGCACATCCTTGATGAACTGGAACGGGCCGGGATATTTCGCGTAATTTTCAGGCGTGTCGGCTGCCATCACGACCGGCGAATAGAGGACAACATAAAGGGCGAGCTGCTTGGCCAGCGTCGACTGGATCGCACTGCCTTCCGATCCGGAAAGGCTAAGGACGCCCGGCGTAAAGTCCATCGGCCCGCCCAGCAATTGGGTAAAGACCAGATTGGCTTCATGTTCGGGCGGGTTCTTGCCGCCGATCCATGCATTATATTCCATGCCGCGCCCACCTTCGCGCGATACCCAGTTGGGATAGGTGCGGCGCAGCCCGGTGTCCTTGACAGGTTCATGGCTGTCGATGCTGACATGATATTTCGCGGCTGTCTGCACGACGCGCAGATAGTGGTTCACCATCCACTGGCCTTCATGCCATTCGCGATGGCGGGTTCCATCGGCATCGACGCGCTCGATCTGGCCCGCATCGGTGACATAGCCGGTTTTCACCACCCGCTCGCCATGATCGGCGGCCCATTTGAAGGCGCTGTCCAGCTGGCCGTCATAATGGCTGGCCGACCCGCCGGTTTCATGATGGCCGATCAGCATGACGCCCCTGGACCTGGCATAGGCGGCCAGCCCGTCGGCGTCGAAATCCTCGGTCGGTTGAGAGAAATTCATGGCGTTGCCATTGCCGAACCAGTTGCCGTCCCAGCCGACATTCCATCCTTCCACGAGGACGGCGGGGATGCCGCTGGCGGCGGCAAAGTCGATATAGCGCCGGACGTTGGCGGTGGTCGCGCCATGTTTGGGACCGCGCGCCCAGCTCCAGTCGCCCTTGATCATGTTCCACCACACGCCGACAAATTTGCCCGGCTTGATCCAGCTCGACACGTCGCCCAGCCTGTTGGGTTCGTTGAGGTTGAGGATCATGTGGTTCATGTAGAGCCCAGCCGCATCGTCCGCGATCGCGATGGTGCGCCATGGCGTCGAGAAGCCGGCATCGCGCGAGACTTTGGGTGCGCCTGCGCCCGGCGTCAGCGCGGCGCGGAAGGTGTTGCCCTGAACCCGCGCCAGGTTCATCCCGCTATAATCGACCAGAGCCGCTTCATGCAGCGCGACATGGGTGCCGCCCGCCAGCTTCACCGTCATCACCGTCTGCGCTGTTCCGACGGCATCGAGCGGGGTCTTGTTGTAGAGATATTCCTCCCGGTTCCATTCGAACGCGGGTTTCCACCAGGCAGTGCCGGGCTGGGCGAAGGCGAACTGGGTCAGTTCCTCCGCAATGTTGACGTGGTGCAGATTGGGCTGATCGGGCAGGGTGTAGCGAAAGGCGACGCCATCGTCGAACAGACGGAAGGTGACGTCCATCGTCCGTTCAAGATCGCTCTTTTCGCGGAAGGCGAGGCGGATTTCGCTGTGATTGTCGCGGATCGTCGCCCATTCGCCCCAGGGCTGGGTCCATGTCGTGTCGCTGCGATCGCGCTTCGTATCGGCCAGCATCAGGTTGCGTTCGATCTTGGGAGCGTCCGTCAGCATGAAGCCCAGGCGGCTGTCGGCGATCAGCGGCTGGCCATCGCGCTGCACGGCGTAGCTGGGGCGGCCTTCGCCATCCAGACTGACGGTGAGGGTGATGCGACCGTCGGGCGAGGCGGCCTTGGCAACGACATCTGCGCGCGCGGCGACAGGGGCGAGCGACAGGGCGAAAATCGGCAGGGCAAGCGCAGTCAGTCGCGTCATGAAACAGATCCTTGAAATTGGGCGACGAGGGCGGAGGCAGGCGGGAAATGCCATGGGGCGGCGTCCCCGCATGTCAGCAGGGGACGCCAATGGTCGGCATCGTCCGGCGTCCAGTGCGCCGGCTGGTCGCCCAGGTTGAAAATGCACAGCATCTGCTGATCCGCATGGCTGCGCGTGAAGGCGAGCAGGTCGCCGGGCAGATCATGGAACGTCATCGTGCCGCTGCGCAGGGCAGGGGAGGCATTGCGCAGCGCCAGCACCTGACGGGTCCAGTGCAGCAGGGATGCCTGATCGGCCTCCTGCCGGTCGACCGCGCGCGGGCGATGCGCTTCGCCGATCGGCAGCCAGGGCTTTGCAGTGGAAAAGCCCATATAGGGGGCGTCGGCAATCCAGGGCATCGGCGTGCGGGCGCCGTCGCGCGACAGGGTCAGCGGCCAGTTGGCGATGGCTTCGGGGTCTTTGAGATCCTCAAAGGCGATGTCGATCTGCGGCAGGCCCAGTTCCTCGCCATAATAGAGGAAGATATTGCCGCGCAGGCAGGCGAGCAGCAGCATCTTCATCCGGCAATAGGCGTCCGGATCATGACCCTTGCCCCAGCGCGACACGGCGCGGGGGGCATCGTGATTTTCAAAGGCCCAGCTTGGCCAGCCGATCCCCTGTTCCGCCGGCCATTTTTGCAGCGCGTCCCTGATGAGCGAACTGGTCAGCGCGGGCGCATAGAGGAAGTCGAAGCCATAGGCGGTGTTGAGGCGATGGTCGCCCTGCGTGAAGGCCTTCATTTCCCGGTCATTGTCCGCGCCGCCGACCTCTGCAACGGTGAAGCGGTCGGGATAGGCGTCGAACACGGTGCGGACCTTTTCCAGAAACAGGGGAAGGTCCGGGTGGCTCTGGCTATACAGTTTGAGCTGGAAATCGAATGGCCGGGTGCGCAGGCTGCCATCGTCGGGGGCTGGCGGATTGTCGCGCAGTTTCGGATCGTGCATCGAATGGTTGATCGCGTCGATGCGAAAGCCGTCGACGCCCCGGTCCAGCCAGAAGCGGATGATGTCGAAGATCGCGGACTGCACGTCCGGGTGATGCAGGTGCAGCTGCGGCTGTTCGCGCAGGAAGCTGTGCATATAATATTGGCCGCGCCGCGCATCCCATGTCCAGGCCGGGCCTCCGAACACCGATTGCCAGTTATTGGGCGGCGATCCGTCCGGCTTGGCATCCGCCCAGACATACCAGTCGGCCCTGGCATTGTCGCGGCTGGCCCGGCTTTCGACGAACCAGCCATGCTGGTCCGACGTATGCGCCCATACCTGATCGACGATCACGCGCAGGCCAAGCGCATGGGCGCGGGCGACCAGCGCGTCGAAATCCGCAAGCGTGCCGAAAATGGGATCGACATCGCAATAGTCGGACACGTCATAGCCGAAATCGCGCATCGGGCTTTTGAACACGGGCGACAGCCAGATGGCATCGACGCCAAGCGATGCCACATAGGGCAGGCGCGCGGTGATGCCGTTGAGATCGCCGATGCCATCGCCATTGGAGTCAGCAAAACTGCGCGGATAGATCTGATAGATGGCGGCGCCGCGCCACCATGGCTGTAGAGTGTCGGTCATTCAGGGGACTTTGCGGGCAAGGAACGGGAAGGGCGGACAGCGCACAGGCTGTAGCCAAGCGGAGGAAGGCGGAGCGAAAGACTGCCCGGCGCGACAGCGCGGGCGGCGCAGGGCGCACCGGCGAGGGTGACGAAATCCCGCGATCCGACATCGACCTGAACATGGGTGTCGATCGGCGCGGTCGAAGTGTTGAAGGCGATGAGATATTCCGCCCCGTTATCAGGATCGAAGCGCGAGACGGCGAAGAGGCCGGGCTCCTCCGACCGGGCGCGGATCGTCTGCTTGCCCCGGCGCAGCGCGGGATGGGCGGTGCGCAGGCGGGCGAGCGTGGCGATGGTGCGATAGAGGGGATGGGTCGGATCGAAACGGGCCGTGGCCGTCGTGGCGTCCGTGCCGACGAGGCGATTGTCGTTGTAGGACGCGACCTTGCTGCCGAACATATCCTCGCGCGCGTCCTGATCGCCGCCGTCGCCCGAAAAGCCCTGCTCGTCGCCATAATAGAGCGTCGGTGCGCCGCGCAGCGTCAGCATCATGGCATGGCTCAGCGTCACGCGGTCCAGCACTTCCTGTTCGCTGGCGGCGGGGAAGGCGCGGCGGACGAAGGTGGCGAAGCGGCCATTGTCGTGGTTGCTGATGAATGTCGGCAACTGCCGCGCGGTGGCGGCACCCCGGACATAGAGATCGTCACCTTGCAGCATCTTTTCCCACAGCGCCGTCGCACCTGGACCCGCGACGGTCTGGATCGCGGCCTGATGGAAGGCGAAGTCGAGGACGGCGGGAAAGCCGCCTTCGCGCGTGTACCAGGCGAGCGCGCCGGACATTATGTCGCTTTCCGCCACCTCGCCGAAAATGTGGAAATTGGGGATGCCCCTGGCCCGCGCCCGCGCCTGCATGGCGGGGACGAAAGCCTGCCAGAAATGCGGATCGACATGCTTGGCCGTGTCGACCCGGAAGCCATCGACGCCGAAACGGTCGATCCAGCCGCCGAATATATCGATCATCCCCGCAATGACGCGGGGATTTTCAGTCATCAGGTCATCCAGCCCGGCAAAATCGCCCATCGTCGCGCTTTCGCCCCGGTAGGTCGTTTCGCCCCGGTTATGATAAAGGGTGACGTCGTTGAGCCAGGCGGGCGTCTTGGCCTGGGCTTCACCCTTTGGGACATAGGGGGTGTAGGCGTAGGAAGGATCGGTCAGCCGGGCGAAATTGTCCGCGCTATGATCGTCATCGCCGGCAAAGCCGCTGTTGATCGGCGGGCCGTTGACGCCGCCGCGCCGCTGATAGGGATAATCGGCCCGCGAACGGTAGGGGCAGGGGGCCGCAGCACATTGGCGCATCTGGATGACGTCGGCGGTATGGTTGGCGATGATGTCCATATAGACTTTCATGCCGCGTGCGTGCGCAGCCGCCACTAGCGCCGCGAAATCGGCGTCGGTGCCCAAATGCGGGTCGACATGGGTGAAGTCGGTGATCCAATAGCCGTGATAGCCTGCGCTTTCCTGACCTTTTGCCCCCTGCACCGGCTTGTTGCGGAAGATGGGGCCAACCCAGATGGCGGTCGCGCCGAGCCCCTGGATATAGTCAAGCCGGCGGGTCAGCCCTTTAAGATCGCCGCCGTGGTAAAAGCCTTTTGCCGCAGGATCATAGCCATGGGTCAGTCGATCGCCGCCATAGCCGCCCTTGTCGTTGCGTGGATCGCCATTGTCGAAACGGTCGGGCAGGACGAAATAGATGACTTCATCCTCCGGCAGGCGGGCGCGAAAATCCGCTGCGGCGGGCGAGGGGGGCGTCTCCGACAGGGCCGGGCTGGCCAGTGCCAGCAGCGCAGCGAACAGCGTGGGATTGCGCCTGCCCATTCCTCATCCTCCCCTTTTGCCGCACCTGCGTGATTGCGGCGGTCTTGTTCCCCCCTTCTTAGGCGGCGTTGGTCCGCCGGGCCAAGCATGTGACATACGTATTCAAAGCCATGTTCCAGACTCAACGCCCTGCTTTCCAAGCGGGCCGGAGGGGCGTAGGATCAGACCATGGCCGTCAATGAAAAAATCACCTCGTTCGACATCGCCACACTGGCCGGCGTTTCCCAGCCGACCGTGTCGCGCGCGCTGCGGGGCGACCCCACGGTCAGCGAGGGGACGCGCAAGCGGATCGAGGCGATTGCGCGCCAGCTCAACTATGCGGTGGACAAAAATGCCTCTTCGCTGCGGCGGGGGAAGAGCAACACGCTGGCCCTGCTGTTTTTCGAGGATCTGCTGCCCGACGAAAGCTGGATCAACCCCTTTTTCCTGTCGATGCTGGGGCCGATCCTGCAAACCTGCGCCAAGCGCGGCTATGATCTGCTGACATCCTTCCAGCAATTATCGACCGACTGGCATGTCGATTATGAGGATAGCCGCAAGGCCGACGGCATCATCCTGCTGGGCTATGGCAATTACGAGATCTACCGGGTGCGGCTGGAGCAATTGATAGCGCAGGGGACGCATTTCGTGCGTTGGGGATCGGTTGACGACCATGCGCTGGGGATGACGATCGGCTGCGACAATCGGCAGGGCGGGCGTGACGCGGGGCGTCGTCTGATCCAACGGGGCTGTCGCGCCATCGCCTTTCTGGGCGATGCGTCCGACCGCTACCCCGAATTTCGCGACCGCTATGCGGGGCTGGCGCAGGTGATGACGGAAGCGGGCCTGCCCGTCGACCCCAGGCTGCATGTCGATGCCCTGTCGATCGAACATTCAGGGCATGAGGCCGCGCGCCGATTGATTGCGGGCGGTGTCCCCTTTGACGCGATTTTCGCGGGTTCGGACCTGATCGCCATCGGCGCGATGCGGGCGCTGGATGAGGCGGGCATGGCGGTGCCGGGCGACGTCGCCCTGATCGGCTTTGACGATATTCCGGCGGTCAGCCTGACGCGCCCGCCATTGACCACGGTGGCGCAGGATTATCTGCGTGCGGGCGAAGTGCTGGTCGATGCGCTGATCGGGCTGATCCAGGGCAAGCCGGTGACGCCGACGCTGCTGGCGCCCCGCCTGATCACCCGCATGACTGCCTGACAAAAAGAAGGGACCGCCAACTCCTTGAAAAGGAGCGGCGGTCCCGGCGCTGCCTGCGTGCAGTCAGGCAGTTTGGCGAAGGGCGATCAGAATTTGTAGGTCAGGCCCAGATAATAGTCGCGGCCATAGCGCTGATAGTCGATGACCTGGCGCGGATCGTCATTCTGATAGGTGACGAACGGCTGGTCGGTCAGATTCTTGCCCTGGAGCAGGATAGACAGGCCAGTGAGCGGACCGGACTGGAATTCATAGCCGATCTGCGCGTCCAAAATCCCTTCCGCCTTGGCGGTGCGGAAGGTCGGGGCTGCCGACAGGCCCGCCACTTCGCCCAGGAAGGAGGAACGGTAGCGATAGCTGACCCGCGCCTGGAACCCGTTTCGTTCGAAATAGGCGGTGCCGCTGGCGACCCATTTGGACAGGCCGGGCAGGGTGACGGTGTCGGTGGGGTTGGAGCCATATTTGACTTCGCTGTGGGTGTAGGAGCCGCTGGCGAACAGGCCGAAGCCATCAAGCGACTCGCTGAACAGCTTGAAGGGGAGCGATGCGGTCCCTTCCACGCCCATGATGGTGCCCCGACCGTTGTTGGCGGGCGCTTTGAGCAGGCCGATCGCGCCGCCATTGGCGATGATTTCGTTGCGGACGTCCACTGGCAATGCCGGAAGGAGCGACGAGAAATCATAGGCGATGCTGTTGTTGGGATCGACGAAATCGGTCAGATTCTTGAAATAGCCCGACAGCGACACATAGCCGCCATTACGGAAATAGCGCTCCACCGACAGGTCGATATTGGTCGACTGATAAGGACGCAAATTGGTGTTGCCGCCGTTTGAACTGAACGGGCTGTTCATGGGGTCTGAACCCAGGCCGATCTTGGACGGATCGAAGCTGAATTCCTGGTTCACGCGCTCCTGATCCAGACGGGGGCGGACCATGGCCTGCGCCGCGCCCAGCTTGACGAAGAAGCCCGGCTCCAGTTCGACCGATATCTGCGCGCTTGGCAGGAAGTCGGTATAGCTGGCCTTGCCCGATGCGGGCACCACCGTGACGACGCCGTTGCTGAAGCTGGAAATGGTGCCGACCGAGCGTTGCCGGGAATGGATCACCTGTACGCCGAAGGCACCCTTGAGCGGCTTGCCGCCCAGTTCGCCGTCCATCGTCATTTTGGCATAGCCGGTGAACACGTCTTCCTTCACGAAATTGTCGCGCACCAGCGATTGCGGGCGATTGTCATACACCGCGTCCAGCACATTGTCGTAGAGATAGAGCGGATTGAGCGTCAGCATCGCCGGGACGCCCAGATAGCCAAGCGAGACGTTGGAGCCGAGCAGCGCTTCGCTGGGGACCGGCGCGGAACCGGGGGTGCCGCCTGCAACGGTGCAATCGGTGCCGCCCGTGGGGCACAGGAAAAAGCTGGTAAAGGCGCTGGTTTTCTTGCGACGGCTATAGTTGCCGCCGATTTCCCAGTTGCTGAACAGGCTGCCTTCGATGTCGCCGTTGAGGTTCATGCGGAGCGAGCGCATGTCGTCTATGAATTTGGGCCGATTGAGGAAACCGGCCTGCACCACGGCGGTCGTGCCATTATAGCCCCAGCCATTGGGATCGGTCAGGCTGATGATCCCGGTGTTGGTATAGTCGATGGTCGGCACGATCTTGAACAGGCCGTTGGACTGGCGGTCGACCCGCACGCTGTCCGGCACGCCCGACCGCAGATAGCCTGTGCCCGAATAGGTTTCGAGCAGGAAGTCGGTGCGCTTGGCGCGCGACCAGCTGGCATCGACGTTCAGGCGAAGCGCGTCGTTCAGGCTGAACTGGTTGTTCCAGCCCAGCGAGATCGTGTCGGCGGTACGCTTGTTATAATCGTTGCGCTGGACGCCATAGACATTGCTGAAGGTCGCACCGGTGACGAAGCCATTGTCGACCGTCACGTCGCTGACGCCCACATCGGCGCCCCAGACGAGCGGGAATTCGATGCCGCGCAGCCGCTGTTCTTCCTCGAAATGCGAATAGAGGACGTCGAAGGTCGAATGGAAATTGTCGCTGGGCTGCCATTCCAGCGTGCCGACCGCGCCATAGCGCTTGAGCAGGTTGGACTGCACATAGGGCTTGGCGCCGCCGATGATCAGGTTGCCGCTGGCGTCGGTGGGATAACCCCAGGCGTTGAAGCGTTCATTCTGCGAGGGGGTTTGCGATGCCGCAAAGCCGATGGCCAGGCCCAGCGTGTCGTCGGCATATTGATCGACATAGGTCGCCGACGCGCGATAGCCATAGCGTTCGCCGTCCGGGTTGAGCTTGTTCATGCCGTTCATCTGGCCGCGCAGCGACACGGCGATGATGCGGTCATTCTTGTCGAGCGGGCGCAGCATCCTGAGGTCGACCGTGCCCGAAATGCCCGCCGCGATCAGCGACGCATCGGTGCTTTTATAGACATTGACGTTCTGGAAGAATTCGGACGGATACTGGTCATATTCCACGCCGCGATTGTCGCCGACCGTCACCTGTTCCCGACCGTTGAGCAGGGTGGTGGAAAAGTCGGGGCCAAGGCCGCGGATCGACAGGCGCTGGTCGCGGCCTTCGAGACGCTGGGCGGTGACGCCGGGCAGGCGGGCCAGCGAGTCCGCGATCGACACGTCGGGCAGCTTGCCGACATCTTCGGCAGTGATGGAGTCGACGATCAGCACCGAATCGCGCTTCATCTTCGCAGCGGAGGCGAGGGAGGCGCGGATGCCGGTGACGACGATGGCCTCGCCAGCTTCGTCGGCTGCGACGGGCGCATCGGCCGTCTGCGCGGATGCGACAGACGCTACGGAAAGCGAAACGCTCGCCATCAAAGCTGCGCGCAGAATGGAACCATGAAATTTGTGCATTGCAGAAACACCCTCCCCAAGACGCCTGTCAGGCGCTTCTTGCCGCTTTCGCGGGTCTGGAGGCGTGATAGCCCTGTGCTGCCCGATCTGCACAGAATCCCACATACGTATTCAGGCGATTTCGCGCGACATCCCCCGCACCCCGGCGGTTCCCCGGCTGAATGGGCGGGCGTTGCGGCAAGGACGGGGAGGGACGAGGCGCCGTTATTTTGTCGGCGGACAGAGAGCGGGCTTGATCAAAGGTCCGCTAGCCAGAGAGGCGGTAGCCAATGCCTATCGTACGCTGCTGCAACGATAGACCAGCCTGTTGCAGCGCCATCCCTGCGCAAAGGGGGCAAGGTGATAGTCGTTGGCGTAGACATTCGGCGCGGTCAGATAATCGGTCGATATGATCTGTGCGCCGCTGGCCAGCGCTGCGTCGCGGCGCTTGCCTGAACCGTCGCGCGCATCAACGGTGTCAATGTCGGCGCGTGTCCGCACCAGATACCCTTTGCGGACAGCATCACCTATTTCAGCGCCGCGCGTCAGCGCATTGTCGAACAGCATGAAGGCCGTGTGCGCCATACCGGCCTGACCCTGGACGAAGGCGGCGCGTCCCTGAAGTGACGGGCGGCCGTCCAGATAGGGTGCGAAGGCTTTGAGATTCATGCCCGGTACGAGAAACAGGAACAGGAATTTGCCACGGGCCTGCCCCAGCGTTGGCCAGCGCTTTGCCAATGCGGCAGCTTCGAGGGTCGGCAAGTCCCCCCGCAGGTCGTCGGGCGTAAACAGCTTGTCGCGGCCAAGGATGCTGCGGATGCTGTCATCCACTTCATCGAACGCCGCCTTGTCGAAGGGCGGAATCTGTGTCGCGCCGGGGATCGCCTTGTCCAGGCCAGACAGCTTGGGCTCCAGCAGCACGAATACAGGGCTGTGGTTCGGCGTGGCGTCCGACCATTGTTTCATCAGTGTCAGGCAGTGGCGAAAGGTCGGGCACTGGCTGCGAAAATCCAGGTCCGCAACGTGCAGCACCTTCATCCCCGGCTTTGCCAATTCATCGCGATAGATTGGCGCGAGATCGGTCACCCCCTGCGCGCGCAACTGGCGATAGGGCAGGGGATCGGCATAGGCGCCACCGGCAGGATCGGGTTGCAGATCGATTTCTATGCTGCGAACGCCGCTGCGCAACTGCGCCTGCAACGGCATCTGCACATAGTCGAGGCTGACCGCCATGTCCGTCAGGCGACCGGGATGTTCATCCAGCATCTGCGCCTGCTGCGCGGGTAGCATCATGTCGTTTATTTTGGCCATGAACGCGGACAGACGTGGCGCCATCAGCGCCATCACGCGCGGATCGGCCGGGATTGCATAGCTGTTGTGCGTGCCGACCACTTGTATGGCGTTGATGGGTACGGCGTCCGCATTCGACGCAGGTTGCGCCACGGCCATTGCTCCACACAGGGTCGCGGCAAGGCCGGCCATCATCGCAAACCGTTTCACTGACCTGTCTCCTGCTGCATCGACCGGACCGGCAAGTCCGCTAAAGCTGTGCCGTTGATCCGAATGTTCCGGCCCATTGGCGTCGTGACGACATAGCGCGGGTCGCCGGGCGTTATCGGATAGAGGCCGAGCATGGCCCACACGTACCAGGCGGACATGGTGCCCGCGTCATCGTCCATGCCGTCGGCAAAACCCTGCGGTGACAAGGCAAAGCTGTGTCCTACCCAAGGCTGTGGCCGCACGCCGGAATTGACGTAGCGATGGGGGACCGACTGGGTGATATAGCGGTGCACCACCCGTTCGGTCGCAGCCTTGTCGCCCGCCCATGCAAAGAGATAGGGCGTATGAATGTCCGGCTGGTTCGTCATGTTGAACAGATTGTCGGCGAAGAAGCGATCCAGTTCAGGCCGGAACCGCGGGCCCAGCGTCTGCGCCAGCCAGGGGAGATCGAACACCGGGGCCCAGCGATATTGGGCCAATGTGCCCTGATATAGCCCCCGCGCCTTCACGATATCAGCATCGTCACCCAGATCCCGAAAGGTGGCCAGCCACATCGGACGATAGCTGAGCGCCCGCGCACGAAACGCCTGCGCGGTGGCGGTTTCGCCCAGGTCCGACGCCAGTTCGGCAATCGCCCAGTCATCATAGGCGGCCTCGATCTGTTCGTCCGGCGTCTTTCGCGCGAGCGTGGCGCTTTCGGCGACCATCCCGGCCAAGGCTGCCTTCGCGTCGAAATCGGTAATGCCCCTGCGTCGGAAATCGAGCAGGGCTATGCCCGCATGCTCGGTGCGCACGGTCAGAAATGGCTCGGTCGGCGTCGCCCAGCGCGCCTTGCCGCTCTGGTAGAGCCTCACCAGCGAGCGTGCGATCTGCGCGGCACGATCGGGATCGATCAGCGCGATCAGGGGCATTTGCGTCCGGTAATTGTCCCAGAGCGCCCAACTGGTATAATGCTGCTGTCCGGGGGAAATCCGTTGGACCATGCCATCGCTGCCGCGGAAGCGCCCGTCAGGGTCTGCGATGGCGACCGGCGACTGCATTACCCGGAACAATGCGGTGTAAAACAGTGCCTGCTGCTTTTGGGAACCACCGATGTGGATGCGGGAAAGTTGCCTGTTCCAGTCGGCCAATATCCGGTCGGCAACGGCCTGAAAGGGGCGGTCGCCCAGTTCGGCTTTACGTACATTGGCTGCGGCTGCCGGATCAACCGAGGAAAGGCCCGTGCGCAGTTCGACAATATCGCCGCTGCGCACCTTCAGCGCCAGTTGCGCATCGTGCGCCGGGTCGCCTTGCCAGATTGCCGTTACCGGATTGCCATTATGGGTCAGACGGGTCGCTGAGTGGAGATGATAGGTGCCTGCGTCACAGACGGTGCCTGCCGAAAAACTGGCCTGTAGATCACCGTCCGGCTGCGCCTGCCAATGGGCGGCGATGCGCCTGGAATAGCCACGATCGAAGGCGATCATGACGTTCACCTGTCCGGATTTCGGCATGGTGAAGCGCAAGGCGCCCGCTCCGCGCGTGGCGGTCATCTCCGCAAGGATGCCCGGACCGTAACTTACGCCATAATAGCCCGCATGGGCGCGCTCACGGCGCTTGTCGATCGGCGCGGAACCAGTGGCGTCATCATAGGCAAGCATGACCTTGACGTCGCCACCCGCCCCGTCACAGCCGACACCGACGCCGCGCGTGTGCGAAAATCCGGTAAGCGTGGTGGCGGCATGGTCATAGCCTGCATGATTGGCAGGCGTCGTGTCAGGGCCAAGCTGGACCATGCCAAAAGGGGCGACGGCCGCCGGGCTGAGTTGCCCATAATCGGCGAGCGTGCCTACGAAGGGATCGACCAGTCGCCCCGGCTCGCGCGCGCCCGCCGTCGCGGCAATTGCGCCATATGCCAGGATTGCCGATAGGGTAGAGACGATGCGGTTCATGGATCGAGCGGGTCGATGGCTTCGACATGGAAGGCCGCCGGGTCCGGCGTGAACATCAGCGTGAACTGATCAGGCCCCGCTGTCAGGCGACCGGGCTGCACGCCCATTTCGGCGAGATTGCGCTGCGCCAGGATGTCGCTGCCGATATATTGGATCGTGCGATGATCCGACACGACCAGCGCTGGCCGGTCGGTCGGAAATTTCGCTGCCAGCAACAGCCGCGCGCAGTTGCGCAAATTGGTGGTGGTATGGCGCGCGTGCGGTTCCATCAATATGCGGTCGGCGGGCAGGCCATATTGCGTGACAAGCAGCCGCTTCATCTCGACCGCTTCGTTGAACGGTGTGCGATTGGGATGAACATTGCCGCCCGACACGATGATGAACGGCGCGACGCCGCGCGCGAACATATCGGCGGCGATGGACAGGCGGATATGCCCCAACACGCCCGTGCGCGATTGCGCATCCTCTGGTCCGTGACCAAAGACCAGCAAAGCGGTATAGGGCTTTCCGCGCCAGTTCATTGCGTCGATGGCGCGGTTCGTTGCGGCATTGTCGCCGCCGAGCAATGGCCGGAAATTGCCCGCGTCGATGCGTTCGTTCATTTGCAGCAGGCCCGTCGCATAACGCAAGGCGGGATCGAAAAACAGGTCGTTGCCCTTGGCCTGCGCAGCGGTGGCGACACCGTGCGCGCTCAAAATGTCGGCCATCTGTGGCGACGCTACAGGAAAGATGGTCGCATCTATGACAGGATAGCGCGGCGCCACACCCTTGGCATAGACAGCGATCACGCGGTTGGTTGCCGCCGCCGTTTCCGCCCATGCCGCAGCCAGCAGATCGGCATCGGACACAGCCGCATATCGCGCAAAACGTCCCGATGGGCGCATCTGCTGCGCGACCAGCGCCTTGCCCAGTTTGGGATCGTCCAACAGGAGCCGCAGGCGGGCCTGCACCAAGGCGATGTCCGCATCGGTCCATAGCCACGCATCGGCCAGACATTGCGGCGATGGCGTGCATGTGCCTGTGGGAATGCGTGCCGCGCGATCGGCCATCAGCGTTTGCAGAACATTGTCGTCCCGCAATGCCTGGGCCCATCCGTCCGCTGTCCGCAACATGGCGAACAGCGGAAAGACGCGCGTCGACAGCGTGTCGGCGAAGGGTGATGCGTACCCTGCAGGTTCCTGCGCCGCCGCCGTTACCGACGCCAGCGACAGGGCAATCGCCACGAAAGGCCCGAAGGCGCAGGCACGCATCAGGCGCAAATCACCAGCTCCGGCTAAGGATGAAGCGGAAGTTGCGGCCGAACACCGGACGACCATAGATCGCATCGCTTGCACCTTGCCCGGCAAGCTGGTCCGTGCGGGGATTGCCTTCGGTCAATCCCTTGGCGTTGCTCAGATTGTCGCCCACCACCTGGAAGCGCCATTTGCCGTAGGTCATGGCCGCGCTGGCGCCGAAGGTCTGATAGGCGGGCAGCGCGGTCAGATTGAAAAGGTCGACATAACGGCGACCGACCCATTCATAACGCCCCGCGATCTGCAATTCGCCTTCGCCAACCGGGAAGGTGAATGCCGGGCGCACATTGCCGAAGAATTTGGGCTCGCGGATGATCTGATTGCCGTTGACTGCGCTGGGATCGGCACCGGACGAGTTTTGCAGGTTGCGATATTGCGCATCGGAATAGGTGATCGAACCGGCCAGTTCGAACCAGCGGACAGGCGCAATCTTGCCATCGATTTCCACCCCCTTCACGACAGCTTCCCCGATGAAGGGCACGGACTGGTCGTTGCGGCCGGTCGCCGGGTTGAAGGCGATGAACGAGGCGTTGAACGGGTTAAATTTGGTGTAAAATCCCGTCACATAGACATAGGCCGGGCCGTAGCTTGCCTTGACGCCCAGTTCATACTGCCGCGCCTTGGTCTTGATGATGGTCGGCGCCGGGGTGGATACGACGCCCATCTGCGGGGGCACTTCCAGATTGGAGACGCGGCCATAGGCGCCCAGATTGCCGTTCAAATCGTAATTGGCGCCCAATGTCCAGTTGGTCGCCGAAGGCTTGAGCGTCCGGGTTACGATCGCACCCGTGAAGGCGCGGGTGTTATTGTCGGCTATCGTGGTGGGATCGCCCAGATTGGCGCTGGTCGACAGCAGCGAATAGCCATCATAATCGTACCATTCCTTGCGGATGCCGCCGTCTATCTTCAACCCGTCGGTGACGTCCCAGGTGTCGTTTGCGTAGATCGCGATCATCTTCGCATCGGCCTTGCCCTGGTTGAGCGTGGTCGTGTAGCGCAAAACCCCATTTTGCGTGACCGAGCCAAGCACAGCGCCCGTGGCCGAATAAGCGACAAGATCGAGCGTGCGTGGCCGGCTCCTCACTTCGATCAGCATGTCCTGATAGGCCTGGAACAGCGTGTTGCCGTAGAATGACCCATAGGTGCCGACGCGCACGTCGTGCGTGCCAAAGTCGGTTTCGAATTGGCGGGTCACGCTCAGATCAGCCTGTCCCGAATAGAATTTGGATTCCGAAACGCGATACTGGCCGGACATGACCAGTCCGGAAGCGGCATAGGGATCATAGACCGTCGCGCCGTTCGTACCGGCAATCGCATAGCCCAGCCGCGCCACGTCAGCACCGAAGGCCGTGCGTGCGGCGGCCAGATTGCTGGCGATGAAGGCATTGCCATCGACCGGGTTGGTGGTCGAATAGAAGGCGTCGAAGCTGTTCTTGCCCTTGGTAAACCCGCCCTTGGCGGATACGATCCAACCGTCGAAATCGCCTTCATATTGAATGCCGGCGTTGAAGAAGCGGATATGGCGGCCATCGGCCAGATCGCGCGTCATGCTCTGGGTCACGCCTGCGCCATCGCGATATTTGAAGTTCACGTTGCGCAGCGACGGCGAGTTCATCGTGCCGGTGTGATAGTCGATGTAAGGATCGAGCGAGACGGAGGGATTGCGCGGATCGGCGATCGGGATCGGCAGATAGAACAGGTTGTGATCGTTCGTATACTGCATCGTCACCTTGACGAAGCCATTATCCAGATCATGGTTCAGATTGGCGCGGATCTGGCCACCCTTGTCGTTGGGAAAGCCGGCGTCGCGATAGCCATCATGCTGGCGCAGGAAGCCGCCAATTGCGTAATAGCTGCTATCGCTGATGGGACCAGACTGCATGGCGTCGAGCCGATAGAGGCCGGTATCGCCCAGCGTGATCTGCGCCTTGCCACGCGATTCCGGGCCGCCGGTTACCGTGATGTTATTTGCAATGGCGGCGGCGCTGCTCGCGTAGATCGGCGCTGGACCACCGCGGACGATTTCGACCCGCTCGGTCATCAGATCATAGCGGTTCATGCCGTCGCCGGAGTTGAAGAACACGCCGTCGATCTCATGATAGAGCGGCAGCCCGTCCTGCTGGAAGATCAGATAGCCGCGATCGGTCGGGATGCCGCGTACGCGGGTGATGTTCTGCACCTCGCCGCCCGTCGCTTCCACCTGAATACCCGGAACCGTGCCGAGCAGATCGGCGAAATTCTTGGGCGCGATCTTCTGGATTTCGCCCTCGCTGAGCGAATTGACAGCATAGGACACGTCAAAGCGGCGTTGGGCGCGCGCGCTGCCGGTCACGACGATGTCCGATTCGGCATCTTCGTCCGCACCGGCAGCAACGGCTGGCGCGGCTTCCTGCGCGGCGGCAGCGCCGGATAGCGACAGCGCCAGTACGCTGAGCGACGTGATCAAAATGGCGGCTTTGGACGTGTGAACTGTAGGTTGCATTGAGCGACTCCCCCGCTTGGATGACGGGCGGTTAGGGGCGCTTCGCGACACAGCCATGACAGTTTGGCCGGCCGACGTCGGAAAGGGTGAGGATGGTTCGTAAAAAAATTTGACGCGCCTTGGCGCGTCATGCCTGGCCCCGATCAGGTCCGCGCCTTGGCGGCCAACCTGCTCTGCTGCCCCTCTCGATCACTCGAATTGTCGGATACAACCAACAGATTTGAAACGATAATGTTGTCGTCGAGAGCGTTATCGCGTTGCTTGAGATGGAGGCTATCTGGTTGCGGTCAGGAGGAAATGGCCCCGGAGCCATGCAGCTCCGGGGTTGGGCACCGGCTGCTTATCGTGCGCCAAAAGGTATGCGCAGGGTCGCACCATATGTGGCCGGGGGCGCATAGATGGAGGTGACGCCCAGAATGCCGAGGTTGAGGGCATAGGCGCGATAGGCCTTGTCGAACACATTGCGTCCCCATGCGGTGAGCGACATGCCCGTGCCTTCGTGCCGATAGGTCAGGGACGCGTTGGTGACATTATAGGCCTTCTGCTGCGAACCCAGGCCGTTGGTCACTTCCAGATATTGATCGTCATACCATACGCCGTCGATCTGCGCGGCGATGTTGCCGCCCAGAACGTCATGGTTGTAGCGCAGCAGATAGTTGACGCTGAAGCGCGGGGCGTTTGGAAATTGTGCGCCTTTAATGGTCTTTTGCGGGAAATCGCAGCGGAACAGGCCGCCCAGATTGGTGCAATATTGACTGTCAGGCGCTCCCGGAAAAAACTCCGGTCCAAACTGGACGTCGGTCGCCGGTATGCTGTCGACCGACGATGTTTCCCATGTGCCGCCCAACACAACATCGAAATTTTTCGACGGGGACCAGAAGGCTTCCAGCTCTGCGCCCGTCGCATGGGCATTGCTGTTGAAAACATGGGGTACGCCGCCGGCAAGGGAAAAAGCCTGATAATCATCGTAGATATAATGGAATAGGGTGCCGTTGAGGCGCAGCGATCGCCCTAGCAGGGATGTTTTGAATCCTGCTTCGAAGCTGTTGAGCGTTTCAGGCCGGTGCTGGAAATCAGCGGCTGCGATATTGGATGAAAGCGACCAGTTGCCGCCCTTGATACCCCGGTTCCAGGATGCGAACAGCAGCGTGTCTGGAGTGGCCTGAAAATTGAGGGACGCGCGGGCTGCCCAATCGCCATATTTTTCACGATTGACGCCAGGTACGACGGCCGCCAGATCCTTGTCGGTGAACAGCACGACGGGGTTGGGTTGCGGCGCGTAGGTGGGATCGCTCAGGATGTTAACATAGGCGATGGATTTATTATCTTTCGAATATCGGCCACCCAATGTCAGTGACAATCGATCCGTCAGCGTGATGTCGCCCTGAGCGAATAGCGACCAGTTTTTCGACCTGATCTTGTAAAATTGATCGACGGTCGGGACGGAGAAACCGCCATTTCCCGACACTGCCAGATCGTAGATCGGCGCGCCGGTGACGCCGTGAACGCCGTCATAGAACATGTTGAGATAATAGGCGCCAAGCTGCCATTTCAGACGGTCTGTCTCGCCCGCAAACCGCAGTTCCTGCGAAAACTGGTGAAAGTTGATCGAGGTATCGACGTTGACGATAAGGAAGGGCAGCGCATCGCCATCTTCTGCATAGGTTTTGTCCATCTCCAGATAATTTGTGATGGATGTCAGCTTGGCCGCGCCAAGATCCCAGTTCAGTTCGGCCTGGTAGCTGTTCATCACCCGGTCGAGCCTGCCTTTGCGCTCGCCGAAATGAACCCATGGCGATGCTGCTTCGCCAGTGACACCGTTGATCACGCCATTCTGATCGTCGCTCAGGCCCGCCGCATTGGTGTTGCAATAGCCATTGTCGAGATAGACGCAGTTTTCAAACACATAGCCGCCGGTCGCGACATTATTGTCTTCGGAATGCTTGTACCAGAGGCTGAGCGTTGCATCGGGTGAAAAGTCCGCCTGGATATTGAGGCGCGCCGCCCATCCGTTTTTGCCGCCCAGATCCTGTCCGCTGCCTGGCGCGATCAGCGAACCATCGGGCGCCAGCGTGTCGCGGGACTTGATATAGCCATCGGCCTTTTCCATGCGGGCGGCGGCGCGGAAGCGCAGCCCCGGCGTGAGTTGCCCGCCGACGGCGCCTTCCAGAGACTTGCTGTCAAATCGGCCATATTCGCCCTGAACATAACCGTTCAATTCGTCACGACTGGCATCTTCGCTGAGATAATGGATCAACCCGCCAGTGGCATTGCGACCGAACAACGTACCCTGCGGTCCGCGCAGGACCTCCACACGCTTAATGTCGAACAACTGGCCCGAAATCGCGTTCATCGATGCGATGTAGGCATTGTCCTGATAGACAGCGACCGGCGCTTCCAGATTATCGGTAAAATTGCTCTGCGATATGCCGCGCAGGCTGAAGATGGTCAGGTTCGGCGACCAGGCATTGACGCGCAAAGAGGGGATTTGCTGCGTGATCTGCGTCGTTTCGGTGATGCCCAGGCGGTTGATCTGTTCGCCGGTAAAGGCGCTGACCGAAATGGGAACTTTCTGCAGACTTTCACTGCGCTTGTTGGCGGTGACGACGATTTCGCCGAACAGTGCCGGCTGCGCGCCGTCATCAGTGGTTTCCTGAGCGCTAACCAGAACCGGAACGGTCAACGCCGAGCACGCCAATATCAACGAAACGCACCGCGCGGCGCGTGTCTTATTCTGCATGATCACTCACTCCCTAGATTTTTTTGTCCCCACAGCACTGCGAACAGGCAAGCTGCAAAACGAGCCGTCGTGACGCGGCAATATAAATTTACAGCAGGCGGTATTATGCTTTCATTGTTCCTAAATGGAAACAATTAATTGATCGATGGAGCCGGTTTTTCTGATTTGAGCGCTGTCAGGCAGATGAGAATGTAACATACTGAATATAGACATTAAATAATCAATCATGGACGCGCTTCATGTTGCCATCACGCAACAATCGCGAGAATTATAGCCGATTGTCAATTGAGATCGCCATGAGGTACATTGGATCAATCGTCGCAGTGATTCGCTGCCCGAAAAGGAGAGCAACGTGCCTCAGGTCCTGAAAGCCGCAAACGGATTATCGCAAATGCACCCTCTGGAAACCAGCATCACCCCGGACGCCATTGTAGAGCGCGCCCGTGCGCTCGTTCCGATCTTGCAGGAGCGTGAGGCACAGGCGATCACCAACAGGCAGGTGCCGGCGGAAACCATCGCTGCGTTTCAGGAGGCCGGCTTTTTCAAGATATTACAGCCCAAACGCTATGGCGGCTATGAAATGTCACCGGCTGTCTATTGCGAGGTGGCAAAGACGCTGGCGGAGGGCTGCATGGGCAGCGCGTGGGTCTATGGCGTCGTCGCCGTTCACAACTGGCAGCTCGCCCTGTTCGATCCACAGGCCGCAGAAGATGTCTGGGGCCAGGACCAAAGCGTGCTGATCAGTTCATCCTATATGCCAACTGGGCAGGCCAGGAAGGTGGATGGTGGATATCGGTTCAGCGGTCGCTGGGCATTTTCGAGCGGGTCGGCGCATTGTTCATGGGTGATATTGGGCGCGAACATGGTTGCAGAAGGGGGGGATGGTAAAGCCGAACCCTATAATTTCCTGCTGCCGCGCAGCGACTATACTATCGTCGATACCTGGAATGTGATGGGCCTGTGCCCGACCGGAAGCAACGATATCGTTGTGGATGACGTGTTCGTCCCGGAGCATCGCGTCCTGCGCGAACGCGACATGTTCAATCTGGATTGTCCCGGACACGCGCTCAACAGCGAAGCGCTCTATGCGATTCCGTTTGCGCAGCTTTTCAACCGGACGGTTTCGACCACGTCCATAGGTTCGCTGCGACGGGCATTGAATGTGTTTGTGGAAACGACGCGCAAGAAGCGCACGACTTATACCGGATTGAGCGTGGCGAGCGATCCGACGATCCAGAAGGCGGTCGCGGACGTGAAGCTCATATTGAGCGATCTTGAGCTGCGGCTCGCGGCGGATCTGGCGGAGTTGGAAGCCAGGGCGGTAAGTGGCGACTGGCCGATCGAGCGCCGCGCGGAATTGGGCCATAGCACCACCGCCATGGTTTCGCGCTGCGTCGAAGCAATCGACAAGCTGATGCTGTTTTCGGGAGGAAAGGCGATCTATTCTGGCAATGTCGTCCAGCGCGCTTTCCTCGATATTCACTGCGCCCGCGCGCATGTCGCCAACAATCCCTATCCCTATGCGCGCAATGTCGGCGGCCTTGCGTTCGGTTTCGACAATGATTGCATGGATTTGTGATCGGATCAGATCAACCCCGGCTTATCCTGGCCCTGCGAGGGGCCGGATACCGAGCTGAAGTGGCGTCAGGATTTCAGGTCGTGCGCGAGTGCCAGCAGGGGGGCTGAAGCGTCCGGCTTGTCAGGCCGCATATTTTCACGAACGAAATCGACGAACGCCCTGACCTTGGAAAGGGCGAAATTGCCGCGCGGGAAGATGATATGAAGCGGGATGCTTTCGCTGACCACATCGGTCAGGAGCGGTTCCAGCCGGTTCGCCGCGATGTCTTCTTCCACCAGGAAGCGAGGCAGGTAGCTGATGCCGAGACCTTGAAGCGCGGCCTCGCGCGCCATGCGAACCGAATTGCTGGTCAGCGGGCCGCGATTGACGGTAACCGAAACATCATCGGAAAGTCGCCATTCGCCCACTTTCGAGAGATGGGTTTCAATGATGAAAGTGTGATCCTTCAGATCATGCGGCGTATGCGGCTTGCCGGTCTTGGCGAGATAGGCCGGCGCTGCGATCAAAGCCATCGGATAATCCCGAAGCAGCACATATTCAAAGCTGGAGTCAGGTGGATCGCCCATCCAGAAGGCCACGTCGAAACGACCTTTGAGCATTCCGACATGGCTGTCCGACAAGTTGAGGAACAGGCGTACGTCGGGATAGGTTTGCAGGAATCTGGGTATTATCGCCGTCAGGTCGAACAGCGAGGAAACGACGGGCGCATTGACCTTGAGATCGCCGCGAGGCTTTGACACCATCCCGGTGATGATCTGATTTGCCTCGTTCACCTCATCGACAATTCTGGCGCAGCGCGCATACATTTCGCGTCCGGCAGGGGTCAGCGAAACGGAACGCGTCGTCCGTTCCAGCAGGCGCACGCCAATGCTTTGTTCGAGTTTGGCGATTTGGCGGCTGACGGCGGCCTTTGAATAGCCCAGCAAATTGGCGGCGTTCGAAAACCCCCCTGTGCTTACAACGGCGGCGAACGAGATCATCGCCATCACGTTACCTAGGTCCGGTCTTTCTTCCATGCCTCTCCCTCTTTCATAGAGCCAGATTAGTCAATCGGATTGCTGAAATAGGGCGAAAGCTAAAGGCGCGCTTGTTCGTAATTGTTGCGATTATGCAAAAATAATATTGTTTTGATATTCACTGTTGCGTATGCAGATGCCCATGCACGAGTGTGCGCCCACTTGAATTGCATGGCGGCGATTCGTGTTGTGGTGATCGACGGAGATTTATGATGTTTGAGAAGCTTTCCCAATCCTCGCAGCGTGACGTGAGCAGCCAGTTTCATCCGTTCACATCGATCAACGATCTGAAGGCTGAAGGCACGATGATGATGGAATCGGGCTCCGGCGTGCGGGTTCGGGACATTCACGGCAAGGAATATCTTGATGGGATGGCCGGCCTTTGGTGCGTGAACCTTGGCTATGGGCGCAAGGAAATCTCCGAGGCGATTGCACGTCAAAGCGAGAAGCTTTCGTTTTTCCACACCTTCAACGGCATGAGCACGGATGTTGTGGGCGAATGCGCGGAGGCGCTGCTGGCGCGCGCGCCGGTGCCCATGTCTCGCATCTTCTTCGGTACGTCGGGAAGCGATGCGAACGAAACGCAGCTCAAGATCATCTGGGTTTACAACAATTTGCGCGGGAAGCCTGAAAAGAAGAAGGTCATTGCGCGCTGGAATGCCTATCATGGCTCCGGCGTCGCCACGGCCAGCCTGACCGGCCTGCCGGGCATGCATAATCTGTTCGATTTGCCCAAGGGGCCGATCCTGCATGTCAGCGCCCCCTATTATTACCGAAAGGCGCCTGACGGCATGTCCGAGCGGGAATTTTCCCGCCAGCTCGCCAAGGAACTGGAAGATGTGATCGAGCGGGAAGGCGCGCATACCATCGCCGCATTTTTCGCAGAGGCCGTAATGGGCGCTGGTGGTCTCATTCCGCCGCCCGAAGGCTATTTTGAAGAGATCATGCCGATCCTCAAGAAGAATGACATTCTGCTGGTCGCGGACGAAGTGGTTTCGGGCTTTGGTCGTCTGGGCACCTATTGGGGCAGCCAGACATATGGATATGAACCCGACCTCATTACCTCCGCCAAGGGGGTGACGTCAGGCTATTTCCCCATGTCGGCCGTGTTCATTTCTCCCAAGGTTTGGGACGTTCTGGACTCCGGCGCGGACAAGATCGGCGTATTTGGCCATGGTTACACCTATTCGGCCCATCCTGTCGGCGCGGCGGCCGCGCTGGCCGCGCTCAAGCTGATCGATGAGCTCAAGGTGGTTGAAAATGTAGCCGATGTTGGCCCCTACATGATGCAGGGCTTGCGCGACCGGTTGGGCCAGCATCCCCATGTCGGCGATATTCGGGGCCAGGGCCTGATGCTGGGCATCGAACTGATGCAGGACCGTGAGACAAAGCAAATCCTGCCGCCGGAAAATCGCACCGGGCGTCAGGTTCTCAAAGCGGCGGCGCAACGGGGGCTGATCACCCGCGCATTGGGCGACACGCTTGTCTTCGCCCCGCCGCTCGTACTCACGCGTGCGGAAGCCGACGAGATCGTCGACAAATTCGCGCTGGCCGTCGACGATGTTTTGAAAGCCTGATCGCATAACGGCCGTCCAGACTTTCTGGGCGGCCCGTTCACTAAACCTTGGGAATGGGGCGACATGGAGCTTAACACGGCGATTTCGGGCCTGGGCGCTGCGGAACAAGGCGCGGAACGCCTGACCAGAGGCGGACTGATTTCTGCAATATTGCTTGGGCTGGTCGGCGCGGTCGTGATTTTCGTGACGCCCGGTTTCCTGGCGGTAATAGCGCAGAAAACCGGGTTTAACGACGACCAGCTGGGTTATCTGGCGGCCTGGGACATCAACGCCATGGGCGTGACGATCGGCCTCAGCACATTTGCTTTGTCCAGAGTGCCCTGGCGTGTGGCCGTAGGTCTTGGCCTGGCGCTCATAATAAGCGGAAATATTTTAACGGCAGCCGTTGTCAGTTTTCCGGCCATGGCCGCCGCGCGGGTCGTGGCCGGGGCAGGGGAAGGAATTGCGATAGGCTTTGCCTTTGCAGCTTTGGGCCGCGCGAAAAATCCGGATCGGGCGTTTGCCATATATCTGGTGACCGGCGCCGCATTGAGCTCGCTGTTTCTCTACTTTCTTCCCGCGTTGATGGCGATGTTCGCGCCAAGCACCATTTTCATCGCCAATGCAGGGCTTACGGCTCTCGTGCTGCTCTCGCTACGGGCCTTTCCCGACGGCAGCAAGGATGAGCCGGACATATTCGCGGCGGGCGGCGGCAAGCTGGACCTGCGGGTGGCATCCGGCGCGCTTGTCGGCGTGTTTCTGCTCTTCTTCGCCATGGGCGGGGTGTGGAGCTATGCCGAGCGCATCGGCCAGTTGAGCCGTTTGACGGACAACGCCATTGCCAGCGGGCTGTCCATTGGAACCATGGCGGGCGTCGTCGGGGCAGGGCTGGCAGGTGTCCTGCCGCGCCGCTGGGGACGGAGCTGGCCGTTGATATTCAGCGGGTTGATCGGCACCATCAGCTTTCTGTTGTTCCGCGACCAGGTTTCGAGCACGGCCTATATCCTGGCCTGTGCGATGATGTTGTTCAGCTGGAATTTCGCGCAGCCGCTTTTGTCAGGAATATGCTCGGAAGCCTGCAAACGCGGACGCGTGGTGTGCGCAATGGCGTCGATCCAGACATTTGGCACGGGGCTGGGCCCCGCTGCTGCGGCGGCTAGCCTGATCACGGGATCTTTTGCGGTCATGATCTATGCCGCAAGTCTCATATTGGCGCTCAGCATCATTGTCACAATTTCGACTGCACAATGGGGACGCAGCCCCGCATGAGGGAGATGGCGGGCATATAGTCCCGCATAACGACGCGCCGATGCGTTGCGATCATCGTCCGACGGTTGAAAACGGGCTGCCCCTCTCAGGGCAGCCCATTGCCGTTTAGAGGAATATGGCGCGCGACAGGCCGCCGTCGACGGCGATCGATTCGCCCGTGATCCCGCTGCCCAGATTGGAGCACAGGAACACGATCGGATCGGCTACTTCTTCCACTTCGAGCATGCGTTTCAGCGCGGCCGGATCACCGGCTTCGCGCGCGACGATCGCATCGACCGTGGTGCCTTCCTCGGCCGCCATTTCGGCGAACCATTCCTCGATATGTTCGGTCCGGGTGACGCCGGGGTGAATGATGTTCACCGTGATGCCATCCTTGCCCACTTCGTCCGACAGCGTCTTTGTGAAATGGACGAGCGCTGTATTGCGCATGCCCGACAGCGCTTCGGTGCAGCGCGCGGTCAACCCGCCAACATTGACGATCCGTCCCCAGCCAGCCTTGCGCATGTAAGGGACGCACGCCTTTGCCGTGCGGAAATAGCCGAACAATTTTGTATTGAGGTCCAGCATGAGCGCATCTTCGTCCGCTTCCTCAATGGCATTGCGCACCAGTCCGCCCGGCGCTGCGGCGCAATTCACCAATATGTGAACGGCACCGAATTTTTCCACTGCGATATCGACAAGCGCCTGAACCGATTCCTTGGACGTGGTGTCGGTTGGAACCGCGATGATCTCGCCACCTGTTTCGTCACGCAATTGCTGCGCTGCCGCTTCAAGCTTCGAAGCGGTACGCGCAGCGATCACTACCTTGACGCCGGCAAGCGCCAGCTTGCGCGCCGTTTCCTTGCCAATGCCAACGCCACCCCCTGTGATGACGGCAACCTTGCCTTCAATACCAAGTTTCAAATTCATAACGACTGGTCCTTCTCGTCTGACGGAATGAGGGAGATACGGGCCGCAGGTGCGCCGTCGAAGCTGACGCTTATAGTGTCTCCTGCGAAAATCTCGGTCGCGCCGGTCGTGGTGCCCGATGCGATCAACTGTTCTTTCTTCAAATTGTCATTTTCGTTTTCGCGCAACCAGTTGGCCAGCCAGACGACAGCATCAAGCGGGTTGCCCAAAACTCTTGCGGTCGAGCCTTCGACAGGCGCCTCGTCATTGCGGCTGAGCTTGGCTGGCATATCGGCAAACCTGTCTTCCCACTGCGACGACAGTTTGCCGCCGAGCACAAGGCCGTAGGCATTGACATTGTCGGCGATCAGCAGGGGCAGCGATTGGTGATCGTCGGTAAAACGGGAAAAGACGATCTCGATGCCGGTATAAATCCCCTTGAGCGCCGCGCAGATGTCGGCCCGTGTATAGGGCCTGTCCACCACCGGCAGATCGCTGCCCATTTCGAACACCAGTTCTGCCTCCGCATATATTTCCGGCACGACCGCGAAAATCTGGCTGCGGTCCGAAAATATCGCGCTGGCCGGAAGGCGACCCACGGTTGGCTCGGCAGCGCCGAACGCGTCCTGCGGGGCCTTGCCGGTCAGGCCCAGTTTCCACACCATGATGGGTTGACCAGTCCGGGCGTGGATTCTGCGCTGAATGGCATACGCCTCGTCAACGCTCGGAAATTGCTGGGGCAGGGGCGTCGACATTCGCCTTTCCCCGGTAGCCGCGAGCAGTGCCCTTTCAAGATCGAAATTGTTGTCCTGCACCATGATTCCTTCGGTCTGAACGTCTTTGGCATTGTCGTGCATATGCAACAAATAATCTGATAAATCTATAATTGTTTACATTGTGTCGATCCGCTATTAGATGGATGGAATCGCTCAGGCGTCAAGGCGCCGCGGGCAGAACAGGTTTCAGCAATTGAGGGTCAAGGCCATGTCAGAACAGTCTACAGCATATGCAAAGGCCGAAGCGCTTCGCTCTGATCTCGGCAAAACGCCCCGCGGGCTGATTATCGATGGGAAATCGGTGCAGGCGCAGTCGGGCAAGACCTTCGCCACCGTAAATCCTGCGACGGGCCAGGAAATTTGCCAGGTGGCAGAAGGTGGCGTAGCCGACGTCGATCTGGCGGTCAAAGCCGCGCGCAAGGCGCTGGTCGATCCCAGCTGGCGCGACATGAGCGCAGTGGATCGCTCCAAATTGCTGAATCGTCTGGCCGATCTGATCGAGCGCGATGCAGCAGAGTTGGCCGTTCTTGAGTGCATGGACAATGGCAAGCCGGCAACGCTGACCCAGGCCGTCGAAATCGAAGGTTCGATCAAGACCTTCCGCTATTATGCCGGTTGGCCGACGAAATTTGGCGGTGAAACGCTGCCGGTATCGCCCCGCAGCGGCGCGAAAATCCTGAATTATACGGTGCGCGAGCCGGTGGGCGTTTGCGGACTGATTGTGCCGTGGAATTATCCCATGTCGATGGCGGCATGGAAAGTGGCCCCGGCGCTGGCAGCAGGTTGTACCGTTATCCTCAAGCCAGCCGAGCAAACCCCGCTGACGGCCCTGCGGCTGGCTGAACTGGCTCTGGAGGCCGGTATTCCTGCTGGCGTTTTCAATGTCATAACCGGCTTTGGCGAAGCGGGTGCGGCACTGGTCGACCATCCAGGCGTGGACAAGGTAGCCTTCACCGGGTCGACCGCTGTCGGCAAGGCGATCGTGCGCGGCTCTACCGTCAATCTCAAGAAGGTCAGTCTCGAACTGGGTGGAAAATCTCCGCAGATCGTCCTGCCTGACGCTGATCTCGATGCCGCCGCGGCATCTGTAGCGGCGGGGATATTCTTCAATCAGGGGCAGACCTGCACCGCAGGTTCGCGGCTCTATGCGCATGCCTCGATCCATGACGATCTTCTGGCACGGGTTGCTGACCATGCGGCGCGGCTCACGATCGGCAATGGTCTGGACCCGAGCGTGAATTTCGGTCCGCTGGTGTCACAGGAGCAATGGGACCAGGTGAGCGGCTATGTCGAAATCGGGAAGAATGAAGGGGCTGAAATCCTGATCGGTGGCGGTCGGCCAAAAGCCCATGGCGAGGGTTTCTTCTTTGAACCCACGATCATGGCAAATGCGGGCCGTGACATGCGCATCGCGCGAGAGGAAATCTTCGGCCCGGTGTTGAGCGCGCTGAGCTGGTCGGACCCCGAAGATCTGGTGGCGCAGGCGAATGATTCCGATTTCGGCCTTTCGGCAGGAATTTGGACGAACGACCTCAAGCAGGCGCACCGCCTAGCCGGAGCGGTCAAGGCCGGGACGGTCTGGATCAACTGTTTCAATCTTGTCGACAATGCCACGCCATTTGGCGGCTTCAAGCAGTCCGGCTGGGGGCGTGAGCATGGTCGCCAGGCGATGGAGCTCTACACCGAGATCAAGAGCATCTGGGTCAATCTGAGCTGAACGGCGTCGGACTATAGCAAGCATCGATAGAATAGCAGGAGACCTCATGAGCAGGACCATGATAGTTGCAACCGATGGGCAGGCGATCATTCGCACCCATGACGAGGGCAAGCATTGGTATCGGATCAATATCGGGCAGGATCTGGAATATGACGACCGGGTTCGCTGCCTGCTGATTGATCCCGCCAATCCCGAAGCGCTGTTTGCCGGGGCGGAAAAAGGTTTGTTCTACAGCGCTGACCATGGCGTTCACTGGAGCAGGATTGATTGTGCGCTGAACGGTCTTGCCGTGTGGAAGCTGGTGGTGAGCGAGAGTGATCCGAAGGTGATCTATGCCGGCACTGGCGCCCCTTCGCGCGCTATCCTGTTCCGTTCGCGCGATGGCGGAAAGAGCTGGGAACGCACGCCGCTGGAAATGCCGGAGTTTTGCGCGGGCGTGAATCGCCCCCGCATGCTGGCGCTTGCCGTCGACCCGGCCGATTCCAATGATGTTTGGGCAGGGGTTGAAGAAGGCGGCCTGTACCGCAGCCGCGATGGTGGCGATACGTGGCAACGCATCGATACGAGCTGGTCGGAATTTGGTGGCAATTCCGATCTGCATGACATCGTTATTCTGAAGCAGGACGATGGAACGACAGTGCATCTCGCGCTCACCGTCATCGCGCTCTATCGTTCCACCGACAATGGCGAGACCTGGGTCCGTCTGCCTGCCAAGGAAAGTTGGGGCCTGCGCTATTCGCGACTGCTGATGCGCAAGCCTGGCAGTAATCGGGAGATTGCATTGGGAATTGGTGACGGGACGCCCGGCACCACGGCCGCGATACTGACATCGGACGATGCTGGCCTGACCTGGACGAAGGCGGAACTCGACCGCCCTTCAAACTCCTGCATGTGGGCATTCGGCGCAAATCCGGCCGATCCTGATTTCATGCTGGCGGGAAGCAAATTCGGTTATCTGTATCTCTCGACAGATGCCGGAAAATCCTGGGCAAAGGAATGGCGCGAGTTCAACGAGATTACGGATCTGACCTGGATACCTGGAATTCCTGAAGATTTGGGGTTGCCGCATGTCACAAACTGAAACCTCCCCGATCCGGGTGGAGAAGATCGCCCATATCGTATTGTTCGTGAAGGACCCCGAACTCTCCGCGCAATGGTATAGCGACATCCTCAACATGAAGATCGTCGCTCGTGCCGCCGATGGCCCGTATAAGGGCGGCGTATTTTTGAGCTTCGGGGTCAGCGACCACGATATTGCGCTGTTTCCGGCAGAAGAAGGCGCGACCACAGGCAAAGAGTTTGAGCATGTCGGCCTGATGATGGCTGGCACGAGCATGGACGATTTGCGGCGGAACTACGCTTTTTTCGCGGAGCGTGGCGTCAAGATCGCCGAAATCCTGGACCATGGGGTTTCGACCGGGATCTATTTCTATGATCCTGACGGGCACATGCTGGAAGTGTTCTGCCAGCGCGTTCCCCAGGAAACCGGAGCCTCGCAGGCTGAACTGACCCGCAATCAGGGGCAGGCCGATCCGGTAGATCCGAGCCAACTTTAGCAGCGGTCGGCGAACTGGACCGCCAAGCCAACACACTTTGCCAAACGGCAGAGGCAGGGAGAATGACATGAAGACGTATGAGCCGAACTTCGGCGCTTTCCACATCCGCAAATGGTTCAGCCAGGTGGAAGAAATCTGGGCCGGTGAAACAGGCGCTCCTGCAGATGGCCAGCCTTTGGTCAAATATATGATCGGCGCGTGCATCAAGAACCCCTATGCCGGCCAGTTTGTCGAGGATCTTTCGGCCTGGATCGATGCCTCCCCGGAACTGGGCACGGAAATCGGGCGACGGCTGAATGCGCTGTCGGGTGGTGCCAAGATCGAAAGCTACGGCAAGGCGATCATGGTCGGCATCGATGGTGAGTATGAGCATGGCAATGCCCTGCTGACCAACCCGGCGGCCAATCCGGTCCGTGATGCAGTGGGCGGCGGCGCGTCATGGGTTCCCTCGACGGGCAAGCGCGGCGTTCCGGGCACTATTCTCGACATTCCCTTCGGCCACAAGGATGCTCTCTACGTTCGTTCGCATTACGACACGATGAGCGTTTCCTTCGATGATGCGCCCAATCGTGACGAAGTGATCGTTTGCTGGGCATTTGCCACGCGCGGACGGCTGAATGCGCGCCTGGGCGGCCTCAAGGCCGAAGATGCCGAAGGCAACGGACTGACCTGACGCATGAGCATCCAGACGATGACAGACCAAGGCCAGGCTCCGCTTCCCGTCGCGACGCTTGACAGGGAGCGGACCCGCCGCATTTCGAGCGGCACGTTGGATCTATATGTGCGTGAATGGGGTGACCCGGAAGCGCCAGCCATGCTGTTGCTGCATGGCTTGCGAGGCTATTCCGGGACATGGCGCAAGCTGGCATCGTCTCTGGCCGATCGCTGGCACATGATTGCGTTCGACGCGCGTGGCCGGGGGGAAAGCGACTGGGATGCGGAGCGCAACTATTATACCGACGCCTATCTTGGCGATCTGGAAGCGGTTGCCGATGCCCTGAAGCTCGATCGCTTCGTGCTGGTCGGTCATTCGATGGGCGGAACGACATCCTATTGCTACGCCGCCAAGCATCCGGATCGGTTGCTGGCTTTGGTCGTGGAAGACATCACTGCCGGTTCTTCGGTATCGGGTGCCGGGTTTGAACGGATCGTCGCAGAAATGGCTGCGTTGCCAACACGCTTTGCCGACTGGGCGGAGGCCCGCGCCTATTGGCGCAAGCTGCGGCCCAACGTGTCTGATGCAGCCATCGAGGAACGATTGTTTGAATCGATGCGGGCAGACGACAGCGGTTCGGTGGTATGGCGTTATGATGCGGATGGTATTGCGGCGACCCGCATTCAACCTGATCCATCGCGCGTGGTTGATCTGCACCCGGTGATTGCCGCGATCCGTACCCCCACTCTGGTGATCCGGGGCGGGCGATCGGATTTTTGCAACCTCGATAAGGTGAGGGAGCTGGAAGCCGGCAACCCCAGGCTCGCACATGCCAGCGTGGCTGAAGCCTCCCATTATGTTCATGACGATGCACATGAAAGTTTCATGCGCCTTGTCGAAGGTTTCCTTGCCGGCCTGAAGGTCGGTGGGGCGGCGCTTGGCTGACAGGAAAGAGATATTATGAACGTTCAAAGCGAAGCAAAAGCGCCCGTCAGCGGGCGCCTGGGCGCCGATCTTTTGCTCGACAGCCTGTATGAAGGCGGCGCGCGCATTTGTTTCGCCAATCCTGGGACGACCGAATTGGGGCTGGTCAGTGCGCTGGCGCGTGACGGACGGTTGCGCTGCGTTCTCAGCCTGTTTGAAGGCGTGTGTACAGGCGCGGCCGATGGCTATGCCCGCGTTTCGGGACAAGTGCCGCTGACCCTGCTGCATCTGGGGCCTGGCTTTGCCAATGGCATCGCCAATCTCCACAATGCGCGCCGCGCGGGTTCGCGGATCATCAACCTGATCGGTGATCATGCGACATGGCATCTGGCCTATGACGCGCCGCTGACGTCGGACATTGTCTCGCTGGCACAACCTGTATCCCGTCAAGTCATCTCCCTCGCAAAGCCTGATGCGATCGCTGATGATGTGCGACAGGCGTTCGCGGCGACCAATCTGGCGGAAGGTGGCGCTGCAACGCTGATTTTCCCGACCGATGTGGTTGATGCCCCGGCGCCTGACAACGGAAACACAGTAGGGTTCGTGCCGTACCAGCTGACTTCGGTGGGGGACGACAGGATCAAATCAGCGGTGGCCGCGCTGTCCGAACCGGGCGAAACCATCGTCCTGCTGGGGGGCAGCGCACTCACCGAAGCCGGGATTCGTGCCGGGGCCGCGCTCGCCGCCGCTCTGGGCGGACGGTTGCTGATGGAACCCTATCCGGGGATCGTAACGCTGGGTGGGGATCTGCCGAAAGTGGAGCGTCAGGCCTATTTCCCCGATGATGTCATCGCACAAATGGGCGATGCCCGCGTCGTGCTGGCTGGCGCGCGCATGCCGATCAGCTATTTCGGCTATGAAGGCTGGCCCAGCCAGCTGGTGCCCGACGAAAGGTTGGTGCGCCTGGCTGCGCCTGGCGAGGATGCCGTTGCCGCGCTGGTCGCGCTTGCCAGTCAGGTTGGCGGTGAGCCAGCGCCCGCGCCTGCGCCGATGGAGGCGGTCTGCTCGCCCGAAGCGGACGCAGCTTTAACGCCGGTATCGGTGGTGGAGGAACTGCTGGTCCAGTTGCCGCAGGACGCGGTGATTTCACTTGAAGGGTCAACTCTGGGCGGCCCCTGGCTGCGCAACGCGCATCGCGCGAAGCGGCACCGGGTGATGACGAATACCGGAGGCGCGATTGGGCAGGGGCTGCCTTGCGCGGTCGGCGCTGCGCTAGCGCAGCCTGACGCCCGTATCGTTGCTCTTCAGTCCGATGGCAGCGCACAATATACGTTGCAATCGCTTTGGACGATGGCGCGAGAGGGGCTGAAGGTCACGATCATCATCGCCGCCAATCATCGCTACGCGATCCTGCAGACCGAACTTAATCGGGCCGAAGTGCCGCTCGATGACAAGATTGTCGCCGATCTGACGAAACTGGACAGTCCCAAGGTCGATTGGGTCGCGTTGGCCAAAGGCTATGGTGTCGAGGCGATCCGCGCCACGACGAATGGAGAGCTGTCTGCGGCACTACGCCATGGCCTGACGCTTGATGGGCCGTTGCTGATACAGGCAGAATTGCCATGAGCGGCAGCCAGCGGGTTGCGATCCTGACCGGCGGCAGCGGCGGACTGGTTCCCGGCATCGCCGATCAACTGGCCAATGCCGGCTTTACGATTGTCTTGACGGCGCGTGGCGAGACGGCGCTGGAGGCTGCGGCGGCGCGGTTGAGGGAGAGCGTCGACACGCCTGTCGTCGCGATTGCGTCCGACGCCCGCGATGCCACCGCCACCAAAGCCCTTGCCGAAACGGTCGTCGATCGGTTCGGTCGCATCGATGTGCTGGTCAACGCGGCAGCAAGCTCTACGCCCATCGGCGGCGCTATCGAAGACGTCGATATTGATGCGTTGATTGCCGATGTCGACGTGAAGGTGGGCGGATATTTGCGTTACGCGCAGGCGGTCGTCCCCGCGATGAAGCGACAGGGGGCGGGACATATCGTCAATATCGGCGGGCTGACCGGGCGGTCGAGCGACACTTTGAGTGGTCTGCGCAATGCCGCGGTCGCCCATTTGACAAAGGTACTTTCCGATCAGCTCGGGCGGTTTCGCATTTCGGTGAATGTCGTCAATCCCGGCATCGTCCGGACGCCTCACCTGGACGAGTTGTTTGCCGAAATGGCCGAGGAACGCGATGTTACCGCAAAGGACATCGAGGCCGAATTCGTCCATGACATCCCGACGGGTGAAATCCTGTCTCCTGCCCAGGTCGGGCAATTCATTGCCTTTCTGGCAAATGCGCAGAGTCCTTCGATAACCGGGCAATCCCTGACTATCGATGGAGGCTATTCGCGAGGCGTTTACCTCTAGAGGATCGGGAAAAGGTCATGCAGGAAGACACTGGACGGAAAAGTCCCAAATATCCGCTCTCCATACGCATTTTGCATTGGCTCCGAGCGGTCATCATTCTGGGCCTGATCTGGTCGGGCTGGTATATGACCAGCTTGCCGGACAGCACTCCGATAGCGAAATTCGAATTTTTCTATCCCAATCATAAGCAATTCGGCGTCCTGGCCTGGCTGCTGGCGGTGCTCCACCTACTTATTCGCTGGCAGAAGCGGCGGGTGTTGCCGCAAACCCCGGACGGTCTGACCGGCTGGGAACGAATGTTATCGCATGCGGTCCACCGTTTGATCATGACATTGACACTGCTGATCCCGATTTTTGGCTATTCAATGTCCTCCAGTTTTACGCAGAGCGATGGCGTTCCCTTCTTTTTCTTCGGTCATTTGCCTGAACTACTGCCAAAGAATGATGAGGCCTTTGCGTTATTTCAGGCGCTTCACGAATATGGCGCCTATCTGCTTCTGGCATTGATCGTTCTGCACGTTGCAGGTGCGGCAAAGCACCGCCTGCAAGACAAGGGCGGTGAAACCGACGTCCTGTCGCGCATGTTGTGAGACCATTTTCTTTCATTTCCTTGGAGTTCTGTCGCAATGACTGACCCGGCACTGCATTTGTTACGCCCTGAATATCTTGATCAAGGCGGGCTGAAGGTCACAAATCCGGCAGACGGGCGCGAAGTCACGACCATCCGCCGCTATAATCGCGCGGAATTGGTCGAGATCGTCGAGCGCGCTGACGCGGCACGGCATGAATGGGGCGCTCGCACGGCGAAGGAGCGCAGCGATGTGTTGCGCGCCTGGTATGATCTGATGTGCGAACATGCCGAGGCGCTGGCGATGCTGATGACGCTGGAGAGCGGCAAGCCCCTTGATGAAGCGCGCGGCGAAGTGAAATATGGCGCGGCTTTCATTGAATGGTTTTCCGAAGAAGCGCGCCGCGCCTATGGCGAGGTAATCCCGACCCATGCGTCGGGGAAGAGGATCATCACGCTGCGTCAGCCGGTCGGCACCTGTGCTGCGATCACGCCATGGAATTTCCCGCTGGCAATGATAACGCGCAAGGCTGGACCGGCGCTCGCGGCGGGATGCTCCATTGTCGTGAAACCGGCTGAACTGACGCCGCTTTCGGCGCTGGCGCTTGAAAATCTGGCGCATCAGGCCGGCGTGCCGCATGACCTGTTCCGGGTCGCCCCGGCAGTGCGGTCTTCGGAGGCTGGTGACGTGTTCTGCACCCACCCCCTTGTCCGCAAGATCAGCTTTACCGGATCGACGCAGGTCGGGAAGCTCATCATGGCTCAGGCGGCGGGGCAGGTTAAGCGCCTTAGTCTGGAGTTGGGCGGGAACGCGCCTTTCATCATATTCGATGATGCCGACATCGACCGGGCGGTCGAGGGCGCCATGGCCTCACGCTTTCGCAATGCCGGGCAGACCTGCGTCTGCGCCAACAGGTTTCTGGTTCAGGCAGGCGTTCATGACGCTTTTGTCGAACGCCTGACCGCGCGTGTCGAGGCATTGCGTGTAGGCGACGGCATCAATAACCCTTCGGGCATGGGTCCGTTGATCAGTGACAAGGATGCCGGTCGCGTCGCTGACCTGGTCAAGCAGGCGGAAATCCAGGGCGCGTCCAAGGCTGGAACAGCTCCGGACGTTCCTGAGCAGGGCGCATTTCACCCGCCTGTCGTTCTGACCGGCGTCACCACGGACATGGCGATCGCGCATGAAGAGATATTCGGGCCGGTAGCGCCCGTGATCCGCTTCACGCACGAAAGCGAGGCCATGCAGATTGCCAATGACACGCCCTTTGGCCTGGCGGCCTATGTCTACACCGCCGATTTCGCCCGGCAGTGGCGTTTTATGGAGGGGCTGGAATATGGCATGGTTGGGGTCAATGACGGTCTGATTTCGACCGAGGTCGCGCCTTTTGGTGGGGTCAAGGAATCAGGCTTTGGTCGGGAGGGATCGAGCCATGGCCTGTCGGAATATATGAACATCAAATATTGCCTTATCGGCGGGCTATAGGCTCGGCCTTGGCTCGGAGAGCGGTTATGGACGAAGATCGACTGGCCAAAGGGCTGAGCATTCGCAGCGAGGTTCTGGGCGCGGACTATGTCGCCCGTTCCATGGCGCAGGCAGATGATTTCAGCCGCCCGATGCAAGAGCTTTCGAGCAGCTATTGCTGGGGTGAGATATGGGCCCGCGATGGTTTGTCGCGGCGGGACCGCAGCCTGCTGAATCTCGGCATGATCAGTGCGCTGAACAGGCCGCACGAATTGAAGCTGCACGTCAAGGCGGCTCTGCGCAACGGTTTCACCCGCGAGGAAATTCGCGAAGCCTTGTTGCAGGTTGCGGTATATTGCGGAATTCCCGCCGGGATCGATTCTACCCGCATCGCACAGGCTGCATTCGCTGAATATGACGCGGAACTGGCTGAATAGGCAGCGTTTCTCTCTACTGCCCGCGTCGCACAGGGCCGCGAAGGAGCGTGGTTGAGTTTCCCGCTCTTGCAACGGCAGTTGCGCTGTTCAGCATCGGATTTGCCGATCCGCAAATCCGATGCGACCCGTTTCCGCAGCAAGCCAAAAGCCATGTTTCGGCTGTCAGGGCGCCTTTTTCGTAAAGTCGGCGGGAGAGGCTATTGGCTCAAGTCCTTCAGCATCGCCTGGAAGCAAATATCCTGCCGATACGGATCGGCGCTTGGCGTCCTCGAACCGACGGGCATAGTTGCGATAATTGCCATAAAGAGCGCGTAGTCGCGCAGCGGAATAGGGAAGCTTTGTGTCATAGACGACGCCACAGCCGGTTTCATAGTCGGTCCAATATTCGGCGCTTGGCACCATGATCCAGGGCGGGCGTACGCCTCCCACTATATTGCCGGTTTTGGCGTCTCGCCGCACGCCCGCGCCGTCGCGCGCGACCCGGTCCGCACGAGGCATCGGCACCCCCAATCGCACCCATCGGTCAAGCGCGTCCAGCAACGCCGAGAATGGCAGTTCGGATGGCTCGTCGTAAATCTGCTGGCACCGCGGATCGTCCGGCTTTCCGCGCTCGTATGGCATGGGCTCCACTTCGCCAGTCCCCAGATCGGCTTTGCGCAAATGTGGGGTGCCCATCACCTCATAATAACGCAATTTGGGTTGGTCTGTGTCAGGCGGCAGGGTTATCTGTTCGATCGCATCATGCACCGTTTCAGACTGACTGAAAATGGTGACGAAGGGCGCGTCTGTCGGCATGTGGCGCGGCACGCGGATGCTGTCTCCCGCCACCTCGCCATAGGCGAGCTTGCCTGTCATATAGGCGTCGATCAAGGGACGTCCGTCCGGCATACGCCATTGCTGGTGTCGACCCTGATCGAGATAGTCCATCCAGATCTGGGCATTGACCGCCCAGGTGTTGACATAGACCCGTTCGACCTTGCGCCCTGCCAGGGGACCGTGCGGCAGGTTCGATTTGAGCAGCATCGCCAGTTCAGCGCTGATGCCCTGCGCTTGGGGGATGAACGGGTCTGGCTTTCCACCGCGCAGGAACTTGCCTGCGTCGAAGTAGCTGCCAAGCGGTGCATAGCGCGGATAGTCGAAGCGGCGCATGAAATCGAAATTGACGATGTCGCCATATTGCCGGGCGTCCCCGCTCTGTCCGGTTTCATCGGGCGGAAATTTCGGGTCATTGGGCGGCGTGTTGATCGACAGGGTGTAGCCGACGAACGCATATCCTTTTCGGGTGAGGTAATCGCGGGTCAATATCCAGCCGGCAGCCCGCTCCCCAAACCAGCTGAACGGTTCGATAATGACTGTACCGTTGAACCGCGCAGGATCTTTGGGCTGGCGTATCAGAAACCGGGTGATGTAGGGAGCGGTCGTGACGGTCTGACCCGTTGCTGTAATCGCGGGCGCTACGCCCGTGAGATAATATTCCGCCTCTTCATAGCCGACCTCTTCGAGATCGACATATTCGGTTCCCGCCCGCGCCGCTGAAGAAAGCGGTAGCTTTCCGCTGGGCGGGACCGGAGTGACGGTCGGCATCGGCAGCACTTCAGCGTCGGCACCGCTCGCGACCAGCAAAGCGATGGCAAGGGCCAGTGCTGTTCCGCAGGCGGGAGAGCGCCACCGTCGCTTTGTGTCGGGCAATGATGACGCTTTGCTCATAATGGCCATCTCAGAAGTCGGTTCTGAATTGGACGCCAATCTGGCGCGGACGGCTGACCGCACCACGCGGCAGGCGCTGGGCACTGCCATCGGCCAGGATTTCCGACCGCTCGATGCCCGAACTGTACAGGTCGCCGAGGTTGAGGCGCTTGTCGAGCAGGTTCTTGCCATAAAGCGTGATCTGGGAGGTGCCAAACTTCACGCCGATGGAGGCGTTGACAAAGTTAAGTGGCTTGCGGTCGAGGAAGCCGCCAGCGCTGTTTGCGACTTTCAGCCCCCCTGTGTAGCTATAGTCAGCGCTGATAAGGAGCGACGCGTTGTCGCTGATTGGATGATCGTAATTGCCCGAAATCGATCCGGTCCATCTGGGCGTCTGGACGAGCCGGGTATCAGGCGCCTGCGCGAGGAGGCCGGGGTCAAGCAAGCGGCCATCGGTGTAGCCAAGGCCGAGTTGGAGCATCAAGGGCACGCCGGCGATGGGCCTGCCACTCACTTCCAGTTCGCCGCCGCGAATGCGTGCCTTGCCGGCATTGGCGGTGAAACTGAACGTACATGTGGGCAGGATCACCTGCTGCTGGATGTTGGACCAATCGATCTGGAACGCGGCGGCCGCAACGTTCAGCCGCCCTCCGGCGATCCGGCTCTTCGCGCCGACTTCATAGCTCCATAACGTGTCGGACTTGAAATCCTGCGTATCATCCTGCGTGCGCCCGATCGCAGCGAGGTCCGACTGGCAGAAATCCGGCAACCGGCCCTGAGATCCGCCCAGACGAAAACCCTTCGACGCCGATGCGTAGACCGTACCCTCCCGCGGCAGCTTGTAAGAAACGACGAACTTTGGAACGATGCCGCTCTGGCGGCTGCGGCGTGCCGGTGCCAGGTCGCCGCCCGGCGAATTGAAGATGCCTTCGCTCAGCACGGCGTCGGCCTTCTGCTTGATCCAATATTGGCGCAGCCCGCCGGTCAGTGTCAGTTTGGGTAGAATTTCATAATATAGCTCGCCAAATATCGCGCTATTGTCTTCATGCGTCGGGAACGTCTGGCGCGTGATGAATGGCGGATCGAAACCCGCATCCTCGAATTCCGGAACAGGCAGGGCCGGCTGTGCAAAGCTGTTGAAACGGTGCTGATAGAAAAAGCCGACGATGCCGGACAAGCCGGGCAGCAGGGTGCCTTCGTCGAACGAAAGCCTGACCTCTTGCGTGAAGCGCCGGTCCTTGGAAATGTTGATGGTCGGCAAAGGTGGATCCCCGATATCCACACCAAGCACATCCCTGATATAGCCGTTATTGCCTTCGGTCGTGTCTTCCAGTTCCTTCGTTCGACGCGCAAAATAGCTGCTGGAAGAGACGATCGAATATCCTTCGCCCGAATATTTGAGGACAAGCGATCCTAGCCCCCAACGATCTTTGGAATATTCCTGCACGTCGCGATCGCGATCAATCGTGTAGGTCACGGGGCGATAACCGGGGAGGGGGAGATAGGCGGCGGGGAAACCATGCAGATTATATATCTGCCCGATGCCGCTGATCGTCGCCTCCAACTCATCCGTCAGCTTCGCCCGCAAGGATGCGGAGGCCGAGTAGGTGTCGCCGCGCCCCTGACCGGGCACCGAAACAAGGGCCCCAGACGCACCGGGGAAACGGCGCGTGATGAAACCGGACTCGCGCGTGTAGCCGCCAGCGATGTCCAGTCCCACCCGGTCGGGTACGACAACCAGGTTGGCCAGGGCATTGCCGTCGAAATCGAAGCCGCCATTCTTGGTGCCGCCGCCCTGGATTTGGGCGGTGTAGCTGTTTTCGGTGAAGGTCGGCTGGCGCGTGATGAAGCGCAGATTGCCGCCCATCGAACTGGCGCCGAAAAGCGTGCCCTGCGGTCCTTTAAGGACTTCGATGCGATCAAGGTCCAGGGTCTGCGGGCTGATCGAGGCCGGGACGGGGGTATCGTTGATGTAATAGGCTGTCGTGTTGGCTCCGGCGACGCCGCGGATGGTCGTCTGCCTGCCGCCGACAAAGCCGACCGACGAAAAATCGCCGCCCTGGCCGTACTGGAACGTGACGTTTGGCAGTTTCGTCGCATAATCAGCGAAGGTCTGGATATTCTGCTTTTTGAAGAAGTCCGAAGAATAGGCCGTGATCGAGGCTGGCACGTCCGTCAGCGACTCTTCCTTTCGCCGTGCGGTAACGACGATCGCGTTGCTGTCGTCATCGTTGTTGCGGGCTTGTGCTGGTGAGGGCCGATCAACGGCAGAGCCTTGAGATGCCTGAGCCAGAGCTGCGGTGCCGTTGAGTTCTGCTATCAGGACCAGCGTCAGGATCGATACGCTCGCGCTCATGCTCAAAAGGCGCCGGTGGCGTTCGGAAACGAATGTGTCGAAAGGCCTCATACAGTTTTACTCCCTGTCTCATTGGCGGCTACGTCATGCGTGCCGCCTTTTTTTGCCCAAGCCCGGCGCGAAAATCGCAGTCCCGAGAGGGTGCTGGAAAAATGGGTATTTGGGGCTGGTGCTCATCCCATCGCGTCTCAGAGGCTATGGGGGCAACGCCTGTGGGGTAAGTAACGTACCGTATCGCGGCGTAACGATCGCATGTTAATGCAAGGACAGGCCGGATTCGCGGGCGTTACAGCTTTGGCTGCGACCTCGGCGGATAGCCGTAACGGTCGCAGCCATGGGCGCGGGTAACGTTATTATTTCGGGTCGGCTTCTGCCTCGTGCCGCCGTCCGACGCGCACCAGATCCCTGATCTGCCGGCCGGCGACGACAAAGGGTTCGCCATAAAAGCCTTTAAGGGTCTTATGCGGATTCTGGTCGCCGAACTCTTCTTCATTGACGCCCCACCGCCAGGTTTCACCCTTTTTGGGCAGATAGAGCGTGCCGAACATCCAGTCCCACAATGTCAGGACCACGGCGTTGTTCTTGTCGCGATGGTGAAGCTCGATGCTATGGTGCAGATTGTGCATCACGGGTGCCAGCACGATCCGATCCAGCCAGCCATATGATACCGGCACATGGACGTGGGATAGAAAGTCGATCACGAAGAACAATATATAGGCCATAATGCCGACGCAGGCCATGGTTCCAGGGTGCAGAGCCGTGCCCGTGGCATAAAGGGCCACGCCCGTCACCAGGCCGCCAAACACCGCCGGGACAGCATTGACGATGAAGAATTCGATCGGATGCTGGCGATAGAGCGTCCAGGGGGTCAGGGTTTCGGCCGTGTGGTGCGGCTTGTGCAGGGTCCACAGGAAGGGGTTGGTGTGACACCAGTAATGGACCCAATATCCCATAAAGTCGGTGGCCAGGAAAAAGACCAGAAATTGCACGGCGACGATTGCCCAGGCCGCATGCAGCAGCGGGGCGGTGGCACCAAATTCGGCGCTGAGCAAGTTGGCGACGTTGGTCGCGATCGCCAGGCCATTCAGTGCGAACAGGCCGACGAGCGGGAAGCCGATGACGAAAAGGATGATCGCATTCCAGCGATCGACCCGTGCCGAGGCATGGCTGTGCAGGTCGCGCGGGAAGGCGGCATTAAGCAACATTTTGAACGATATGGGGCCGTTGGGACGTTCCGACAGAATGAAGATGATCGCAACCACCGCCGCGAACAGAGGCAGACCCCACATCCACATCGCCATGATTTCAATGGTCGGTTCGTAAAAGGCGCGAATGCCGGACCACAGGTTAGAATTGTCCATGATGACCTCCTGTCGACAGGCATGCGCAGATCGCGAGGACAGAGCGGCCTGGAGGCGGGCGATGTCGGCCAGCCGATCGGTGCGAGACGATTCCATGATCGACGACGGCCGACGGGGGGCGGGCGGGGTTGAAGCATGTAATCATATTGTCTCTCCTATTCGCGTCCGCTCGTTAAGGAGCGTGTTCAGCCATTGCTTGCGCATGCCCAGCAGCGATGCGGGAGCGCGAATGCTGGCGTCGCCACGACGGTGGCTGCTCGCCAGGATGCAATTCGTATCGCCCTGCTTCGCAGCGCAAGCTTGGTTGGCCATGGGGGAAAGCATCGCGCGCCTCGGCTGCGACCAAAAGTAACGAACAGTATTGTGCTGGACGTAACGTACCGTATCAAAGGCTGCGACGCTTTGGATTGACGGCGGATCGCGCCGGGAAGGTGAGGGCCCAAAGGGCCACGAAAATCCGTGCATGAGGCGCCGCGGTGCGGCGTTCTGAATGTGCCGCAATAGTCAGTATGTGCCGGTGAGTGCGTCAGGTTGCTGTTGCAAATATGAGATAATCATTGACATTATTGCGAATTCGCTGCCAATGAATGAACAATGATGAACGGTTGCCTGATCGAGATGCGATAGCTTCGCGAGCGGCGCCGCGTGGGTCAAATTCACATTCATAATATCCACAGCCATAGGTGTATTCGGGCCCGCAAAGGGCGCACGCGCAAGGATTTTTGAGGAGATGAGCACAGTGAATATGTCAATATCGCCCGTAGAAGATGTTGCCGCTGAACCGCAGCGGGAAGGCGGGCTGCGGGTCTTGCTGTCCGATGGAGTCGTTCGGGATGTTGCCGCGTCGCCCGGTCATTCGGTCATGGAGCTGATCCGCGATGCGGGCATTGCCGAACTGCCTGCCTATTGTGGCGGAGTCTGCTCCTGCGCGACGTGTCACGTCTATGTCGGCGCGGAGTGGTTGAGCCTCTTGCCGCCGATGAGTGACGATGAGGACGCGTTGCTCGACAGCATCGCCAACCGGGCGTCGCAATCGCGCCTTTCCTGCCAGATCCCGTTTTCCGCACAGTTGCACGGCATGGAAGTTACCGTAGCGGTCGAGGAGTAATGAACCGGAGCAGGCGTCACTGTCCGATTGCGGCCGCGTTGGCGCCTGCGTCCGCAACATAGGGCGGCATGTGTGACCTAGGGTGTTTACTTACGGACAGAGGGGGCGCAGATATGTTAAGATTGTTGCTTGGAGCACAGCGCTGAAAATTCAACCTGGTCCGTCATTCCGTCCCACGTTCACGATCCCATGCCATGTCGTCAGATGCCATGTCGTCAGATGACAGTGCACGGGAACGGTTGAGAGCATTCGCCGAAACGGTCCGAACGAGTGGAAGTCTGGGAAAATCGGTACAGATAAATCGATTGTTCGACTTCCTCGTCGAATCCTCTCTAGCAGCTAGAACGCCCAAAGAGATCGAGATCGCGCAGGAGGTATTCGGGCTTTCGCCAAGCGATCATCTCGGCCAGGACGCCACCGTCAGGATGAGCATCCACCGGCTGCGCAAGAAGCTGGAAAACCTGCCCCCCAACAGGGAAGGCGAACATCTCGTGCTGCCACGAGGGGAATATCGCCTCCAACTCAGGTCCGACATCGATCTCGATGCTGCGGGACTGGTCGCGGAGGCTTCCATCGGCAAGACTGACGACGCAGAAACACCCGGGCGTCAAACCCGCTACAATATGCTGGCGCGGCCTGTCCTGGCGATCTGCGTCCTTGGAATCATTCTCCTTGCGGTGCTGATGGCCTGGTTCTGGCCTTTGAACCTGACGAGAGATGCTCGGCTGGCGTCCGCGTTCTGGAAGCCCCTGACACATTCGGCGATCCCGACCGCCCTGATTGTGGGTGATCGTTATGCGTTCGGGGAAGTCGAAAACGGCCGGGTCGTTCGGCAGGTGGTCGATCCGCTCGTCACCAGCAGCGAAGATCTCGACCGCTACCTGCTCAACCACAAACGCGATGGTGCCCAAGTGGTCGATCTCAACCAGTTTGACCTGCCAGCGGCGATGGCCCCCGCGCTGGTGTCCATCATGCCGGTCCTGAACCGGGCTACGGGCGATGCCAAGGCCAGGGCGATCACATCGTCGCGCTTCACCACAGACATGCTCAAGACGCATAATATCGTCTATGTCGGTCTGTTGAGCGATCTGCGCGACCTCAGCGAGCCGATATTTGATCGATCAGGTTTTGCTTTGATGCCGACCGGAGACGCGATCGTTGATCGCCGGAGTGGCCGGCGGTTCGAAGCCAATTGGGCCGACCCGTCCAAGGAGCGCATGTTGCGTCGCGACTATGCCTATGTCGCCAGCTTTCCAGGGCCATTTGGCAACCGTATTCTGGTGATCGCCGGAATGAACGATCCGGGTCTTGTGGAGGTGGCACAGATTGTGTCCCGTCAAGCCGATCTGGCCATATTGACAGGGAAAGCCAATGAAAAGTCCGCGTTCGAAGCGCTTTATGAAATCCGGACTTTCGGACCATCCGGCGTGGCAAACCGGCTGATTATCGTGAGACCGACGCAAGCAGGGCGTCAATGGGACGCCACCTTGCAACGATGATGGACTTGATCGGGCTCCGGCGGCCTTCAACGCAGGGATGATTGCAATACCGGCGACGCGGTAGCATCCGCTTCGCTGATCCATGATCGGTCCTTTCCATTGCCTTGGTAACCAAATGGCGCGCCAATCGTTGCACGGTTGGACTCGTGCGCGTTGGCAACTAGAGGAAACACATGAATCAAGACCAAGACGGGCAAAACGACGCTGGCTTTGACGTCGAAAGCGCAGGACAGAGCCAGGGTATTCCGGCAGGCGACACGCTACAGGACGACGGCAAGGATACCACTGGTCGCAAGGCTCGGCAGCATTGGCGCGAAAGTGTTATCACCCGGCCCGGACTCGATGATCGTGGCGACGTCTTTTTCGCGGCGATCGAGATGACCCGCATGCCGATGATCCTGACGGACCCCGCACAGCCAGACAATCCGATCGTGTTCGCGAACAAGGCGTTCCTTGATCTGACCGGCTATGAAGAGAGCGAGATCCTGGGACGGAACTGTCGTTTTCTCCAAGGTGCGCAGACCGATCGTGCCGCGGTTGACGAACTGCGCGATGCGATCGCCCAGCGTGAGTCGATCGCCGTCGAGATACTGAACTACAAGCGGGACGGGACACCGTTCTGGAACGCGGTGTTCATTGGCCCGGTTTACGACACGTCGGGCAACCTCCTCTATTTCTTCGCCAGCCAGTTGGACGTGACGCGCCGCAAGGAAAGCGAGCAGGCGTATCAGCAGTCGCAGAAGATGGAATCGATTGGCCAACTGACTGCCGGGCTTGCGCACGACTTCAACAATCTTCTGCAAGTGGTGACCGGCAATCTGGAACTATTGTCGGGCCGCGTCGCGGATGAAAAAGCGCAGGCTTATCTCGCGCGCGCGCAGGGCGCTGCAGAGCGTGGCGCCAAGCTGACCGGGCAATTGCTGGCATTTGCACGCAAGACGCGGCTGGACCCGCGCGCGATCGATGTGAATGCCTGCATTGTCGGGTTTGCCGACATGCTGGAAAGTTCGCTGGGCCGCTCAGTCGAGCTTCATCTGAGCCTGCGCCACGGGCTGCCCAAGGCGGTGCTGGATGCCGAACAGTTTGAGATGGCCATCCTCAACATAGCGCTCAACGCGCGCGACGCGATGCCAGGCGGCGGGCTGTTGACGATCTGCACCTTGAAGCTGCATCTGAACGGCGATGCAGAGGCGCGGCAGCTGAAATCCGGCGATTATGTCGTCATTGAGCTGCGCGACGAGGGGGAGGGGATGCCGGAGCATGTCGCCGCGCGCGCCGCCGAGCCCTTTTTCACGACCAAGCCGACCGGCAAGGGCACCGGCCTGGGGCTCGCCATGGCTTCCGGTTTCGTCCAGCAATCGCGTGGCCGGCTGGAGATTGACAGCGCGCCGGGGAAGGGCACGACGATCCGCATGCTGTTTCCGGTGGCTGGTGCGGACGCGCTGCCCACGGTTCACACGGCGGGGCATCCTGTCGGCGAAAGCGCCAAGGTGGACGGCGCACACATCCTGCTTGTCGAGGACAGCCTCGACGTACTCGCCCTTGCCCAGGAGCATCTGGTCGAGGCGGGATACCGCGTGACGGCGGTGGAAAATGGCGACCTTGCTTTGGTGGAATGGGAGCGGATTCGCGCGACCGATCCCATCGACCTGCTGTTTACCGACCTGGTCATGCCCGGCACGCTCAATGGCATCGCGCTGGCCGAAGCGATCACTGCGCAGGATCGGGATATGCCGGTTCTCATGACGACGGGCTATAATGAGGAACTGGTTGCAGAAGGACCGTTGCGGCGCGGGCTGGATGTGCTTGGCAAGCCGTGGCGCAAGGCCGAGCTGCTGGACCGGGTGGCGCAAGCGCTGGCAAAACGCGCCGCCGGTCAAGCGCGTCGCATTCCGTCCGAGTTCGGCGCAGCCGAAGAATAGTCCGGTCCCTCGCGTCGACCGATCAGGTGACGCGCCAGACCCATAGCCGGATCGAGTCGGAGTAACGTGCGCCAGAGCAGATGAAGATGCTGCTGTTGAGCCATTCATAAGGGCCAACGGGTGCGATGAATTCGGGGACGGTGCGGAAATAATAACCCGACGGATCGACAGGCTCCCCGCCTGCCAGACGCGCCATGACATCGGCAGGCCCATGCCGCAGCCCCCTGTTGCGGATCTGGATGACCGCGCCATCATCGGTTTCGATCGCATAGGTCGCGTCCGCGACCGTGACGCCATCCGGCCGCAGAAGCTGCCAGTCGCTTCCACCGCCCAGGATATGGCCGCGAATGCCTGGCCCCTCGACCGTGCCGGACAGGATCGGTATGATCCGCCGCATGCCGTCCGGCGTCGGGCCAATCTGTATCGGATCGGCCAGTTGCGCGCTGGCCGCATAGAGGAATTCAAGGCCGGGCCGGATGGCATCGACAGGGATATTGTCAGGCGACATGGTCATCGGCTCCATCTACGGGCGATCCGGTTACAAGAGTGCAGTCTAGCATTTGCCAGTCATGGGCGGGCAAGGCGCTGGCAGGACATCACATTCTGTTGTGCATCGAGCTGAAACAATATGTCCGCGCGCGCCGGAAGGTCGGCGAACATATGGCGGGTCACACGCTCATAATGGCTCACGAAGCGGGCCACGGCGGCGTCATCCATGATAGCTGGCGCATCCGGCGCGGCCGCGCGAAGCTTATGTTCCTGAAGTAGCCGGTTGGCGAGAACATGATCGAACGAAGGCGGCTGCAACATCACCAGATGGTCGATCCGCGAAAACAGCTGCGCATAGGAAGTCTGCAGGGCCATGTTCACATGGCGTCGCCAGATGCCTTCGGCGTCCTCCTGCGCCTCCAGCGCGTTGAGCGGCTTGATCAGGCTGTCGGCATCCTGTGGCCGAGCGCCCACGCACCAGCCTTCGAACAGCAGAATGTCGACCTTGCCGGCATGGCGTGTCCAGTCGGCCCGCGGCAATCGGTCGTCCAGCGCCTTGCTGAACCGCGGGATCAGGGCTTCCCGCCCGGCGGCCATATCATCCAGCAACGCGATCCCCGCATCGACATCATGCGTCCCCGGCACCCCGCGCGTCCGGAAAAGGGGATGTATGTCCTGCGCGATCCGCTCGCGCGCCGCCAGGGGCAGGTAAAGATCATCGAGCGAAACCACCGCCGCCGATACCCCATGTTCAGGTAACAGCGACGCGCAGAGGAAGCGACAGAGCGTGGATTTTCCACTGCCCTGTGCCCCGTTGATCCCGACGATCAGGGTGCGCCCTGCCAAGCTGTGCCACTGCGCGATCTGCTGTGCGAGCGGCCGCCACCAGCGATCGACTATCGCCGCGTAAGAGGCGGGCAACTGTTCCGCCGCGATAAGATTATCAATGGACACAGGCATTACAGGCTATCGCGGGGCGTCCGGCCCTCCCGCCAGTCGTCCAGATTGGCAAGGGCGCGCATGCCCATCGCTTCGCGCGTTTCCCGCGTTGCGCTGCCCAGATGGGGGAGGAGGACGGTATTGGGCGCATCGCGCAGGCGTTGGGAGACATGGGGTTCGCCAGCAAAGACATCCAGCCCCGCGCCGCCGATCCGCCCTGCTTCCAGTGCGTCGATCAACGCGCCTTCGTCGACCACGTCACCCCGCGCGGTGTTGATCAATATGGCATGGGGGGCCATGTGCGCGAAAATGGCCGCATCGATGATGTTGCGGGTTTCCGCGCCGCCGGGGATATGCAGCGATACGACGTCGCTTTGCGCCACCAGATCGACCAGTGACGGCACGAAGCGCGCCCCAAGGCGCTGTTCATCTTCCTGCGCGCCCGGCCGCCGTGAAAAATAGACGATGTCCATGCCAAAGCCGAAACGGGCGCGCTCCGCCATCGCCTGCGCGATCCGGCCAAAGCCGACCAGCCCCAGCGTCTTGCCGCGCAAGCTGGTCCCAAGCAAATGGGTCGGCCGCCAGCCGGTCCATTGCTCGGCACGCAATTCCCGTTCGCCTTCGCCTGCGCGGCGCGTTGTCATCAGCATCAGCGTGATGGCGATGTCAGCGGTCGCGTCGGTCAGCACGCCGGGCGTATTGGTTACGACAATGCCCGCCGCCCGCGCCGCCGCGAGATCGATATGATCAACGCCTGCGCCGTAATTGGCGATGATCTGCACCCGTCGCCCCGCCACGCCCAATATGCTGGCATCCAGCGGATCGGTGATGGTGGGGCAGATCGCATCGAAGTCACGCATGGCCGCGGCCAGTTGCGCGCTCGTCAGTGCCACATCGCTATCGTTGAATGTCGCGTCATAGCGCTGCGCGATCAGCGCTTCGACCGGCTCGGGCCATTTGCGTGTCACCAATATCCGGGGCTTGTCGACCATCGTTTCGGATCAGTTCTTTGGTGCCGAGGCGGAGAAATAGGCCGTGAACGGATCATCGGCATGTTCGGGCGGTTCGCCTTCGCGCACGGTGGTACGCCGCATGTCGCGCCGCTCGTTATAAATGTCGAAATCGCCGCCCCGGTGCATGGTGGTCAGGTTGTCCCAGATCACGATGTCGCCCGGTTCGTAGGCGACGCCGAACACATATTGCGGCTGGGTGGCGAATTCGATCAGATATTTGATCAGCGCGCGGCCTTCCTCACGCGGCAGGCCCACGACATCCATCGCATGGCTGCCGATATAGATGGCGGTACGTCCAGTCGCTTCCTGATGCATGATCATGGGCTGGCGCGCTTTGGGTCGGCCGTCAATTTCTTCCTCCGTGATCGGAAAACCGGCGAGCAGTCGCGAATACCAGAGCGAATGGTCGGCTTCCAGCGTATCGATCTTCGCCCGGATGTCGGCCGGCAGATCCTCATAGGCCGATCGCATGTCCGCGAAATAGGTAAGGCCGCCTTCCTTGGGCACTTCATAGGCAAGGAGCAGCGAATAGGCCGACCGCAGTTCCATGAAAGAAGAATCGGTATGCCAGAGCCGATCGCCTTTCTTGTGCAGCACCATATTTTCATCGACCAGTATCTCGCCCGCCGGGGTGAGGTTGCTGGCGTCGAATATTTCCGGCGTGTTCGGGTGGCGGCGCGGCCGGTTCTTGACCGCAGGCGCGGTTTCCAGATGGCCGAAATGGCGACTGAAGGCGATGTGGGCGGCATTGTCGAACCCGGTCCCGCGAATGACGCATACGCCCCATTGGTTCATCGCGTCCTTGATGGCGGCGAAATCGGCGTCGCTCAACGGTTTGCCGACGTCGATGCCGGAGAGCTCCGCGCCAAAGCGCGCTGTTATGGGGGTCGCAGTCAGAGCCATGATCATAATTCCTGTTAGGCTTGGTCGGCTTTCGCCGGAAGGATGGTGTTTTCGGTGGGAACGGGATTGCGGGCGGCCCGGCGCTTGCCGACACGGGCGAGCAGGACGAGCGACACGGCAGAGAGCAGCGGTGTGGCCGCCAGCAGCACGAACAGCAGGCGCGGCTGCATGTTCATCGCCAGCAGATAACCGCCCAGCAGCGGCGCGAAGATCGAGCCGATCTTCGCCACCGACGTTGCCCATCCAGCGCCATTGGCGCGGATCGCGCTGGGATAGAAGATGCCAGCGATGGAATGCATGCCAAAATGCGTGCCGCTGATCATCGCCATGCTGAGCAGGGAGAAGGCGGCCAGCCCCTGTAGCGAAACGGGCGCCAGACCCATGACCAGCAGCAGCGGCGCCGCCAGCATGGGATAGAAGGCGATGGCGATCGGACCCAGGCGGTCAGTGAAGCGCATGAGCGCCAGCCCCGCGATCGAACCGCCGATCGAACTGACGGACATGATCATCGCCGCCTGGGTCCGGGTGAAGCCGACATCCTCAAAGATGATCGGTCCCCAGTTCGACTTGAAATAGACCGCCATCGAACTGCCGATATAGGCGAGCCACAGCAAGCTGGTGATCGGGCGCAGGTCGCCTTTGAACAGGGTCGTGATGCGGAAGCTTTGCCCGGTTGAGGCCACCGCTTCGTCGGTGACCGTGAAATGATCCTGCGGCCGCGCGCCAAGCCCCGGCGCCAGCGCGTTCAGCGACCTGGCGATCTTTTCGGGCGATCGTCCCTTCACCGCCAGATAGCGAGCGGATTCGGGGAGGAGGGCAAAGAGAATGGGCACGAGCAGCAGCGTCGCCACGCCCGACACCATGAATACCGATTGCCAGCCATAATCGGGCGCCAGCCAGACCGTCATCGGCCCGGCGACCACGCCGCCCAGCGTATAGCCCATCATGATGACGGTCACGACAGTCGCGCGATAGCGGCTGGGCACGAATTCGATGTTCAGCGCCCAGGCAAGCGGCATCAGCCCGCCCAGCGCCAGGCCATTAAGGAAACGGAGGATGAGGAGCATATGCATGTTTGGCGCAAGCGCCATGGCTATGCTGGTGGCGCCAAAGGCCACGACCGATGCGATGATGATCGGGCGCCGCCCATAACGGTCGCCCAGCCAGCCAAAGGCGATCCCGCCCAGCATCGCCCGAACACGCCCGTCGCGAACAGTTCGCCCAGCGAAATCACGTCCGCACCAAATCCGTCGCGCAGATAGGGCGCGACGAAGAGATGACGAGCATGTCGAAGCCATCGAGGAAGGTGACCGCCCAGGATAGCGCCACCAGCCGGATGATGAACGCATTGATCCGCTGACGTTCGATCACATCTGTCAGATGGATGACGACAGGGGGTGACGGATCGGTTGCGTTCATGCTCATATCGGCTCCTGTCGATCCCGCGCCTTATGAACCGAAGTGGAAGCGCGCGCCGACCTTGAACGCACGACCGACCGGATCGAACAGAATCTGGTTGGTGCCGCCCGACGGGCCGGGCATTGCGGGCGGATCACGATCCAGCAGATTGTTGACCCGTCGCAAACAGCTGGAAGGTCCGGCCATTGCCGGTATCGACATTCACGCGGGCCGTCATGTCAAGGTAGAAGCGGCTGGGGACATTGTTGTTGTCGACGCTGTTGGCGCGGTAACGGCATAGCCATCCTGATCCGGCCCGACGAAATTGGTCCAGTAGATTCCGACGGAATGTAGCGGCCATGGCCGGTCAACTGGAACTTGCCAACGGTCCAGGTGAGGACGCCGTCCAGCACATAGTCGGGCACGCCCGGTATCGTCCCGGTGCGAACGCCGGTCTGGCCCGCGCGGTCCACCGCGCCCAGGGCATCGACGGTGGTCAATTCTTTGGTGATGTTCGCGATCAGTTGCGCATTCAGTTCGCCCCACGATCCGATCGGCTGACGATATTGGAATTCGATGTCATAGCCGCTGGTCTTGAGCGCATTGGAATTGAGGATGACGTCGCGAACCTGAAGAATCTGGTTGTTGGCGTCGCGCGTTATCTGGCTGCAGAAATTGGTGGCCCTTGCGCGCAGCGGTTGACCAGCGTCTGCGCGCCCAGCGCGCCGATCGCATCGGCCACCTTGATATTATAATAATCGACCGACAGACGCAGCCGCTGGAACGGGCCGCTGCGCGGCGCGATCACGAAACCGCCGGTCCAGCTGTCCGCCTTTTCAACGGAAAGATTGGGATTGGAGCCGGTTATGACGAAGGGATTGGTCTGCAATCCCCCGTTCAGCGGGTCGGACAGGCCGATCGAGCGGAGCGTCTGCGGCCCGAACAGTTCAAAGATGTTGGGCGCGCGGATGTCGCGTGACCGCGTGCCGCGCAACCTGACGCCTTCTACCGGTTCATAGACCAGGCCAGCCTTCCAGGTCGTGACCGATCCTGTCGTGCTGTAATGGGTGCGGCGGGCCGCGCCATTGAGATCGAGCGCATAGCCAAAGCTGAATCGCGCAACAGCGGCACGGCGACCTCGCCAAATACCTCCTTCACGGTCACGCCGCCCGACAGGGCCGACCCGTTGAGCGAATAGAAGCCGTTTGCCGCCGAAATGGGGTCGGCGGTGCCATCGACCGTATCCCGGCGATATTCCGCGCCGACCGCCACCGTAACAGGCCGGCAGGCAGGTCGAACAATTCGCCGCGCAGGTCGATGCCTGCGACATGCTGTTCATTGACGGTATGTTGCAGGCCGTTGCCGGTGATGTAGCCCACCGACGCCTGGCTATATTGCCCTTCGCCAAAGGGGTTGAAGGGGACGCAGGAGGCATCGTCATTACTGGCGATCGCATCGGCATTGACGCGGCAGACGGTCTGGCCGCCAGACTGTACCGCATCCACCGCCTTCAGCAGATTGGCCTGATTGACGAGGTTGGTCGCACGCTGGGTGAAGTTGGTGCGGCCATATTGGTAGAAGCCGTTGACCGTCCACCTGTCGCTCAGTCGCCCCTCTACGCCTAGAACGCCGCGATAGGTTTCCGTGGTCGATGTTGCACGGCCAGGGCCAAGGTCGAACGCGGC